>DASXXB010000237.1:0-8437 GCA_036503355.1 Kribbella sp. | reverse complement strand
CGCGCGGTAGCGCCGGGACGCCTCGGCGTCCGGGAAGGTCCCGCCCGGTGCGGCCCAGGCGCGGAGCAGGCGTTCGATGTGGATGCCGTCCTGGGCGAGCAGCCGGCGTTCGGGCAGGATCGGCAACTGGAACCAGGCGGTCCGTGTCAGACCCTTCGGCTGCCCGGACCGGGTCAGCAAGAGCGGGTGCGGCGCGGAAACTGCGGCCAGTCCACGGATCTGCCGCGGTGTCAGTACGGCGGCAGACCAGCCGATTAACCCGCCCCACCCATGCCCGACGACCACGGCGTCGGCCGCACCGAGCGACCGGATCACACCGGACACGTCGGCGGCCGCGGTGTACGGGTCGTATCCGCGGGGCGTCTTGTCGCTGGCGCCGTACCCGCGCAGGTCCATCGCGACCGCGCGGTACCCGGCGGCCGCGACCACCGGCAGCTGATGCCGCCACGCCCACCAGAACTCGGGAAACCCGTGCAGGAACAGTACGAGCGGGTCGTCCGCCGCGCCACACTCCGCGACGTGGAACCGGGCCCCGTTGGCCGCGACCAGTGAGTGCGACCAGGGGCCGTCGACCAGCAGGTCGACGACTCCCGCCGGGCTCAGCGCCGTACGCCCGGCTCAGGCAGCGCGTACGTCGGGTCAGCGTCGTCGCCCTTGCCGATCGCCTTCAGCGCCTCGACCGACTCCTTCGAGGTCTCGATCGTCCGCTGCGGGCCCTTCGCGCTCTTCAGCGCCCGCATCCCGATGAACACCAGGACCGCGCCGATCAGCAGGAAGGCACCGGCCACGATCAGGAACGCGATGGCCGGGTGCAGGCCGGCCGCGGTCAGTCCGTACGCCGCCGCGATGCACAGCAGGATGACCGCGAGCAGCGCCAGGAACCCGGCCGCCGCGAACATGCCGGCTCCGGTCCCGGCCGCGATCGCGGTCTTCTTCAGTTCGGTCTTCGCGAGCTCGATCTCACTGCGCACCAGGCTGGACAGGTCCTTGCTGGCGTTCGCGACCAGCTGACCGACCGTGGGCTCGTCCCCGTTCTGCCCCATCGACATCGCAACTCCTTCCCGCACGTCCGTGGCCACGACACTACAGTCACCGGCCGTAGGTCAATCGGCGTACGCGCGGTTCCGGCGAGCCAGAAGCACGGTGGCGAGCAGAGCGGCGACAACAGAAGCGATCAGTACGGCGGCCTTCGCGCGCTCGACCTGGGCGGCATCAGTCCCGAAGGCCAGCTGAGCGATCAGCAAGGCCACCGTGAAACCGATACCGGCCAGAACAGACACCGCCCCGACGTCCCGCCAGGCGAGGTCCGAGTTCAGCTCGGCCCGCGTGAAGCGTGCCGTCAGCCACGACCCGCCGAACACGCCGATCGCCTTCCCGAACACGAGCCCGGCCGCCACGCCGATCGCGACCGGGTCGGTGAGCATCTGCCGTACTGCGCTCCCGCTCAACGTCACGCCTGCGGCGAACAACGCGAACAGCGGTACGGCGACACCAGCGGACCACGGCCGCAGCCGGTGCTCCATTCGCTCCGCCGGCGCCTCCTTCTCGTCCGGGTCCGCGACCACCCGGGTGACAAGCCCGAGTGCGACACCGGCGATCGTCGCGTGGATCCCGGACTCGTGCATGAACCACCAGGCCGCGAGCGCGATCGGCACGTAGAGGAACGGCGTACGGACGCGACGCCGCTGGAGGACGTACCAGACCGCGATCAGGGCGACCGCCGCGAGCAGGGACAGCAGGTGGAACCCGTGCGAGAAGAACACTGCGATGATCAGGATCGCGCCGAAGTCGTCGACCACCGCCAGCGTCAGCAGGAACGCGCGCAGCGCGCTGGGCAGCGAAGAGCCGGCGATCGCGAGGACGGCGAGCGCGAACGCGATATCGGTTGCCGTCGGCACCGCCCAGCCGTGCGGGTTGCCGCCCGCCGCGGCGAGGTTCGTGACCAGATAGATGATTGCCGGAAGCACCATTCCGGCGAGCGCCGCGACCACCGGTACGACGGCCTCGCTGAGCTTCGACAGCGTGCCGACGACCAGCTCACGCTTCAGCTCGACCCCGGCAAGGTAGAAGAACAGGGTCAGCGCGCCGTCCGACGCCCAGCCCTCGACCGTGAGCGGACCGAGGTGGGTGTCGCGCACGTGGTGATAGGCGTCCTGCCACGGCGAGTTCGCCCAGACCAGCGCGACCACGGCGGCCGCGAGCAGTAGCAGGCCGCCGGTCGTCTCGGCGCGCAGCGTGTCGGCGAGGAAGGCGCGTTCGCGGCCGAGGATGCGGGGGAATGCGCGCTTCTTCTGCCGGATCCGGGGGTGCTGGCTCATCAGCGGCCCTTCGTTTCGGGGGTCGGTCGGACGGAGCCGACCAGACTTCCCGGCGCACCACCACCCACTCTACCGGTTGGTGTTTGCCCGGGCAGCCGGTTTGCGGCAGGGTTGGCCTGCGATGCCGGGTCAGAGTGCTGTGAGAGACGTCACCGGGTGCGCGAGATCCGGCGTACGCTCGCAGCGTGCACGGAGAGCAGATGGCCGAGGAGTTCCCGGTCGTGAGCCTGGACGACGACGCGCTGGAAGCCGTTCGGCTGCTGGCGACGCGTCGCCTGCCGGGCATCATCGTGACCCGGCCCGACGGATCGCCGTACGCCGTCCTGCCCGCTTCGCAGGTGGTGCGGTTCCTGGTCCCGAGCTACGTGCAGGACGACCCGTCGCTGGCCCGGGTGATCGACGAGCCGCTGGCGGACCGCGTGGCAGACAAGCTGGGCGGCCTGTCGGTCCGCAAGCTGCTGCCCGACGAACCGCGGGAGATCCCGGTCGTCGCGTACGACGACACGCTGCTGGAGATCGCCGCGACGATGGCGCGCCTGCGGTGCCCGCTGGTCGCCGTGGTCCGCGACCAACGGATCGTCGGCGCGATCACCGCCTCCCGACTGCTGGAGCTGGCCGTCACTCCGCACTAGTGCGCTGCGTCCTGGGGCCGGCCGCATGACGGTGGTCGCCGTCGCGGTCTTCGTGGTCGCCTATGTGCTGATCGCGACCGAGTGGACCCACAAGCTGCTCGCGACCCTCGGCGGCGCCGGCGTCCTGCTGGCCCTGGGCGTCACCGATTCCGACCACGCGTTCTACTCGCCGGACACCGGGATCGACTGGGACGTCGTCTTCCTGCTGTTCGGGATGATGGTGATCGTCGGCGTACTCCGGCGTACCGGAGTCTTCGAGTACGTCGCGATCTGGGCCGCCAAACGGGCCAAGGGATCGCCGCTGCGGGTGATGATCCTGCTCACGCTGATCACCGCGACCGCGTCCGCGTTCCTGGACAACGTGACCACCGTGCTGCTGATCGCCCCGGTCACGCTGCTGGTCTGCGACCGGCTCGGCATCGACCCCGTGCCGTTCCTGATCGCCGAGGTGATGGCTTCGAACATCGGCGGCGCGGCGACCCTGATCGGTGATCCGCCGAACATCATCATCGCCAGCCGGTCCGGCCTCACCTTCAACGACTTCCTGATCCACCTGACCCCGTTGGTGGCACTCGAGCTTCTGGTGTTCACCCTGGTTCTGCCGAGGCTGTTCAAGGGTTCGTTCGCGGTCGATCCCGATCGCGTCGACGACGTACTGCGGCTGAACGAGAAGGAAGCGATCCAGGACCGCGGCCTGCTGATCAAATGCGGCGGGGTGCTGCTGCTGGTGTTCACCGGTTTCGTCGGGCACGCGGTGTTCCACGTCGAGCCGTCCGTGGTCGCGCTGCTCGGCGCCGGCGTCCTGGTACTCATCTCGAAGGTACCGACCCGGGACTACATGTCCGCCGTCGAGTGGCAGACGCTGCTGTTCTTCGCCGGCCTGTTCGTGATGGTCGGCGCGCTGGTGAAGACCGGCGTAATCGAGCATCTGGCCGGCTGGGTCGGATCGGTGACCGGCGGGCACACGGTGTTCGCCGTGATGCTGGTGCTGATCGTGTCGGCGGTCCTGTCCGGCGTGATCGACAACATCCCGTACGTCGCCACGATGAGCCCGGTCGTCCTGGACCTCACCCACGGCATCGCCGATCCGGCGCAGGCCCATGCGCTGTGGTGGGCGCTCGCGATCGGCGCCGACTTCGGCGGAAACGCCACCGCGATCGGCGCCAGCGCGAACGTCGTGGTGATCGGGCTGGCGCTCCGCGCGGGGCACCCGATCAGTTTCTGGACCTTCACCCGCAAGGGTGTGGTGATGACCGCGATCACGATCCTGGTCGCGGCGCCGTACCTCTGGCTGCGCTACTTCGCCTTCGCCTGAAGCAGTTCTGCCAGTTCGTTGAAGTCGGCAACGATATGGTCGGGGCTTTCGAAGGCCTTCGGGTACGGCGTTTTCCGCCGGTCGATGTAGAACCCCTGCAGGCCGGCGCGGCGGGCGCCGTCGATGTCCCACGGGTGAACCGCGGCGAGTCCCATCCGTTCCACGGGCACTCCGCAGACCTCGGCGGCGTACTGATAGGCGTCGGGGTGCGGTTTCCAGCGTTGCGGCGTCGACACGTCGAGCCGGTGCTCAAGCAACGGGAGAATCCCGCCGTCGCGGAACACGTTTTCGGACATCGCCGCCGACCCGTTGGTCAGCGTGACGATGCGGACGCCGGCCTCGTGGATCGCGCGCAGTCCCGGCGCGACGTCGGCGTGCAGCGGGAGCCGGGTGAATCCGGAAAGCACTTTCTGGACGGTTTCCTCGGTCGGTTCGGTCCCGGCGCTGGTGAGTTGCGTCTCGAGGAGTTCGGCGGCCAGTGCCCCGAAGTTCGCGTAGGCGCCGGCCGCGGTCAGCGCCATGCCGTCCCGCAACGTCGCCGCGAACCAGGCCTCCAGGCTGTGCCGGGGCAGGCCGACGGCCTCGAACCCGTCGCGCAGCGGCTCCATGTCGGTCAGGGTCTCGTTGACGTCGAGCACCAGTACGTCGATCATCACGACTCCTCGCTATCTTGGATCGGTCGTTCCAAGATATGATGCCGGGTATGCCGGATGTCAAACATTTCGACGAGGCGGAGGCGCTGGCCACCGCCGAGCAGCTGTTCTGGCGGCGCGGGAGCGCGGCGACCGGGATCCAGGACGTGGTCGCCGCGACCGGGCTGTCGCGATCGAGTCTGTACAACGCTTTCGGCGGCAAGGACGACCTGTACGCCGCGGCCGCCCGCCGGTATCTCGACCACCGGTCCCGGCCGATGTTCGACCAGTTGGCCGCCGACGGCCGGGGCCTGGCCGCCGTTCGGTCGTTCTTCGACAAGCTGCTGCGGTTGCGGCTGTCCGGGGAGTACGCCGGCTGGGGGTGCATGATGGCGAATGCGAACGCCGAGAACCCGCCGGACGCCGTACGCGCGGTGCTGTCCGAGCATCACGCCGTACTGCGGGATTCGCTGGCCGCTGCGCTGAAGGTTGCGCAGGGCAACGGTGAGTTGCGGGCCGGGGTCGAGGTCTCGGGGGCGGCCGAGCTGCTCACGCTGCTCGCGTACGCGATCAACCTGCGCTCGCGATCCGGGGCGACCCGGGCACAGCTCAAGGCCGCGGTCGCCGCCGCGCTCTCCGGGCTCGCTGCCTAGCTGGTCCAGGCCCTCGGGTCCGGCCCCTTCGGGACGATTCCGGTCGGGTTGATGTTGTCGTGCGTGACGTAGTAGTGCCGCTTGATGTGGTCGAAGTCCACGGTCTCGCCGAAGCCGGGCAGCTGGTACAGGCGGCGCGCGTACGCCCACAGGTTCGGGAACTCGGTCAGCTTCTGACGGTTGCACTTGAAGTGGCCGTGGTACACCGCGTCGAAGCGGACCAGGGTGGTGAACAACCGGACGTCGACCTCGCGGAGGGTGTCGCCGAGCAGGTACGTCCGGTCCTGCAGCCGCTCCTCGAGTACGTCGAGACGCGCGAACAGGACGTCGTACGCCGCGTCGTACGCCTCCTGGCTGGTCGCGAAACCGCAGCGGTAGACGCCGTTGTTCACGTCCCGGTAGATCTCCTCGATCAGCTGATCCATCTCGGCCTTCGCGGTGCTGTCCGCCGGGATGAGCTGCGGGGCGTCCGCGCGGTGGAAGTCGGTCCACTCTGTCGACAGGTCGAGCGTGATCTGCGGGTAGTCGTTCGTGACGACCTCGCCGGACTTCGTGTCGACGATCGCGGGAACGGTCACGCGGCCGTCGTACGACGGATCGGTCCGCAGGTACGCCTCGGACAGGAACTCGATACCGAGCACCGGGTCGCGGCCGTCCGGGTCGAGGGTGAAGCGCCAGCCGCGCTCGTCGCGCACCGGGTCGACGACCGCGAGGCTGATCGCGTCCTCCAGGCCGAGCAGCCGGCGGACGATGATCGAGCGATGCGCCCACGGACACGCCAGGCTGACGACCAACCGGTACCTGCCCGGCTCGACCGGCCAGCGCCCCTGGTCGTCCGGGCCTTCGCCGGCCGCGGACGTCGAGGCCCGGCTGATCCGTCCGGTGAATCTGTTGCCCTGCCGCTTCCACTCACCGGTCGGTGACGTCTCCTGCACGAACTGTCCCGGGGTCATAGCGTTAAAACTACCCCTGACTGTGAATTGGCTGAGGCTGTGGACGGTCACTGGCCGTGAGGTCCCGGCGGACGTTACAGTCGAGCTGACAAGGTGGTCCGGGACAGCGTGGTCACGGACAGCCCGCGCGGTCGGACACGCCGCGGCCCGAGTACCCCGGCAACCGGTTTGCCGGGCAGAGTCCCAGGGATACTGACCACATGGCCCGCCCACGGAACAACCCCGGCGACCTCGCCGAGCTCCCCACGGAGCTCCGCACGGATCGCCCGAAGGGTGACCAGATCCGCGAGATCCTGGAGAAACTCACCCGCTCGCTGGCCGTCGGCACCGTGCTGCCGTCCGAGCGTGTCCTCGCCGAGCGCTTCGGCGTCGCCCGGATGACCGTCCGGCAGGAGGTCGACCGCGTCGTGGCCGAGGGCCTGGCCAACCGGCGCCCCGGCGGCGGTACTTTCGTCGCCGAGCCGCGTCCGTCCCGGATGCTCGCGTCGTCGTTCAGCCAGGACATGATCAACCGCGGCATCAAGCCCGGCGCCAAGGTCATCGAGCACCGCGTCGGTGCCGCCGACGACCACCTGGCCCGCGAGCTCGAGGAGCCGATCGGCACCCCGGTCCTGCACCTGGTCCGGCTGCGCACCGCCGACGGCGAGCCGATGGCGATCGAGCGCACCGCCCTCTCCCTGAACCGCTACCCGCGCCTGGACGAGATCGACTTCGCCGAGAAGTCCCTCTACACCGAGCTCTCCACCCGGTACGGCGTGACGCTCGGCATGGTCTCCGCCTCCATCGTCGCCGCCCCACCCGAGCCCGCCGACGCCGAACTTCTCGAGATCGACAGCACCACCCCCTGCCTGATCATCACCTCCGCCCCCCGCACCGCCAACGACCAGGTCATCGAGTTCGGCATCTCGACGTACCGCTCCGACCGCTACGACATAACCGTCGCCTACCGCGCCACCTGAATCCGGTGTAGCGGGCGAGGGTGAATGCAGCCAGCCCACGCGTGCTACGCAGCCGCTCTCTCGTCGCTACGCTCCTCGGAAGCGTCAGCTCCGCGCGCTCCCACCCGCCCCCGGCTGCCGCCGGATTCCAGTTGCCCTGGCGCCCGTGATTACGGGTGAACTGAAGAGCAAGCTCAATCGCGTCTGGGACTCGTTCTGGTCTGGGGGATCTGCAACCCGCTCGAAGTCATCGAGCAAATTTCCTACCTGCTGTTCATACGGCCCCGCTGACGGCAAGGCTGAAACAGCACAGGTGCCAATCCGATTCCTGCCACCACGGTCCGCTGGTTGACGGGCGGGCGGATTAGCAGTTGCAGGCGAGCGGCAGCTCGCAATCTTCGGCGATAGCCGACAACTCCCGGCGGAAAGAAATGCTTCGGCGATAAGCCGAGGGTGGGTGGGAGCACGCGTGGGCTATACGTTCAGGCTGCGGAGGACGTTGGGGGTTTGGCCGCGTTCGGTCAGGCGGGTGACCACTTCCACGGTCAGGGCCTGGAGGAGTAGGGCTCCGACGAGCGTGGACGTGGCGCCGGTCGGTTCCGGCGTACCGGGGATGGTGATGAGGGCGTCGCCTGGTACGCCGCAGTTGTCGATGACGACGTCGGCGGTTTCGAAGAGGCGCTGGCCACCCGGCGCGCGGGACGTGGTCGCGGTGGAGTGGGCCAGTGAGGTCAGGGCGATCACCTTGACGCCGCGGTCCCGGGCGCCGAGGGCGAATTCGACCGGTACGGCGTTGCGCCCGGAGTTGGAGGCGATCAGGACGACGTCGCCGGACGCGAGCGGGTTGATCTCGAGCAGGACGTCGGCGAGGCCGGGCAGGCGTTCGAGGAGCGAGCTCTTCTGCAGGCCCTCGTGGAGCATCAGGCCCGGTTCGAGGATCGCGCGGACGTCGGCGAGCCCGCCGGCGCGGCCGTACAGTTCCTCGGCCAGCGCATG
>DASXXB010000236.1:0-13568 GCA_036503355.1 Kribbella sp. | reverse complement strand
GCGGTGTCGTGCACCGGCACGCCCTCGGTGATCACCACGACCAGCGGCACCTCGGCCTCGACGGCCTCCAGTACGGCGTCCTTGGTGAACTTCGGCGGGACGAAGATGACCGACACGTTCGCGCCGGTCTCCTTGACCGCGTCCGCGACGGTGCCGAACACCGGGACCGACTTGCCGTCGAAGTCCTGGCTCTGGCCCGCCTTGCGCGGGTTCACGCCACCGACGATGTTGGTGCCCGAGGCAAGCATCCGGGTGGTGTGCTTGGTGCCCTCGGAGCCGGTCATGCCCTGGACGATGACCTTGCTGTCCTTGGTCAGGAAGATAGACATTGTTCGGCGATCCCTTACTTCGCAGCCAGCTCGGCGGCGCGCTTGGCGGCGCCGTCCATCGTGTCGACCCGCTCCAGGCCGGCCAGCCCGGCCTCGTCGAGGATCCGGCGGCCTTCCTCGGCGTTGTTGCCGTCCAGCCGGACGACCAGCGGCTTCGTGACGGCCTCACCGCGGCTCGACAGCAGCTCGAACGCCTGCACGATGCCGTTCGCGACCGCGTCACAGGCGGTGATGCCGCCGAAGACGTTGACGAACACGCTCTTCACCTGCTGGTCGGAGATGATGATCTCCAGGCCGTTCGCCATCACCTCGGCGCTCGCGCCACCACCGATGTCCAGGAAGTTGGCCGGCTTCTGCCCGCCGAACTCCTCCCCGGCGTACGCGACGACGTCCAGCGTGGACATGACCAGGCCGGCGCCGTTGCCGATGATGCCGACCGAGCCGTCCAGCTTCACGTAGTTCAGGCCCTTGGCCTTGGCCGCCGCCTCCAGCGGGTCGGCCGCCGACACGTCCTCGAACTCGGCGTGCTCGGGGTGCCGGAAGTCCGCGTTCTCGTCCAGCGTGACCTTGCCGTCCAGCGCCTCGACGTTGCCGTCGGAGAGCTTGACCAGCGGGTTCACCTCGACCAGCGACGCGTCCTCGGCGATGAACACCTCGTACAGCTTGACGATCTCCGGTACGACGGCGTCGATCACGTCGGCCGGGTACTTCGCCGCGGTGGCGATCTCCCGCGCCTTGGCCTCGTCCACACCGGTGGCCGGGTCGATCGAGATCTGCGCGACCGCGTCCGGGTTGGTGTGCGCGACCTCCTCGATCTCCATCCCGCCGGCGGCGGAGGCGATGCACAGGTAGTTGCGGTTCGCCCGGTCGACCAGGAACGAGAAGTAGTACTCCTCGCCGATCGCCGCGGCCGGCACGATGTTCAGGATCTTGACGACGTGGCCCTTGATGTCCAGCCCGAGGATCTCGCGGGCCTTCTCCTCCGCCTCGTCCGGGCTACTGGCCAGCTTCACCCCGCCGGCCTTACCGCGGCCGCCGGTCTTGACCTGGGCCTTCACGACCACCCGGCCACCGATCTTCTCGGCTGCCGCGCGGGCTTCTTCCGGAGTCGTGACGACCTCACCTACGGTCGTCCGCACTCCGTGCTTGGCGAAGACGGTCTTCGCCTGGTATTCCATCAAGTCCACGACTGTGGTCCCTCTCTGCCTGTTCGAGTAGGCCGCGGCAGGCGGGCTGGACCCGATGAGTAGGGCACGGTCGCCGGCGCGCTCCGTCGGCCTGAGACTAGCCACCCCGGCCCGCGCAGCAACAGCCGGGGTCCGCGCTGAGACGACTGTCACACGCCTTTCGGCCCTCGTGTCAGGCTGGTCCGCATGAACGATCCAGTGATCAGACCAGCTGACGACTGGTGGCGCAGCGCCGTCGTCTACCAGGTGTACCCCCGCTCGTTCGCCGACGCGGACGGTGACGGGACCGGCGACGTGAACGGGATCCGCGCCCGGCTGCCGTACCTCGCCGGCCTCGGAGTCGACGCGATCTGGATCAGCCCGTGGTACCCGTCCCCGCTGCTCGACGGCGGGTACGACGTCTCCGACTACCGCGCGATCAACCCGGAGTTCGGCACCCTCGCCGACGCCGACGCGCTGATCGCCGAGGCGCACGCGCTCGGCCTGCGGATCCTGATCGACCTGGTCCCGAACCACTGCTCCTGGGAGCACCCGTGGTTCAAGGCCGCGCTCGCGGCGGGCAAGGGCTCGGAGGAGCGCGACCTGTTCTGGTTCCGCGATTCCAAGGACGGCGGGCCGCCGACGAACTGGCCGGCCTCGTTCGGTGGCGGCGCGTGGCAGCAGATCAGTGACGACTCAGGGGACGGCCAGTGGTACCTGCACCTGTTCGACATCTCCCAGCCGGACTGGAACTGGGACCACCCGAAGGTGATCGAGGAGTTCGACTCGATCCTGCGGTTCTGGTTCGACCGCGGCGTCGACGGGTTCCGGATCGACGTCGCCGACTCGATGGCCAAGGACCCGGCGCTGCCCGACGTACCGCTGGAGAACGGCGAGCCGACCAAGGAGAAGTACGTCGGGAACCCGTTCTACGACCAGCCCGGGGTGCACACCATCCACCAGCGCTGGCGGGCGATCGCCGACGAGTACGCCGGCACGCCGCAGGGACCGCGGGTCTTCGTGGCCGAGGCGTGGCTGTCGCCGGCCGAGCGGCTCGCGCAGTACGTGCGGCCGAACGAGTTGCACTCGGCGTTCAACTTCGACGCGCTGCGGGCGAAGTGGGACGCGAAGGAGCTGCGCGAGGTCATCGACCACACCACAGAGAACCTGTGGGCCGTCGGCGCGCCGGCGACGTGGGTGCTCAGCAACCACGACACGATCCGCCACCGCACGCGGTACGGACGGGACCTGAAGGACGCGCTGGAGGGTGCGGGCGTCGTACCCACGGATCTCGCACTCGGCCTGCGCCGGGCACGGGCGGCGGCACTGCTGGAGCTGGCACTGCCGGGCGGCGCGTACATCTACCAGGGTGACGAACTCGGTCTGCCCGAGGTCGAGGACCTGCCGGTGGACAAGCTCGACGACCCGATCTGGGAGCGCTCCGGGCACACCGTCCGCGGTCGCGACGGCTGCCGGGTCCCGGTGCCGTGGTCCGGCGCGGAACCGCCGTACGGCTTCGGCCCGGGCACCGGCCAGCCCTGGCTCCCGCAGCCGGCCGACTGGGCGAACCTGACCGCCGAGGCCCAGGCGAACGACCCCGACAGCCACCTGAACCTCTACAAGACGGCCCTCCGGATCCGCCGCGCCCACCCCGCCCTCGGCGAAGGCCGCCTCACCTGGGACCCCGACGCCCCCGAAGGCATCCTGTCCTTCACCCGCGCCCCCGGCTTCCGCTGCGTCGTGAACCTCAGCGACACCGCGGTCGCTCTGCCGGCCGACCAGAAAGTCCTGCTCAGCAGCGAGCCCCTTACCGACGGCACACTGCCGCCCGACACATCTGTCTGGCTCGAGGCCTGACAACGAGAACGGCCGGAGCCCTGGGGCTCCGGCCGTTCCCTGTTCAGCGAGGGGTTACTTCACGCCGCCTGCGGTCAGGCCTGCGACGATGCGGCGCTGGAAGAGGAGTACGGCGATGACGAGCGGGATCGTGACCACCACGCCGGCGGCCATCTGGCTGCCGAACGGCTGGTCGCGGCCGGTGGTGCCGGTGAACTGGGCGATGATCACGTTCGCGGTCTGGATCGACTTCTTGTTGGTCATGCTCAGCGCGATCAGGAACTCGTTCCAGGCCGCGATGAACGTGATGATCGCGGTCGTGAACACACCGGGCGCCGCCAACGGGATGATGACCTTGCGGAACGCCTGGGCCGGCGTACAGCCGTCCACCATCGCCGCCTGCTCGAGCTCCTGCGGCATCTGCCGGAAGAACGCGGTCAGGTTCCACACCGCCAGCGGCAGTGCGAACGACAGGCTGGGCACGATCATCGCCTGGTAGGTGTTGATCCAGTGGATGTTCACGAACAGCTTCAGCAGCGGAACGACCAGCGAGATCCCCGGGAACATCGACGTGGTGATGATGATCGCCAGCACGATGTTCTTGCCCCGGAAGTCCAGGCGGGCGAGCGTGTACGCCGCGACCATGCCGATCAGCAGCGTCAGGATCGTCACCGACCCGGCCACGATCAGGCTGTTCAGCAGACCCCGGCCGAAGCCGTTGTCCCCGCTGAACACGTCCTTGAAGTTCTGGAACGAGAACGGCGCCGGGATGATCTTGTTCGAGAACTGGTCCGACGGCCGGCGGAACGCCGAGACCACCATCCAGTAGAACGGCGCCAGGCAGTAGAGCACGATGACCGCGACACCGATCAGCGGCGCCCACCGGCGCAGCGGGCCGGCCTCGGCCGGCTGGGGAGCTACCGCAGCCATTACTGTCCACCTCCACCCGAAGCAGTCACAGCGCCGACCGTGGCGTTCGACGCACCCTGGACGGCGTTCTTCTTCCGCCAGCGCTTGCCGTTGCCACCGCCCGGCTTCTTGGCCCTGGCCTCACCAATCACATCGGCTCCAAGGATCTTCACGAACATGTACGCGACCACGGCGACGTACAGGAACAGCACGGTCGCGTACGCCGCGGCGGGTCCGAACCTGACGTTGAACGCCTCGTCGAACGCGAGCATCGACAGCGTCTCGACCGAGTTCTTGTGCGCCCCGACCAGCACGAACGGCAGGTCGAAGATCCGCAGCGTGTCGAGGATCCGGAACAGCACCGCGACCAGCAGCGCCGGCTTCACCAGCGGCAGCGTGATCCTCAGGAACGTCTTCCACGCGTTGGCACCGTCGACCTTCGCGGCCTCGTAGACCTCGGCCGGGATGGTCTGCAGCCCGGCCAGGACCAGGAGGCCGATGAACGGTGCGGTCTTCCAGGTGTCCGCGATCACGACCGAGAACTTGGCCTGCCAGCCGTCGGTCGACCACAGCACCTGGGTGCCGATGATGGCGTTGAAGATCCCGTCGGCCTGGAAGATCCACTTCCACAGCAGCGCCGAGATGATGGTCGGGATCGCCCACGGCACCAGGATGCTGGCCCGGACGATGCCGCGGCCCTTGAAGGCCTTGTGCATGATCAGCGCCATCGCGACGCCGAGGATGGTCTCCAGTACGACGCAGACCACGGTGAAGAACGTCGTGTTGTAGAAGGCGTTCCAGAACCGGTGGCCGGTGTCACCGCGGAAGATGTCGGCGTAGTTCTTCAGCCCGACCCATTGCGACCCCTGGACGACGAACCCGTTCGCATCCAGGTGCTGGCCGCTCTGGAACAGCGACTCGCGCAGCGCCGAGATGATCGGGAACAGCACCACGAGCCCGAGCACGATCAGCGTCGGGGAGAGCAGGATCGCGGCCAGCCGGCCGGTCCCTTCGTCGAAGCGCTGCTGGCGCTTCGGTTTCTTGGCCGGTCGCTCCACGACCGGCGCGGTTGCAGTCACCTGAGACTCCTTCGTTTCCCGGGCGAAACCCGGCAGGGACTGGCCGGGGCCGGTGGGTGGTCAGCACATCACCACTCACCGGCCCCGGCACGACGGTCAGTTCGTGATCAGCGACTGCAGCTTGGTCTGCAGGTCGGCGAGCGCCTTGTCCGGCGCCGTCGTGCCGCTCAGAGCGCCGTACGCCGCCGCCTGGATGGCTGCGGTGACGTCGCCGTACTTGACCACCTTCGGCCGCGGCTGCGCGCCCAGGATCGAGGCCTTCAGCGGGGCCAGGTACGGGAACTGCTTGGTCAGCGTCGGGTCGTCGTACAGCGACTGCCAGGTCGGAGCCTGCGAGGTCGCCTCCAGGTTCGCCTTCTGGCGGGCTTCACTGGCCATGAAGTTGATGAAGTCGATCGCGGTCGCCTTGTTCTTGGCGAACGAGTTGATCGCGTAGTCGTGGCCACCGAGCGAGGAGACGCCCGGACCGGTCTTGCCCGGCAGCGGCGCCACCGCGAACTTGCCGGCGACCTTCGAGGAGCCGTCGGTCTTGTTCGCCAGCGCGTAGACGTACGGCCAGTTGCGCAGGAAGAGCAGCTTGCCGTCCTGGAACGCGCGGCGGCTCTCCTCCTCCTTGTAGGTGATCGCTTCCTTCGGGATGGCGCCGGCCTTGAAGCCGTTCACCAGCTCCTCGAGGCCGGCCTTGGCCTCCGGGGTGTTGACGTTCGGCTTGCCGTCCTTGTCGACGATCACACCGCCGGCCGAGTTGACCGCCTCGGAGAAGTTGACCGTCAGGCCTTCGTACTTCTCGAACTGGCCCGCGTAGCAGCTCATGCCCTTGGCCTCGGGCAGCGCCGCGACCTTCTGGCAGGCGGTGAGCATGTCGGCCCAGGTCGCCGGCGCGGTCGTGATGCCGGCCTTGGTCAGCAGGTCCTTGCGGTAGTACAGCAGGCCGCCGTCGGACGTGATCGGCACGCCGTACAGCTTGTCGCGGTACTTCGCGGTCTCGACCGTCGCCGGGATCAGCTTGCCCAGGTCGGGCACCTTGTCCTCGGGGATCTGGGTGATCCACTGGTTCGCGGCGAACTCCGAGGTCCAGACCACGTCCATGTTGAGCACCGTGAACGCGTCGGACTTGGCCTGCGCGTTCTGGACCATCTGCTGGCGCTGCCCGTCGGCGCTCTCCGGCAGCTCCTTCAGCTCGACCTTCTCGTTCGGGTGCGACGAGTTCCATGCCTCGATCTGCTTCGGCAGGAAGCCGGAGGTGTCCTTGCCGGTGGCAAACGTGATCGGGCCCCGGCCGTCGAGTGCTCCGGCCGAGCTGCCCCCGCTGCTACTGCTTCCGTTGTCGCCACTACCACACGCGGTGGCAAGCAGCGCGAGGCTGCCTGCGACGGCGACGAACGCCGTCCTGCGTGCGTGTGATCGTTCAAACCTCATCGTTTACCTGCCCTCTCCCGATGGGACATCGCTTGGGTCCTGCGGCGGCGGTTCACAGTCCCCCACCGCGCTGCGATCCGCCCTGTCCGGACAGTAACCGAGAACCGGCCGATGTGTTCTGAGCCACACACAACCTCGCCCGACGGTCTGCTGAAACGGACAGCCGCATGGCTGTATGCGACCGCGTTTGGGAAGCCCGCACAACCGGGCATTTCCTAACGATTCGGTATTACCGATTAGTAACCTTGCTGAAACGGGCATGACCGTTCAGAACGACTCCGGGCAGTCGCCATCACGCTCCGGAGCGGATCCACGACTCCGGTACGACGATCAGCGGGATCTCAGGCAGGCTCTACCGGAGCGGCGGGCGCGGCAGGCGCGGCAGAGGCGTCGCCGACGTTCGACCGGACCCACTCGACGATCTCGGTAGTGGTCGCGCCCGGGGTGAAGATCTTGTGGACGCCGAGCTCGGCCAGCGGCTGCAGGTCGGCGTCGGGGATGATGCCGCCGCCGAACACCACGATGTCGTCGGCGTCCCGCTCGGCGAGCAGCTCGCGGACCCGCTTGAACAGCGTCATGTGCGCGCCGGACAGCACCGACAGCCCGATCGCGTCCGCGTCCTCGGCGATCGCGGTCTCGACGATCTGCTCCGGGGTCTGGTGCAGCCCGGTGTAGATCACCTCCATGCCGGCGTCCCGCAGGGCGCGGGCGACAACCTTGGCACCGCGGTCGTGACCGTCCAGACCGGGCTTGGCGACGACGACGCGCAACGGACTCGTAGCAGGCATGTCCGCAGGCTAACCTGCCCGCTTCCTCACGGATAAGACACGGCCGCGTGTGTTCGCCCACACGCTTGATGGGAACCGGTTACCGTTGAAAGTGATCGGACCACCGGGGGGTCTGGTTTGGTGAGGAGTCGCCATGAGTAGTACGTGGCAGGACGACGTCCGCGGAGCGCTGGACGGACTCGCGTACGGCGCCCGCTCCGCCCTCTCGCCGAGCGTGCTGCACGGCGCAGCCGTCGAGCTCGGCTGGCTCACCACCCATCTCGCGATGTACCCGCTCGGCCTGGTCGGCCGCACCCCCGCCCTGCCCGCCCGGCTGAACCTGGCCGGTCTCGGGCCCGCACAGCGCGGCCTGCTGGTCAGCGACGTCCGGGCGGCCGGTACGCCGATCCTGCTCGCGCACGGGATCATCGACAACCACACGATCTTCGCGCTGATGCGCCGGCACCTGGTCCGTCGCGGGTTCGGCAGCATCCACACGTTCTCGTACTCACCGCTGACGCTGGACGTACGCCGTACCGCCGAACGGATGGGCCGCGAGATCGAGGCGATCTGCGAGGCGTCCGGGTCGGACCAGATCCACGTCATCGGGCACAGCCTCGGCGGGCTGATCGCGCGGTACTACGTCCAGCGACTCGGCGGCGACGCCCGCGTGCACACCTGCGTCACGCTCGGCACGCCGCACCAGGGCACCATGGCCGCCAAGCTGCTGCCGTGGCCGTTGGTCAAGCAGGTCCGGCCGGACAGCGACCTGATGGCCGAGCTCGACGAGCCGGCCCCGGACTGCCGGACCCGGTTCGTCGCGTTCTACAGCGACGTCGACCAGCTGATCGTGCCGCAGCGCCGGGCCCGGATCCGGCACCCGGACCTGACGGCGAGCAACGTCCGCGTGCACGGCGTGGGCCACCTGTCGCTACCGTTCCACGGCGAGGTCGTGCACCGGATCACCGGCGTACTGGCCCACCTGGACGAAGAACCCAGAACTGCCTGACCAGGAAGCCAGGTGGGCGCCTGCGGCGGATGCACGTGCAGGCGCGCATGCAAAAGTTTCGTGAAGGCGCGCCGTAAAAAGGGGTGGCGGGGTTTGTCACCCCGTGACCCTTCCGTTATGGTCTGTGAGTCCTCCCGGGGAATAAACCCTCCGGGCCGGATGCGAAAGAGCTTCAAGCCCCTCCCCTGTGACCGAAAGGCCACGTTGTGTCCCAGCACCGTGCCGCGGGAGACCGCGTCACGCCAGGCAACGCTGCGCGCAAGACCGGCGCAGGACGTCACAGTGCCAAGCATCGCGTTGCCAGGCGTAATACCCCCAGCAGTACCCAGATCGTCGGACTGACCGCCGCGCTCGCCGCGGCCGCCGGAGCTGTCGGCTTCAGCCACAGCTCACTGGCGTCACCGACCCAGGCGAACTCCGCGGTCAACCTCGCGGCGCTCAGCCTGAGCAGTGGGCAGCAGCTGTCCGGTATCACCACGGCACGCATCCAGGCGCGCCAGCTCGCCACCCGTGACTCCTCCCGGGTCCAGCTGGCCGACACGACCACCAAGAAGCAGTCCGCCGCCAGCGCGCTGGCGAAGGCCCGGGCCGCGAAGCTGACCGCCACCCAGGCGCTCACCGCCAAGCGCGCCAGCGCGCTGGCCGCCGCGAAGGCGAAGACCGAGGCCGCCGAGAAGAAGCAGCGCGAGTCCGCCACCCGCTGCCAGATCATGCTCACCGGCTACCACATCACCGCGACGTTCGGTCAGGGCGGCGGCCGCTGGGCCCACAACCACACGGGCCTCGACTTCGCCGCCCCGATCGGCACCCGGGTCAGCAGTGTGATGAAGGGCGTCGTGATCTTCGCCGACTGGGCCGGCCCCTACGGCCGCCAGGTCCAGGTCCGGCACGAGGACGGCACCGTCACCTGGTACAACCACATGTCGAAGTTCAGCGTGTCGGTCGGCGAGACCGTGTACGCCGGTGACCAGGTCGGCGCGGTCGGCATGACCGGCAACACCACCGGCCCGCACATGCACTTCGAGGTCCGGCCGGACGGCGGCGACCCGATCGACCCGGCGCCCTGGCTGCGCGACCACTGCGGCCTGGACCCGTACACCGCCGGCTGAACAAATCCCGGGCGAGCGACGCCCGGTGTGGCCTATGCTGCGGCGCATGCGTCCGGCACCTGGCGAGGTTCTGCACTTCTCCGAGGATCCGACCATCGAGATCTTCCGGCCGTACGTCGCCAGGACCGCCGGCTTGGTCACTCCGTACGTCTGGGCGGTCGGCCATGACCGCGCGCCCGACTACTGGTTCCCCCGCGACTGCCCGCGGGCGATGGCCTGGGTCGGACCGAACACCACCTCCGCGGACCGCGACCGGATCATCGGCGCCGGCTCCGGCACCCGCGTGCACGCCGTCGAGTACGGCTGGCTGGATGCGATGCGCTCGGTCGAGCTGTACGCGTACCGGCTGCCCGCGGACGACTTCGTCGCGCACGACGCCGCGGTCGTCGCGACCACCGACGTACGGCCGCTGGGGCCGCCTGAACGCGTCGGCGACCTGTTCGCGCTGCACGAGGAGGCCGGGATCCAGTTGCGCGTCCTGGACCGGTTGCACGACTTCTGGGCCGCGGCCGTGGCCAGCACGCTCGAGTGGAGCGGCATCCGGCTCCGGAACGCCAAGCCGTGAGGTACGGCGAGGCAGCCGAAACGTCTTGGTCCTGGGTGCTGGGCCAGGTCCGGTGGGACGACGGCGCACCGTGGATCCCCGAATCCGGTGACGGCGACAAGCCCGACGAGTTCGTCGACGGCATGCACAGCGGGATCGGAGGACTGGCGTACGTGCTCGCCGAGATCCGCCTGACCCGCGACTGGACGCAGCCCGAACAGGACCTGGCCACGGGCATCGCCGAGCGGCTCCGCGCCACGATTCCGACGACCACGACCACCACGTTCTTCGACGGCCTGGTCAGCTCGATCGGCGTCCTCACCGCACTCGGCGAGCCGGGCAGCGCAGCCGCTGTCGATCGCGCGCTCGAGCTGGCGACCGACGACGGCTGGCACGAGAGCTTCCTCGACGCCGATGGGTACTCCCAGGGCGCAGTCTGCAACGACGTCACGCTGGGGACCGGTGCGCTTCTGTTGGGGGCTCTCTGGGCGTCACGGCACGGTGAGGACGGAGGTCGGCTGGCCAACCAGGCCGCGGACCTGCTGCTCGGCGAGCGGGAGGAGCTGCCGACCGGGCTCAACTGGCAGTTCGTGTCCCGCCGGTTCTGCGCCGCCGAGCCGACCCAGATGCCGAACTTCTCGCACGGGCTCGCGGGGATCGCGGCGGTCCTCGCGGTGGCCGGCGTCGAACTCGACCGGCCGGAGCTCGTCGACGCGTCGCGGCGTGGGGCCGAGCATCTGGTGACGCTCGGGATCACGGACGACCGCGGGTTCCGGGTGCCGCGGGTGATTCCGTGGGCGGAGCGGCACGGGGACGAATACACGTTCAACTGGTGCCACGGCGGCGCCGGGACCGCGGTGACGTTCAGTGCCCTCGAGTACGCCGGCGTACCGGAGATCGCGGGTACGACGCCGCAGACGTGGCGCCGGCGCTGTCTGGACGGCGTGCGGTACTCCGGCATTCCCGAGCGCCTTCACCCCGGGTTTTGGGACAACGACGGACGCTGCTGCGGTACGGCGGGTGTCGGCGACGCGTTCCTCGACGCATGGCAGCGCGACGGCGACCAGCGGGACCTGGAATTCGCCGTACTGATGGGCGACACCCTCTTCCACCACGCCTACCCCGAAGGTTACTGGCGCTTCCTCGAGCACACCGCCCAGGAGCCGCTGCTCGCGCCGGGCGTGGGGTGGATGCAGGGCGCGGCCGGCATCGCGGCGTACCTCTTCCGCCTACAGCGCACCCTCGACGGCGACCCCCGCCCCACTCCTCGAATGGACAACTGGTGGGCCGTCAGCTGACCGAGTACGACTGGGCCAACACGATGGACGCGACGATCGCCGTCAGTACGTGTCCGGACACGTTGCTGCTGGAGGCCTACGGAGCCGAAGCCGCACTCGGAGACCACACCTTCCTCGAGGCCGCCGAACTCCAGAACGACTCCTACCCGAACCTCGTCTTTCACGTCCAGTTGCGCCGGGTCGGTGACTTCAGCGTCGTGCTGGAAAGCAACGGCTGGACCGGTTCGATCCCCGAGGTCGCCAGGCGGTGCTCGGTCGGCGGCCACTTCTTCAGCGTGTACTGGAACCAGAACACCGATGGGCAGCTGACCGAGGCCAAGGACGGCCGCATCACGGCGCGATTCAACTCGGTGGCGGCGTACTACCCCTACGAGGTGCGGTTCGACACGCGGCCCGCGTGGGCGATCGGGCCCGAACCGGAGCCGGGCACGGATATCCCGCTGTGCCTCGCGCATCTCGAGGCGCAGACCGGAGTCGCGATCCAGCGGGCCTGGCTGGACGAGCCGATGCCGACGTACCGGATCAGCGATCCGGCGGTGCTGTATCCCGCCCCCTGGGTCTAGGGCATGTCAGATAGTCCAGCGCCATGGCCTAGCGCTGCCAGACCTCGGCGGTGGTGAGGAAGGCGGACGAGCCGGGGCGGTCCGGTGAGCCGTCGACCTGGACGAAACCGGGCACCGAGGCGCCGCCGATCGAGACTGTTGCCGTGCGGACCGGGGCGATCACCAGGCTGAGGCTGTGGTTGCCCTCGGCGAGCTGGAAGTTGTCGGTGGCGAACAGCCGCCGGTCGAGTACGCCGCCCATCTCGATCTGGATGTCGGCGGCCTTGGCGCTCAGCCCGTCGGCGAGGTTCATCGAGACCTGGACCAGGTCGCGCTCGACGGCCGGCTCGTGCCACGGCAGGCCCTGGACCTCCAGGAACGAGCGCACGAAGTACGACTCCAGCCAGATCGCCAGGTCGGGATCCTCCGAGACGACGCGAACGATCCCGTCGAACCAGAGCACGACCGCCGTACCGGAGCCGCGGATCGACCAGTCGACCATCCAGATCGACGCGTACGCCGTGACCTTGCCGTTCTCGTCGAACAGCCGCAGCCCAGGATTGGCCCCCGCCAGGATGATCCGGCGGTTACTGGCCGACGACTTGGACATGAGCGGGTGCGCTTCCGGGAGGGGCCGAAGATCCTCGATTGTCTCAATCCCGGGGTCAGATGCAACGCACCGGGCTCAGATCTTTTCTACTGGGGCGTAGCGGAGCAGGAGGCGCTTGACTCCTTCCGAGCCGAAATCGATGTCGGCCTGGGCCTGCTGGCCCTCGCCGCGGACCACCACGACGGTGCCCATGCCGAAGCTGTCGTGCACCACCCGATCGCCCGGATTCAGGCTGATCACCGGCTTGTCCGAGGCGGTCTTCCGGGCCGGCTCGTACCGGCTGGGGATACCGCTGCCGCGGACCGTCCCGGTCCCGGACCAGCGGGTGATCGCGGACTCGTCGCGGCGCCAGTCGAGCAGCTCGGACGGGATCTCCTCCAGGAACCGCGACGGCGGGTTGTGCTGCGGAGCGCCGTACGCCGATCGCACCGCGGCGCGGGAGATCGCCAGCCGTTGCCGGGCCCGGGTGATGCCGACGTACGCGAGCCGGCGCTCCTCCTCGAGCTCCTTCAGATCGGTCAGCGACCGCGAGTGCGGGAAGACGCCGTCCTCCATCCCGGTCAGGAACACCACCGGGAACTCCAGGCCCTTCGCGGTGTGCAGCGTCATCAGCGTGACCACGCCGCCGTCCTCGGCCGCGTCCGGGATCTGGTCGGCGTCGGCGACCAGTGCGACCCGCTCGAGGAACGCCTGCAGGTCGGCCGCCTCGCCGGCCGCGGTCCGCTCCTCGACGAACTCGCGCGCCACCGAGATGAACTCGTCGAGGTTCTCCAGGCGGGTCTCGTCCTGCGGATCCGGCGACTTCTGCAACGTCTCGTAGTACCCCGAACGGTGCAGCGCGACGTCCAGGATGTCGTCCGGCGGAGCGCCCGAGTCGACCATCGCGGTCAGCTCGTCGAGGATGTCGACGAACGCCTGGACGGCGTTCACCGAGCGCGACGCCATCGCCGG
>DASXXB010000235.1:0-4959 GCA_036503355.1 Kribbella sp. | reverse complement strand
GCAGTCGAGCCGCGCCAGCGCGTCCGGCTCGAGCACGACGATCGCGGGCCGTGCGCCGATCCCGTCAGACACCGCCGTGATCCACGTCCGGTACGCCGCATCCGATACCGCCCCGCCGCCGATCCCGCACTGCCGGGCCGGCAGGTTGTCCGTCACCAGCACCGGCAGCTTGTCCGCCTTGGCAGCGTCAGTCGTGTACGCCGTGACGCCCGCTTTCACGTCCCCGCTCCAGGATCCGAGCCACCGCGCAGACGGTTGGTCCGCGATCTTCGACGCCAGCTCGGTGTCCTCGGGATGCCGCCGTACGTAGGCCGCCGCGTCCGAGGCCGGATCGACGTACAGCCCCCTGGTCAGCTTCAGCGGGTCGCCGGTCGCTTCGGCCAGCCCGGACTCGGGCCGGCCGAAAGCGAGCAGGGCGGCGGTCAGCAGCAGGCCCGCGGCCACGGAACGCAGAGTCGGCATGGTGAACAATCCTCCAGATCACTCAACGTGCCGACCACACTACCCTCAGGGATCTTCGTCGACCTCGCAGAACGAGGAGTAGTGGTCGCTGGTGTAGTACACGTGTTCGGGCGTCGTCTTGGCGCCACCACCGATCAGCCGGCGGGCGCCGCGGTCGGGGGAGCCCGGCGTGATCACGGTGTACTCGTGGTAGTAGCCGGAGGACTCGTCGGGGAGGATGCCCTCCCGGTTGGAGAAGACGGTGCCGTCCTGGTCGTACGGGAACGGCCCGCCGGAGTGGATCAGGTCGAGCGTGTCGGCGGCCTGCGACGGCAGCGAGCTGAGGGCGCACGTGTCGATGGCCGGGGTGCGGTACGGCGCGAAGTACGGGACCGAGGCAACGGACGGGGCGCTGATCGAGGCAACGGTCGGTGCGGAAGTCGGGGCGGTGGTCGGGGCGGTGGTTGGGGCGGCGTAGGCCGTGGTGCCGAAGGCGGCGGTGGTCGCCAGGGTCACGGCGGCGATCAGGGTTCTCATGCCCGCAAGGCTTCCCGCCCGGAACCCCCGCGGTACATCCCAGCTGTGAATAACAGGTGGACTATGACCCCGCCGTACCCCTAGAGTCTCCGCGGCGAGAGATCCCGGCAGCGGAAGGAGCGACCGATGAACACACCGACTTGTTTCCCGGCGCGACCCATCCGCTCGCACAGCTCGCACTGAGCGGAGCAGCGCGCCTCCTGCTGGAGGATTCGTGACCATTCGCACCACCGTCGAGGCCGACCTTGACACCGTTCTTGCTCTCGTCGAGCAGCAGAAGTCCGTCAACACCGTCACCGTCGACCGGTACCGCGAGTACGTTGCCGACGGCTACTACAAGCACGAGTGGACCTGGGTCGCCGAGGAGAACGGCGCCATCCAGGCGCTGGCCATCTGGTGGGGCGTCCCGGGCGAGCAGCATCCGTACAGCATCGACGGCCTGTACTACGTCGGCGACGACGACTCGGCCGCGGCCTGGACCGATCTGCTGAAGCACGTCCTCGCATCCCGTCCGGCCGACGTCGAGCCACCGGAGTACCACTTCTTCCTGGATAGCGACTGGCAGAGCAAGGCGGATGTCGTCGCAGCCCTTGAGCCGCGGGTCCAGGCGGCCGCGGCGGTCGGGATGACGGCGGTCACCGACCGGCTTCGGTACGAGTGGAAGCCGGCGTACGGGCTGCCACAACGCTCCACCCGGCTGCGCTTCGAGCCGGCCGGGGACGAGGAGTTCGTCGACGTGTTCGTGCGGGTCAGCCAGGGCAGTCTGGATGCGGCGACGACGCGGGAGGTTGCGCGACTCGGGCTCGAGGGGGCCGCGCGGGAGGAGCTCGCGATGTACAAGGCGATGCCGGGCGACCGGGACCTGTGGCGGGTTGCGTACGACGGCGACGGCGAGCTGGTCGGGTTCGCGATGCCGTCGGCGAACGCGGGCGGGCCGGTCGTCGGGTACCTCGGCGTCGTACCGGAGCACCGCGGCCACGGGCTGAGCGACGACCTGCTGGCCGAGATCACGCACCTGCTCGCGGAGACCGGTGCCGAGCACATCCGGGCCGACACCGACTTCGGCAACGTGCCGATGGCGAAGAGCTTCGAACGCCTGGGATACCGGAACTTCGCGGTCCGCCGGGTGCTGTCGTTCCCGGAGTCGGACGCGAACTAGAGACGGGCACTGCGCGAATCCCTATGCTCCCTGACATGTCAGAGGGTTTCAGGGGAGTGCGATGTACGACATCGCCCTGATTCTGCACGTTGCCGCCGGTGCCGTCGCCGTCCCGTTCGGCCCGTTGGCGGTCGCACTCACGCTGCGCCGCCGCGGGCTGAACTGGGCCGGCGAGGTCTACCACTGGGCGATCGCGCTGGTCTGCCTGACCGCGCTGGTGATGGTGCCGTACGACTGGGGCCGGCTGTGGTACTTCTGGCCGATCACGATCGCGTCGTACCTGTTCGTGTACTTCGGCCAGCGCGCCGCCGAGGCACCCGGCGGCCTGTGGTACCGCGGGGTCCTGCGCGGGTACGGCGGCGGCTGGATCGCCCTGTGGACCGCCATCGCGATCGTCGCCCTGCCAGAACGTCCATGGATCTGGGTGATCCCACTCGCGGCCGGCTCCACCCTGATCGAGTGGCTCTGCGTCCACCCGTCACCGAGCTGGACCCAGCAGACCCAGCCCGGCAGGTCATCGACCTGAGTCGCTTGCTCAGGGTCTGGCAGGGCCTTGCCTGTAAGGGACGGGCCGTAGGGGGCGCTCCTGCCGGGTGTCGCCGGACTCCGTCGCCGCGGCGCGTTCGTAGTCGGTGAGCACCTCGAAGACCCGGGGTGCCTCGAACATCCGGTACCTTCGCTGGTCGCCGACCGGCCGAATGACGTCGGCTGCAGCCAGGCTCTCGATTGCTGCGAAGGCAGCGGATCGGCTTGCCTGAGTCAGCCGGATGACATCGTCTGCGGTCACGACGGGATTGGCGATCAGTTGGGGCAGCAGGCGATCGGCCGCACTTCCGCTGCGCGGCCGCGCCCCGGTACGCCAGTCGATTTGCACCTGTTCCAGCAATCGCTGCAAGTTCACGGCGTCGGCGGTCGCTCGGCGAGTGGCGCTGAGGAACAGATCGAGCCAGTCACGGATGCCTGCAAGTGCCTCTGGCGTTGCGGCGTCACCGGCGTACCGGAATCGAGTCAGAGCATCGATGTAGGCCCCTGCGCGGGTCGCGAGAGCCAAGCTGATCGGCGGGACGAAGCGCCGGGCGAGGCCCCTGCGCTTGAGGACGACCTGGATCAGGGCACGTCCCGTACGGCCGTTACCGTCGGCGAACGGATGGATGGTCTCGAACTGAGCATGGATGATGCCCGCCTGCACCGTTCCGGGCAGGTCCTCCCGGTTGATGAACCAACAGAGATCATCGAGTAGCTCGGGAAGGTACTCCGGCGGTGGTGGTACGAATGCCGCCTGACACGGATTGAAGTCGTTGCCGCCGATCCAGTTCTGCTTGGTGCGGACGTGGCCGCCGATGTCCGGCTGGTCCGAGTGTTCCATCAGGGCGGCGTGGATGCCGAGCAGGTGCCGCAGTTCGATCGTCTCAGCTGTCGCGACGTCGTTCACCGCGTGCCGCATCGCCGTGATGTTGTCCAGTACCGCGTCCGCAGTGGCATCGCGGTCAGGAATGCCCGCGGCGAGTCGTGCTTCATGCCGGGCCAGACGCCTGCTGTTGACCTGCAATCCTTCGATCTTGGACGACGCGACCGCTTCAGCGCGCAGCAGGAATCGTGCCAGCTGCTCGAGACCGTGGTCGGTCGTCCCTTCGAACGCAGCCAGTTCGCGCTCGGTGTCGGCCACGTCAGCGGCCAGTTCAGTGCTCAGGTCCAGCCGATGCACACTGAGGAGATCTGGCAGGTACGCCGTGTACTCGCACGGCCGCCGGTGTTTGCGGGGACCGAACGCCTCGGGAGTTCCTCTCCAAATGGCTGGGAGATCTCTGCTCAACCTGGACTTCCTCTCGCCTAAGTCCAGGTTATTCAACAACCTGGACTTAGGCAAAGTTTAGTCCAGGTTGCTGTCGCGTCGTTGTCAGGCCTGGCCGGCTAGTTCTTCGGGGGTGGCTTTGCGGACTACGAGGCGGGTCCAGGCGCCTACGTAGATGCGGTCGTCGGGGTTCAGTTCCTGGCGTTGGCCGGGGATGATCGGGGTTTCCGGGAGGGGGCCGGCGGCGGAGGCGACGTACGTGCCGTTGGAGGACTGCAGGTCCTCGACCCACCAGCGCTGGCCGTCAGTGGTCAGCTGGGCCTGGCGGCGGCTGACGCCGGTGTCGTCGCCGCAGTCGACCTCGGGCGAGATGCCGCGGCTGCGCGACGGGCGGCCGATCAGCAGGCTCTTCTCCACCAGCGGGATCACGGCCGGCAGCCCCGGGGACGGGCACGGGTCGTCACTTTGCTGTACGGCGTACCAGTCGGGGTCGACCCAGCGCTCGACAACCCACTCGGCGATCGCGGCCGGCGCCGACGGAGTGCGCCCGGCCGAACCGCTTGACGCCGATCCGCCGGGACCGCTGGACGCCGAACCGCCGGGACCGCTGGACGCGGATCCGTCGGGGCCACTTGGGGCCGGTCCGCCCGAGAGGTCCAGGGGCGATGCCGGGCGCGGCATGGTCCCGGTGGTGAAGTCGTAGCCACAGTTCTCGCAGAACAGTGCGTCGGCGACCGCGGGCTCCGAGCAATTCGGACAAGTCTGAGCAGCCGCATTCCCCGAGGCGCCGGGGATCGGGGCGTCGGGAGCGCCTGGCGTGGGACCGCCCGGAGTGCCGGGAGTGGCCGGGCCCGGAGCCGGAACGCCGGGGGCCGGCACCGCCGATCCGGCGGGCGTGGCGGCGGCGCCGATCGGGAGGCCGCAGACGTCGCAGTAGTCGGTGGAGGTGGAGGGGTGTCCGCTCGGACAGTTCACGGTCATTTCCGTACCCGGGTCGTCTTGGTGGAGGCGGTGTCGAGGGCCATCTCGT
>DASXXB010000234.1:0-13248 GCA_036503355.1 Kribbella sp. | reverse complement strand
GATGGCGCACACGACCGCCGGGGAGCCGGCTGGATACACCTACCTGGTCCTGCCCCGGGCGGACGGCGACAACGCCCAGCAGGAGGACACGCTGGTACTGCGGGAGCACCGCGGCCACAACCTCGGCACGTTCCTGAAGCTGGCGAACCTCGAGCAGCTTGCCGAACACCGTACGACGCAACGCTTCCTGCACACGTGGACGGCGCTGACGAATGCCCCGATGCGCAAGGTCAACGCGCGCTTCGGGTTCCGTGCCGTCGAACAGAACCGCGAACTCGAGCTGCGACTGCCTCGATTGCGGCCCGCGGCGCGGGGCGTGATCGTCGACGACGAGGAGCGCGTGCTGCTGGTCCGCTTCGAGTTCGCCGACGGCCCGCTGTGGGCGACCCCGGGCGGCGGGCTCGAGGCGGGCGAGACGGTCCTCGAAGGTCTCCGGCGCGAACTGATCGAGGAGGCCGGACTGAAGGACTTCGGCGATCCGGTTCACGTGTGGCACGAGGAACACGTTGCCGAGGGCCACGCCGCCGGCTATGACGGCGTCCTGAACGACTACTTCCTGATCCGCACCGACCACTTCGAGCCCGCCGGGACACTGTCGCCGGCTGAGCTCCGCGCCGAGAACGTCCACGACATCCGCTGGTGGACCCGGGCCGAACTCGAGTCACATCAGGGCCGGTTCGCGCCGCCGGAACTGCCTGCCCTGGTCGAACGCTTGCTCACCGTCGGTCCGCCCAGCACGCCCACGCAACTGAGCCGTTAGCCGGCCTCCGCCATCTTCGTGGCGTTGGTCAGAGGCGTCGTAGCCAGGTGAGGTGGCCTTCGTCCATGTGGGCGTGGCCGTCGGCACTCTCGGCGACGTTCGGGTCGTGGGTGGCGATGACGACCGCGGCGCCGCGGCGGGCCTCGGTGTGCAGGAGGTCGAGGACCCGTTCGCGGTTGGTGCTGTCGAGCTCGCTGGTGGACTCGTCGGCGAGGATCACCCGGCCCTGCAGGGCGATCCCGCGTGCGACCGCGACGCGTTGCTGCTCGCCGCCGGACAACTCCTCGACCAGGTGGTCGCCGCTCTCCGCCAGCCCGACACCCTCCAGTGCCTGCTCGATCCTGCGCTCCACCTCGTCGCCCGGCTTGTGCTCGGCGAGCAGGGGGATCGACAGGTTCTCGCGCGCGGTCAGCACCCGCGCGAGGCCGTTCCCCTGCGGGATCAGCACGACGCCGTGCCTGGCGGCGGACGGGCGGTCCTTGATCACCAGCCCGTCGACCTCGACCTGTCCCTTGGCGGGCTGGACGGCTCCGGCGATTGCCCAGAGCAACGAGCTCTTCCCGGCGCCGGACGGCCCGCTGACCGCCAGTACGAACCCTGGCGGCACAGTGAGCGAGACGTCCGACACTGCGGTCACGTCGCCGTACCGCACCGTCACCTGACTGACCTCGATCATTGCTCGCCCTCCTGCTGTACCGGAGTGAGGCGGATCTCGCCGTCCTCGGTGGTGACCTGGACGAGCGTGCCGGCCGGCAGCAGTTCGGCCACGTGCGGCGGCAGTGGCAACGATCCGTCCACCGCGACCACGGCGTACTCCTCACCGGACCGCCCCTCGGAGGCGATCCGGCCGTCCCGGATCGTGATCGTCCGCGGCAGGGTCGCCGCCACCTCAGGGTCGTGCGTGACGAGCAGGACCGTCATCCCGGTCTCGCGGTTGATCGTCCGGAGCGCCGCGAGGACCTCGTCGCGAGCGTGGTGGTCGAGTTGGCTGGTCGGTTCGTCGGCCAGCAACAGGCCGGGCAGCGTGGCGATCCCGACCGCGACCGCGCACAGCTGCACCTGGCCCGGCGTCAGCTGGGTCAGCTCGGTCGCCGAATGGTTGCCCAGGCCAACGAGTTCGAGAATGGTGTCCGGCGCCGGAAGATCGCGGTCCGGCGGTGCGGCCTGCTGCGCGTACAAGATGTTCTCGGCCGGTGTGAGGTACGGGATCAGGTTCCGCCCGGCGCCCTGCAGGACGATGCCGACGTCTCCGGACCGCATCCGGTCCAGCTCGGCTTCGGTCATCGTGGCGACGTTGTGCTCGCCGATCTGCAGCCGCCCCGCGCTCGGCGTGAGCAGGCCGCCACACAGCTGCAGCAGCGTCGACTTCCCGGCGCCGGACGGCCCGAGCAGCCCGACCAGCTCACCTGGTCGCACCGTGATGCCGATGCCCGACAGGGCGGCGACATCATGCCCGTGTGCGCGGTAGATGTGGACGAGTCCCGTCGTACTGATCGCCAGGCCGCTCACGTCAGCTCCTCCCTGATCCGGCTGTAGCTGGATCGCCGGTTGACGCCGCTGCCGAGGAAGAGCGTCGCGGCAGCGAGGACCGCCGTACCGCCGAGCCAGAGGGCGATCGCGACCGGCCAGTTGGTGCGCAGGTCGAGTGGCACCGGGCTGTCACTGCTGGCGAACAAGGGGATCAGCGGTAGCGCCACGTGTGCGCCGATCAACCCGCAGACCGTCCCGAGCAGTACGGCGAGCGCGACCGGACCGGTCTGCTCCCAGCGTGCGGCTCGTCCGGTCGCGGCTGCCGGTACGCCGGTCAGTTGCAGGCTGGCGTAGTCCTGCGCGCGGGACCGCCAGGACGTGACGACGGTCAGCAGCAGTACGACGAGCGCGAGCACCCACGCGGCGACGCCGACGACCGGTGTCAGCTGCAGCGCGAGGGCGCTCGCCGACCGTCCGTACGACGCGATCCGGTCGTCGCGGCGGTCGACGAGATCGGCGTTCAACCCGGCCTTGGTGAACTGCTCGACGATCGTGTCGAGGTTCGCCATCCCGTCCTTGTTCAGCCAGACCTCGAAGTCGGTGCCGCTCTCGTCCACGGCGCCGCCCAGTCGCCGGACCGTTTCCAGGTCGACGACGGCGGTGCGTTCGCCGTACCGGTTCACCGGGGCGCGCAGCCGCTCGATCCGGTTCAGCAGCATCGGCGAGCTGTCGATCCCGGGGCTCGTGCTGGTGTCGTCGTACCGGAACTCCGGGGTGACGAACGCCGGCACCGTCGGGGGCACCGTCGCGTATTGCAGGAACTGATCATTGCCGAAACTCTGCATTCCGATTGTCAACAATCCACCCGGCTTGGCCGCGACCGAGCCCTGGTCGTCGCCGACCGCCCTGAGCGGTTTCCAGTCGTCCGGTGTACCGAGCGCGATGCTCGGGTGGTCGTCGCCGGCGAGCTTGCTGATCGTGAGATCGCCTTCCAGTCCGGTCTGGTCGAGGGGTTCCCGGCCGACGCCGAGCCGGAGCAGGTCGCAGCCCGCCTGGCATTCGACCGGTGCCCGCAGTACGACGGGCTTGGTGGCCGGGAGCTTCAGTGCCGGGAACGACACCAGGTACCGCGCGCCGTCGCGGTGGCTGACCAGGTTCGCGCGCAGCACGACCGACGCCGGCTTGCCGTTGCCGATCGGGTCGCCGTTCGGTCCCTTGACGACCTTCGCCGTGATCGGGCCGGTCGACAGCGTGACGGTCAGCTGGGTACTGCGGAACTGGATCGGCGCCGGGCCGCTCGGCGCCTTCAGGGCCTGCCAGCCCGCGGCGTCGGTGAGTTGGTCGCCGCGGAACGCGACCCGCCGGAAGCTGTCCGGCTCGATCATCTCGGTCTGCAGTGCGTCGGGGGAGCCGGGGCGGGACAGCACGACGGGCGTCAGCCAGTGCCGGTCCGGGTCGATCTTGTCGACGGCACCCAGGAAGTCGGCGAAGTACAGGGCGTTCATCCGCAGTACGCCCTCCGCGCCGGTCTCGTAGCCGGAGCGGGTGTCACGGTTGCTGGTGCCGACCGATGCGGCCTGACCGGCGAACGTGAGTAGCGCTGCGGCCACAGCGACGGCTGCGACGATCCGGGTCACGGCCGGACGGCGAGAGACCTGCAGCGCACCCAGCGCGAGTCCCAGCCGTCCACGACGTACCGCTCCGCGGCTGATCAGCCCGGCCATCGGCAGCAGCAGATGCGCGAAGGCGAGCCCGGCCGCGAGCGCCAGCAGAGCCGGCGTGAGGACCGGCAGCGGTCCGCGACCGTTGCCGGTGAGCGCCGCGAACAGACCGGCTACGGCGAACACGATGATGCACAGATCGGCGAGCCCGATGGCCGCACGGCCGAGCCTGCGCGGCGCCACGCGGCGCAGCAAGGTCGAGATGGGACGCCGTACGGCGGTGCGCACCTGAAGAACGACGACGACCACGGCGACAGCGGCCGCCGCCGCGAGCGCGACCGGCACCGTCCAGGGCAGCTCTGCCGGCGCACCGTGCCGCAGCCAGGTCGCGCGCACGATCGTCAGGATGCCGAAGCCGGCGACTCCGCCGAGCAGCGTGCCGACCAGGACGGGCAGACCCAGTTCGAGGGACAGCACACGGTGGGTACGGCGCGACGACGAACCGCGCAGCCGGGCGAGCGCGATCTCGGGACGGCGCTGGTCGACCACAGCAGCCAGCGCAAGCGCCAGTACCACGACTGCGAACAACGCGACCTGGACCATGACCAGCGGGATGATCGTGGTCGCCTGTTTCCGCTCGGACTGGATCTGGTCGACCAGGGTGGCCAGCGACGACGTCACCTGCGCGGGTACGCCGGTTTCCTGCGCGTTGCCGTTGACGGTCCGGGTCGCGTCCTGCAGGCGCGCGAGGTCGCCGAGCCGGTTCACCCCCGGGAGCGGGCGGGTGTCCGACGTGGCCGTCGCCGCGAACTTGACGCCGGTGGTGAACGTCGTACGTTCGGTGAACATCTCGTTCGCCCAGCCCGGGTCCTTGTCGGTGGGCTTGCGGGTGTGGCCAGTCGGGTAGTCGCCGAACCAGTAGCCGCCACGTGGGTCGCTCGGGCGGTAGAAGCCGACGACCTTCAGCGGCTGGTCGGCCGACCCGTCGGTCGACGCCGCGTGCAGGTCCTGGCCGACGCCGATACCCCAGAACGACTTGTCGATCACCGAGGCGATCACCTCGTTGGCCGCCTGTGGACAACGGCCCTCGACCACCGCGAGCTGGGCGCAGTACCCGTCCCGCCAGCGAAGCCGAGTGGCGGTCAGATCGTCGCTCGGCTTGCCGCGCCACGAGATGTCGCTGTAGTAGCCGTGGACGGGCGGCGTGAAGTGACTGCGCAGGTCGCTGGGCAACAGCTTGTCGAGCTGCTCCGGCCCGGTGACGCTAGGGCTGCCCGTGCCGGTCTTCCAGCCGGGCGTCGCGGACACTCCGCGCGTGGCGATCAGCCACGAGGCCGGCAAGGGCTGCCCGGACAGCGTCTCGGTCATCACGGTCTGCTCGACCGCCCGCGCGAACCACGGCCCGAACACCGCGCAGGTGCCGATCAGCAGGCTGACGCCGGTCAGCACCAGGGCCTGGGCCCACCGGTACCGCAGCGCCCGTCGAAGGAACATCTCCACCCCCAGCGTCGTGTCGCCCGCCGAATGTACGAAAAGTTGCGGTTCCTGTGCCGGGAGACGGAAAAATGTCACATTAATGTTGTTGAGGGGCTGAATCCGGTGCCCGTTCGCCGCTGCGCCGGAGCGCGGCGGTAGGTTCGGGGCATGCGTGAATCTCAGCTCGGTGACCTGACCGTTTCCAGCCTCGGCCTCGGCTGCATGGGGATGTCCCAGTCGTACGGCGTCCGCGCCGACGACGCGGAGTCGATCGCGACGTTGCACGCGGCGATCGACGCCGGCTGTACGTTCATCGACACCGCGGACGTGTACGGCGACGGCGCCAACGAGGAGCTCGTCGGGCGGGCGCTGGCCGGGCGTCGCGACGAGGTGGTGCTCGCGACCAAGTTCGGGTTCAAACGCCCGGACGCCTCTTCGACCGAGGTCGTGCCGACGGTCGTCGACGGTTCCCCGGAGTACGCCGCCCGCGCCCTCGACGCCTCGCTGCAGCGGCTCGGGGTGGACCACGTCGACCTGTGGTACCTGCACCGGCGCGACCCGCAGGTCCCGATCGAGGAGACCGTCGGCGCGATGGCTTTGGCGGTTGAGGCCGGGAAGGTCCGGTACCTCGGCCTGTCCGAGGTGAACGGCGAGACGGTCCGCGCGGCGCATGCCGTGCACCCGATCAGCGCCGTACAGAGCGAGTGGTCGCTGTGGACGCGGGACCCGGAGACCGTCGTACTGCCGACACTGCGTGAGCTCGGCATCGGATTCGTGCCGTTCAGCCCGCTCGGGCGCGGGTTCCTGACCGGGCAGATCAAGTCGCCTTCGGACTTCCCCGAGGACGACATGCGGCGCGGGCTGCCGCGGTTCCAGGGCGAGAACTTCCAGCGCAACCTCGACCTGGTCGCGCAGGTGCAGTCGCTGGCCGCGTCGAAGGGCGTCACGCCGAGTCAACTGGCTCTCGCCTGGCTGCTTGCGCAGGGCAACGACGTGGCGCCGATCCCGGGGACGAAGCGGCGCAAGTATCTCTCCGAGAACCTCGGCGCGCTGGACGTCGTACTGACGGCCGACGAGCTCGCGGCGCTGGACGAGGCGTTCCCGCCGGACGCGGTGGCCGGGCAGCGGTACGGGGCGGGCGGGATGGACCTGGTGGGCAAGTGATCGGCGTCACCGGTGCCACCGGGCAGCTCGGGTCGCGGATCGTCGCGCGACTGGCCGGCGTACCGCTGCGGTTGATCGTGCGAGACCCGGGCCGGGCTCCCTCGCTGCCCGGGGTGTCGGTGGCGCAGGCGGCGTACGGCGAACACGCGGCACTGCTGTCGGCGCTGGACGGGGTCGACGTCTTGATGTTGCTCAGTGCAACGGAGTCGGCGGATCGGGTCGCGTTGCACAAGGCAACGATCGACGCGGCGGTGGCGGCCGGGGTGCAGCGGATCGTCTACACGTCGTTCGCCGGGGCAGCGCCGGGCGCCACCTTCACGTTCGCGCGCGACCATTGGCACACCGAGCAGCACATCCGGTCCACCGGTGTCGACTTCACGTTCCTGCGCGACAACCTGTATCTGGACTTCGTCCCCGGATTCGTCGGCGCGGACGGCGTGATCCGCGGGCCGGCGGGGGACGGGCGGGTGGCCGCCGTGGCGCGTGACGACGTCGCCGCCGTCGCTGCTGCTGTTCTCGGTTCGGTCGGACACAGCGGTGCGACGTACGACCTGACCGGGCCGAACGCCTTCACGCTCGCCGAAGCCGCCTCGATTCTCAGCGACAGCTGGGGCCGGAAGGTCCGGTACGAGCCGGAGACGCTGGACGAGGCCTATCGCTCCCGCGAGTCGTACGGCGCGCCGCCGTGGGAGGTGGCCGGCTGGGTCACGTCGTACGCCGCCATCGCCAGCGGGGAGCTCTCGCACGTGTCGACCGCCGTACGTGACATCACCGGCGTCGAACCGACCGGCCTCGAGGAGTATGTCCGCGCTCAGTGAGAGACTGGTGAGGTGCCGCTCTACCGGGATCAGGCGATCGTGCTGCGCACCCAGAAGCTGGGTGAGGCGGACCGGATCGCCACGCTGCTGACCCGCGCCAACGGCAAGGTCCGCGCGGTCGCCAAGGGAGTCCGGCGTACGTCGTCGCGCTTCGGCGCCCGGCTCGAGCCGTTCAGCCACGTCGACCTGCAACTCGCCACCGGGCGGACCCTGGACGTCGTCACCCAGGCCGAGTCGATCGCGGCGTACGGCGAAGGCATCGTGAACGACTACGCCCGGTACACCACCGGCACCGTGCTGCTCGAGACCGCCGACCGCCTCGTGGTCGAGGAGAAGGAGCCCGCGACCCAGCAGCACCTCCTGCTGGCGGGGGCGTTGAGGGTTCTTTCTACCGGCGAACGCGAACCCGCCCTGGTCCTGGACTCCTTCTTGTTGAGGTCTTTGGCGATCTCCGGCTACGCCCCGTCCTTCGACGACTGCGCCCGCTGCGGCGAACCAGGTCCACACCGCGCCTTCAACCCCGCCTCCGGCGGCATGGTCTGCACCTCCTGCCGCCCACCCGCCTCAGCCATGCCCGCCCCCGCCACCGTCGCCCACCTGGCCGCCCTCCTCACCGGCGACTGGCCCACCGCCCTCCAAGCCGACCCCAGAACCCGCCGCGAATCCACCGGCCTGATAGCCGCCTTCTTCACCTACCACCAAGAAAACCAACTCCGCTCCCTCCCCCACCACGACCTCACCCCCGGAGTCACCCGATGACCACCGACCGTGCGATCGACCGCCTCGATCCGGAACAGCGCCACCAGCTCAACAACCTGATCGCCTCCTGGCGGATGGAAAACCTGGCCCTGACCGACCCCGAGATCGACATCCTGGCCCGCCACATCCTCGGCGAGATCGATGCCACCGAAAGCCGCCGCCTGATGGACGAACTCCCCTGATGGCGTCGTTCGAGAACTGGGGCGACTATTTCTGGCCGGACCAGATCGACGACTGCAGAATCAACAAACTGGGCATCCGTGACGCCGCACGACTGGAGAATGCCGAACGCAAACGCACGGCTCTCCGAGCGGCCGAGATGATCGCGGGCGGCGTCGAGATCCCTCGAACCTTCGACCTCGAACACCTGCGCGGGATCCACCGGCACCTGTTCCAGGACGTCTACGACTGGGCCGGCGATCTGCGTGTCACGGAACTCGTCCGGCCGTCGCATGACCCGGATGCCCCGGCGAACGAGTTCGTGAAACCGGAGGACATCGAGCGGCTCGCCCCGCTCGTCTTCTCCCAGCTCGGCGACCCGTCAGCGCTCCAGGACCGGCCGACGCACGAGGTTGTCGACGTACTGGCCCGGACGTACGCCGGAATCAACGTCCTGCATCCCTTCGTAGAGGGCAATGGCCGGACGCAGCGCATCTTCCTCGACCATGTGGCGGAGGCTGCCGGTTATCGCATCGACTGGACCCGTATCGCCGATCGCCAGAACGAAGTGATGGCCGAGGCCTTCGGTGTCGGCGCCGAACCCGTCCGCGAGGCACTGGCGCACTGCATCGAACGCCTCCCCGAAGCGCAGGCCCGACAAGACGCCGAACAATCACTCCGCCTGACCAATGAAGGCCTCACCAAGCCCCGCCCCATCACCTCTCAAGGCACCTCCGGCACAACCCCCACCCGCCCAACCACCAAAACCCACCACCACAGCCACGACGAACGCCACTAACGGCTACTTGTCCTGCTCAGCAGCCTTGGCTCGTTCGGCGGTGGGACCGGCGGCCTTTCGCGCTTCGGGGGTGGTGGTGGGGGCTTTGGAGGTGCCTGGGCCGGGGATGCCGTCGAAGGCGGCATGTTGTGCTGAGCCGCGCTGGCTGGCGGTGAGGGCCGGCGAGGTGCCGCGTTGCTCTGGTGGGACCACGGTGTTGAGCTTCTGAGCGAACTCGCGAAGCTCCTGCCCCTCGGCCATCGTGTCGATCAACGCCGACATCGTCTTGGGCTCCCGCCGATTCCGGTCCAGCATCTTCTGCAAGCCCTCTTGGACCCGCTGGGGATCCTCTTCGAGTTTGCGGTTCAGGAACTGGTTGACATTCTCGACCCGCATCCCGTGCGGTCCGGTCGATGGAGGCTGGAAATCCTTGAGGTTGTTGGTGACAAGAACCTGAGATTCACTGTGCACGGCGCCGGCCAGGACATGCTTGTCCTTGGCATCGGCCTGCATCTGGTCCTGCAGTTCCTGCGGAGGGACCTCCGTCATCGCGTCCTCGAACGCGCCGTTCATCATCGCGATCCGCCGGTCGACGGCCTTCTCCGACACCCCGGGCGGCCGGTTGCGACGCATCTCGTCGATCACATGCTGGGTCCACCGGGGCTCGAACACGTCATGATCGGCCAGGGACAGCAGTACGTCGTTCGTCTGCTGCCCCCGGATGACGTTCGCATCCAGGAACGCCCGCTCCGGTCTCGTAGCCCCGGACCCCGTGGACCCGATCATGCCTGATCGCCGTCGTCCTCGGACTCGTCCGCCCAGTACTCGTCCAGGACAGCACCACGCGCCGCCCGGCGGGCGTTGTCCCATTCGATGACATCAGCAAGCCGCACCCAGTCGACGTACTCCGTCGACCGGAACGGGATCTCACCGGCACCGACATGCTTTCGCAGTACGTCGCGTGCGACGCCGACCGCATCCGCCGCCTCGTCGATCGGCAACTCGGGTCGCAACGGAACAACCTGCACCGCCTGACCCGCCCGCATCGCGGCGAGCACATGCTCCAGCACCCGGAACGCCGCCACCGGAATGTCCTCCCGCGCACCGTCCGGCCCAATCACCGCAGGCCCACCCGCAACTACCCGGCGATCGCCCTCCTCGAGCAGATAGATCCGCGCATCAGTAGTCGGTCCGCCCATACCCCAAATCCTATCCGCCCCCGGGTCCCACCGCCGTACGCCAACTGCCCCAGCCGTCCGCCGATACCCGAACCGTCACTCCGGTAACAAACATGCACCGGCCGGCAAGGAAGTTCCGCACAAGGTTCCGGCCGCCTACGAACCGTTCGGTGGCGCGAGAGTCGAAGCACGGAGGCGTGATGCTCGGGCCGAGCGGTGCGGGTCAGCAGGAGGAGTCGGTTGTGGTGGTGTCGCCGCCGTCCGGGTCGACGAGGACCGGGACTGCTTCGCCGATACGCAGCTGGGTGGCGGCTTGTTGGGTCATGGGAATCTGACCGTTGTCGCCGATCGTGCTCTGCCAGGTGACGTCCCATTGGGTCACTGCCGTCACGGAATAGCTGCAATTGGGTAGGCTGTGCGAGGTCTTGGCATACCGATGTCCACAGGTGGGTGAGGCCTTTACGCCCATTGCCTTCGTATACGGCGTTCCGGGACCCTCGCAGCGTACGGTGCTGCCATCGCCCATCGCCCAATTGATCGCTTTCACCTTAGCTGTGACTGTCACCGCGAGCCCCGGAACACTTGCGCTCCGAACGATCGGTCCCCAAGTGTTCTCGGTCTTGGTCACCCATAGCCAGACTGGCATGTGCACCAGACCGATCTGGCTGGCACTCGGCGCGGTCCTGATGAGCGGTGGCGCCAGTTTCATCTGGGCGATTGCCTCGTAAACGAGTGTCATCGGATCAACTACGACAGTGTCGGGCCTGCCAGGCAACCAGATCCACTTCGTGACGAAGCGTCTGCTCTCGTCGCCGCTCGGCTCACGAACACAGGACCAGATCGCTCCGTCGGTGTGCCCTTGCCACGCGGCATCGCTGAAAGGCGGCTGTGGAACGAGTCGTTTCAGATAGCACTGCTGGCTGTTCGACCAGTTGCCGAGCCTCGATGTGCACGAACGTGCAGCCCCTCCGGACAAGCAGACCTTCTCCGGCCCCTTCGTCGTCGATTTCGCGGGCTTCGTGCCGGGGCGCTTGTTCCTTGTCAGCTGATCAGCGACGGCGCGCGGTATCCAGAAACAGTAGGAAGGGCTCTGGCATATTTGGACCAAATCCACTTTGGGATCGTCAAGTCCGCCCGTCGGCCCAGCCAAAGCAAGTGGAGCTGAGGCAAGAAGCCAACATGCTGTAGTGAGGAGCCCGATGACGCGAATCAGCATGACCCGAGCGGTTTCTCATCAATAAGGAACCACATCTTCGTCGATTGGCCATTGGGTGGCGCATAGACCATCTGTGATTGAACCTTGTGGAAGTGTCCGTTCGCCGGAATCGCCGGCACTGGTTTGTGGGTCGTTCGGTAGCGGAGGGAGATTTTCGAAGTGTCGAGGCAAACGGTAAAACGAACCTCAGGCTGCTCGGCCGTGAGCTTCACAGACGCGACCGTAAGCGCTTTGACGCGGGTCTTTCCTTCCTGATACCAATCGCGGTCTTCGTTGAACTGCAGGTCACCGAGCACCTGCACGAGCCATTTCCCGCCGACCCCTGCCTGCAAAAGCTTTTGGTCTGTTGCGGCAGGCGGATTGTTGAGCGCCGCGTCAATGGCGGACCGGGCGGTCGCGTAGCGGGCCTTGGCCGCCGCGATCGCGGCCTGCTCTTGCGCGGTCCAGTCGGGAGTGGATGGCACGGCCGGTGTAGGGGTCGGTGTCGACGCAGCCGTTGAAACCGGAGTGGTATTGGGGTGGCCGGCTTCCGGGGAGCCATGGCAGGCGGCTAGCGCGGTGAGGGCGCAGAGGGCTGCGGTGGTGGTTGCGAAGGCCGGTCGGCGGGGCATGGGGAGGGCTCCGTTCTGGGTGCTGTTGGTGTAAGGGTTGCATACGGAGGGTGTTCGGGGAGGTGGGTTGTCCACAGGTTGCAGGTTGTTGCAGGTGGGGCCTGGGGGTGGAATCCGCGGGTGGGAGACTGCGGGGTATGTCGCCTATTGGTCGTCGTAGGGGTCGGGAGTCGGGGTCGGGGCGGGGGGAGAAGGTGGTGGTTCCGCCTGGGGCGCATCCTTCGGGGGCGCGGCCGCCGCGGCTGCCGAAGGAGTTGGTGCCTCGGCATGTGGCGATTGTGATGGATGGGAACGGGCGGTGGGCCAAGCAGCGGGGGTTGCCGCGGACCGAGGGGCACAAGGCGGGGGAAGCTTCGTTACTCGATGTGATCAAGGGTGGGATCGAGATCGGGGTGAAGTACATCTCGGCGTACGCGTTCTCGACGGAGAACTGGGCGCGGTCGCCGGAGGAGGTCCGGTTCCTGATGGGGTTCAACCGTGAGGTGATCCATCGGCGGCGTGACGAGCTTGATGCGATGGGTGTGCGGGTGGTGTGGTCGGGGCGGCGGCCGCGGTTGTGGAAGAGCGTGATCGACGAGCTCGAGTACGCGCAGGAGCGGACCAAGGACAATGACACGATCACCCTGCAGTTCTGCGTGAACTACGGCGGTCAGGCGGAGATCGCCGACGCGATGAAGTCGATCGCGGCGGAGGTTGCCGCGGGGCGGCTCAAGCCGGATCGGATCACCGAGAAGACGATCGCGCGGCATCTCTACGCGCCCGACATTCCCGAGGTCGATCTGTTCGTCCGGTCGTCGGGGGAGCAGCGGACCAGCAACTTCCTGGTGTGGCAGCTGGCGTACGCCGAGATGGTGTTCCTGGACACGCTCTGGCCCGACTTCGACCGGCGGGATCTGTGGCGGGCGATCGAGATCTACGCGCAGCGCGACCGGCGGTACGGCGGTGCGGTCCCGAACGAGGTCCAGAACGAGGTCCCGAACGAGGTCCAGAACGCCGTACCGAAGCACTGACCCGGGCAGGGAACCGCCGGCCGTCCCGCTCGCGTCTGCTCTCGTTGGAGGATTCACCGACGGGACAGGAGTTGGAGCGTGCCGGAGCGCGAGACATCGCGGCAGGCGGCGGAGCAGGAGCTGCTCGCCGTACGGGAAGAGGTCCGTCAGCTGACCGAGAACATGCGCGCCCGCCTGGCCGACCAGGA
>DASXXB010000233.1:0-2874 GCA_036503355.1 Kribbella sp. | reverse complement strand
CGACGCGCTCGGGTGGGAACGGTTCGCGGTCACCGGCGGTTCCGGCGGCGGGCCGCACGCGCTGGCCTGCGCGGCACTGCTGCCCGACCGGGTCACTCGCTGTGCCGTAAGTGCGGGTATCGCGCCGCCCATCGTCGACGGTCCGGAGCCGACCGAGGAAGAGGAAGCGGAGGACCCGCGGCGCAATCGCACCTCCTGGCAGGCAGTGCACGGTGACCTGCGGCCGGGGCTCGAGGAGACGGCGCGGTCGATCATGAGTGCGATCGGGGACGGCGGGCCGGAGATCCCACCGGACCCGGGTTCGCCGCCCGGACCGCCGGCGCGTGAGGATCCGGCCGCGATGGCTCGGGTGACCGCGACGTTCGTCACCAGTCACGACGGCTGGCTGGACGACCTCGTGGCGTTCGCCCACCCGTGGGGCTTCGATTTCAGCGACATCCACGTTCCCGTGAGTCTGTGGCACGGGTCGGCGGACGAACGTGCCGGGAAGTACGCCGACCACCTGGCCGCCGCGATCCCCCACGCCGAACGCAAGTACTACGTGGGCGGCCACATCCAGCCGGTAAATGCGTACCGCGAGCTGCTGCGCTGGCTGACACTGTCCTGATGGACGTCGCACAGGACCTCGTTGCCGAACTGTTCCCGGAAGCCCGCGCCGCCTGGCTCGGCGGCAGCGTCGCACGCGGTGACGCGACGCCGACGTCCGACCTGGACATCACGGTCCTGCGGGACGGCCCGGTGCTGCGGAAGTCGATCGAGTACGGCGGGTGGCCGGTCGAGCTGTTCGTGCACACCGAGAAGTCACTGCGGTACTTCGCCGACAAGGACCAGGCACGACGGCAGCCGACGATGATGCGGCTCGTCGGCGAGTCCGTCGTACTGCTCGACACCGACAGATCAGGAACGCGCCTGCAGCAGGAGTTCCTGGCCGAGGTGGCGGCCGGTCCCAAGCCGCTGTCCGCCGACGAGTTGAGCCTGTTGCGCTACACGATCACAGACCTGCTGGAGGACCTGGCCAGTGCTGATGGCGATGCGCGGCTGGCAATCGCTTCCGTGTTGTGGCAGGAGGCGGCGCGATTGCTGCTGACCGGTTCGGGTCATTGGTCCGGCACCGGCAAGGGCCTGCTCCGCGAGCTCACGGCGTACGACGTTGCGCACGGCACCGATCATGCCGTCGCACTGCTGGACGGCGTACGAGCATCCGACGACCGCCTGGTGACCGCAGTGGACCGCATCCTCTCCCTCCACGGCGGCCGCCTCTTCACCGGCTTCGAACTGGCTGCCGACATCTAGATCAGCCGCACCGCGGGAAAATGTCCCGGGGGCTGTATAGGGTCGGTTTCGTGCCTGATATCGACGTAGCGTTTCTCGCCCTTCCGCGGCAGGAGCTGGCCGCGGCCGCTCTGCAGCGGGCCCGTGACCTCGGGGCCACCTTTGCCGAGTTCCGGCTGGAGCGGATCCGGTCCGAGTCCATCTCCTTGCGTGACAGCGTGCTGGAGAGCGCGAAGGACGACGAGGACCTGGGGATCGCGGTCCGCGTCATCCACGACGGCACCTGGGGGTTCGCGGCCGGGGTCGCGCTGACGCTCGACGAGGCGGTCGTCCTCGCCGAGCAGGCGGTGAACATGGCGCAGGTCTCCCGCCCGATCAACGCGGAGACGATCGAGCTCGCCGACGAGCCGGTGTACGACGACGTCACCTGGATCTCGTCGTACGAGATCGATCCGTTCACGGTCCCGCGCGCCGAGAAGGTCGCGCTGCTGACCGACTACAGCGATCGCCTGCTCAAGGCCGAGGGCGTGGCCCATGTCAGCGTCCACGTCGCCGCGATCCACGAGTGCAAGTTCTACGCCAACTCCGCCGGCACGTCGTACACCCAGCAGCGGGTCCGGATCGGTCCCGACATCACCGCGCACGGCGTGGCCGGTGACCGCTTCGACTCGATGTCGTCCACCGCGCCGCCCGCGGGCCGCGGCTGGGAGTACCTGACCGGCACCGGGTGGGACTGGGACGACGAGCTCGCGCAGATCCCCGGCTGGCTGGCCGAGAAGCTGGCCGCGCCGCCCGTCGAGCCCGGCACGTACGACGTGGTCATCGACCCGTCGAACCTGTGGCTCACGATCCACGAGTCGATCGGCCACGCCACGGAGCTCGACCGCGCGCTCGGCTACGAGGCGAACTACGCGGGCACCAGCTTCGCCACCCTCGACCAGCTCGGCGCGCTGAAGTACGGCTCGCCGGTCATGCACGTCACCGGCGACCGCACCGCGGAGCACGGCCTGTCCACCGTCGGGTACGACGACGAGGGCGTGGCCGGCCAGCAGTGGGACCTGGTCAAGGACGGGATCCTGGTCGGGTACCAGGTGGACCGCCGGATGGCGAAGAAGAACGAGGACGTCCTCGGCACGCCGCGGTCCAACGGGTGTGCGTACGCGGACTCGTCCGGCCACATCCCGATCCAGCGGATGGCGAACGTCTCGCTGCAGCCCGCCGCGGACGGCCCCTCCACCGAGGAGCTGATCGGCCGGGTCAAGAACGGCATCTACATCGTCGGCGACAAGTCCTGGTCGATCGACATGCAGCGGTACAACTTCCAGTTCACCGGACAGCGGTTCTACAAGATCACCGACGGCAAGCTCGACGGTCAGCTCCGCGACGTCGCGTACCAAGCCACCACGACCGACTTCTGGGGCTCGATGGAAGCGGTCGGCGGCCCACAGACCTACGTCCTCGGCGGCGCGCTGAACTGCGGCAAGGCCGAGCCGTCGCAGTCCGGCGCGGTCAGCCACGGCTGCCCGTCGGCCCTGTTCCGCGGAGTCCGCATTCTCAACACCACCCAGGAGGCCGGCCGGTGACCGCCGTACAGCTCACGCC
>DASXXB010000232.1:0-7949 GCA_036503355.1 Kribbella sp. | reverse complement strand
TCCGCCGGTTCCAGACGGGCTTCGTCCGTTCGTACGCACTCAGCATGGTCTTCGGCGCCGCATTCGTGGTCGTCGCCCTCCTCGCGGTGAGGTTGTCGTGAACATCGGTTGGCTGACCCTGTTACTGCTCCTGCCGTTCGTGGGGGCGATCGCGACGATGCTGGTGCCGCGCGTCAACGCGACGCTGGCCAAGCAGATCGCGCTCGGGTTCTCGCTCGTGACGCTGGTACTGACCGCGATCGTCGCGATCGGCTACCACCGCAACGGCGCCGGGGACTACGCGGAGACGCACACCTGGATCAAGGCGTTCGGTGCGCACTACGCGCTCGGCCTGGACGGCGTCGGCATCGTGCTGGTGGTGCTGACCGCGCTGCTGACGCCGATCGTGCTGATCGCCTCCTGGAACGACGCGCAGCACGGCCGTTGGTCGGAGAAGTCGTTCTTCGCCTGGATCCTCGGCCTCGAGGCGCTGTCGATCGGCGTGTTCTCGGCCACCGACGTGTTCTTGTTCTACGTGCTGTTCGAGGCCACGCTGATCCCGATGTACTTCCTGATCGGCGGCTTCGGCGGCCCGCAGCGTTCGTACGCCGCGGTGAAGTTCCTGCTCTACTCGCTGCTCGGCGGCCTGCTGATGCTGGCCTCGGTCGTCGGCCTGTACGTCGTCTCGGCCAAGCACGGCGACCCGTCGTACCTGCTGGCCGACATGATCAAGCTGGACATGAGCCAGAACACGGAGCGCTGGCTGTTCCTCGGCTTCTTCTTCGCCTTCGCGGTGAAGGCGCCGATGGTGCCGTTCCACACCTGGCTGCCGGACGCGGCCGGTGAGGCGACGCCGGGCACCTCGGTGCTGCTGGTCGGCATCCTGGACAAGATCGGCACCTTCGGGATGATCCGGTTCTGCCTGGGCCTGTTCCCGAACGCGTCGCAGTGGGCCACCCCGGTGGTGCTGGTGCTGGCGCTGATCTCGGTGCTGTACGGCGCCTTGCTGGCGATCGGGCAGACCGACATCAAGCGGCTGATCGCGTACACCTCGATCTCGCACTTCGGCTTCATCGTGATGGGCATCTTCGCGCTGACGTCGCAGGGCCTGACCGGATCGACGCTGTACATGTTCAACCACGGTCTCTCCACGGCGGCGCTGTTCCTCGTCGCCGGGTACCTGATCTCCCGGCGCGGGTCCGCGCGGATCGCCGACTACGGCGGGGTCGAGAAGGTGGCGCCGGTGCTCGCCGGCACGTTCCTGTTCGCCGGCCTGTCCAGCCTGGCGCTGCCCGGCCTGTCGCCGTTCATCTCCGAGTTCATGGTGCTGGCCGGGACGTTCAGCCGGCACAAGGTGATCGCGGTGATCGCGGTGGTCGCCATCGTGCTCGCCGCGCTGTACATCCTGCTGATGTACCAACGCCTGATGACCGGGCCGGTCCGCGACGGGATCGAGAAGCTCAAGGACCTGAACGCGCGTGAGGTGCTCGCGATCGCGCCGCTGGTCCTCCTGATCATCGGTCTCGGCATCTTCCCGAAGCCGGTGGTCGACATCATCAAGCCGGCCGTCGAGACGACCATGCAGCAGCTGGGCGTGACCGACAAGGCACCGCAGATCCCCGTGACGGAGGGACAGAAGTGAGCGCGATGTTGCTGCCGCTGGCGGACTTCACCTCGCCGAAGATCGAGTACAGCGAGCTCTCGCCGCTGTTCGTCGTGTTCGGCGCGGCCGCCGTGGGGGTCCTGGCCGAGGCGTTCCTGCCCCGGCAGCTGCGGCACCTGGTGCAGCTGGTGATCACGGTGGTCGCCGTGGTCGTGTCCGGTGTGCTGACCGGCATGCTGATGCATGACAAGAAGGAACTGATCGCGGTCCAGGGTGCGGTCGCGGTCGACGGCCCGGCGCTGTTCACCTGGCTGATCCTGCTGGCGCTGACGCTGATCAGCGTGCTGCTGTTCGCGGAGCGTTCGATCGACGGCGGCCTGTCCGCGTTCGCCGGCCAGGCGGCCGCCGTACCGGGGTCCGAGGCCGAGCGTGAGGGTACGGCGCTGCGCATCGAGCACACCGAGATCTTCCCGCTGACGCTGTTCGCGGTCGGCGGCATGATGCTGTTCGCGGCGTCGAACGACCTGCTGATCCTGTTCGTCGCGCTCGAGGTCTTCTCGCTGCCGCTGTACCTGCTCTGCGGGCTGGCGCGCCGCCGCCGGCTGATCTCGCAGGAAGCCGCGATGAAGTACTTCCTGCTCGGCGCGTTCTCGTCGGCGTTCCTGCTGTTCGGCATCGCGCTGCTCTACGGGTACGCCGGCACGATGTCGCTCGGCGGCATCGCGACCGCGCTCGGCACCCAGACCGGTGGCGACACGATCCTGCTGGCCGGTACCGGTCTGCTCGGCGTCGGCCTGCTGTTCAAGGTCGGCGGCGTACCGTTCCACTCCTGGACGCCGGACGTGTACCAGGGCGCCCCGACGCCGGTCACCGGCTTCATGGCGGCCTGCACCAAGATCGCCGCGTTCGTCGGCCTGATGCGGGTCTTCTACGTCGCGCTCGGCGGGACCCGCTGGGACTGGGCGCCGATGATGTGGATCGTCGCGATCCTCACCATGGTGGTCGGCTCGATCGTCGCGATCACCCAGACCGACGTGAAGCGGATGCTGGCGTACTCGTCGATCGCGCACGCGGGCTTTCTGCTGACCGCGTTCGTCGGGCTGGCGCAGGCCGGCAACGGCGTCCACAACGGGATCACCTCGACCCAGGCGGTGCTGTTCTACCTGGTCTCGTACGGCTTCCCGACGATCGGCGCGTTCGCGGTCGTCACGCTGGTCCGCGACGCGGGCGGCGAGGCGACGCACCTGTCGCGCTGGGCGGGTCTGGGCAAGAAGTCGCCACTGCTGGCCGGTATCTTCGCGTTCTTCCTGCTGTCCTTCGCCGGCATTCCGCTGACCGCGGGCTTCACCGGCAAGTGGGCCGTCTTCAGCGCGGCCTGGACCGGCGGTGCGTGGCCGCTCGTCGTGGTCGCAGTACTGTCCAGCCTGGTCGCCGCGTTCTTCTACGTCCGCGTGATCGTGCTGATGTTCTTCTCCGACCTGCCGGCCGACGCGCCGGACGTGGCGCTGCCCGGCTGGCAGACCACGTCGGCGGTCGCGCTGGGTCTCGCCGCCACGGTCGTGCTCGGTCTGGTTCCCGGACCGGTGCTCGACCTTGCGGCCCGAGCTGGTGAGTTCATCCGTTGAGTCCGACCCCGCTGCCGGCCGAGAGCCTGGGATTCGAGTTCGCCGATGCGGCGCTCGAGTCCCGGGTTCGTGCCGGGCTGGAGCGCGTCGAGCAGGCGCTGCACGACGCGACCCTGTCCGAGGCGCCGTTCGTCACCGCGGCGGCGCAGCACGTCATGGTTGCCGGTGGCAAGCGGTTCCGGCCGCTGCTGGTGATGCTCGGGGCCGAGTTCGGCGCTGACGTCACCTCCGACGAGGTCGTGAAGGCGGCCGTCGTCGTCGAGCTCACACATGTCGCGACGCTGCACCATGACGACGTGATGGACGAGGCGGCGCTGCGCCGCGGTTCGTCCACCGCGAACGCGCGCTGGGACAACTCGGTCGCGATCCTGTCCGGCGACTGGCTGTTCGCCCGCGCGTCGGACCTGGTCGCCGACCTCGGGCCGGAAGCGGTCCGGATCCAGGCCCGGACGTTCGGCCGGCTGGTCGAGGGCCAGATCCGCGAGACCATGGGGGTCGGCGAAGGCCAGGACCCCTTGAAGCACTACCTGTCGGTGGTCGCGGACAAGACCGGCTCGCTGATCGCGACGTCCGTCCTCTTCGGTGCCCGGTACGCCGGTGCGTCGGAGGAGGTGCAGGAGTCGCTGCGGGCCTTCGGCGAGGAGATCGGCGTGGCGTTCCAGCTCGCCGACGACCTGCTTGACATCGCTTCGGAGTCGGGCCAGTCCGGCAAGACCCCCGGCACCGACCTCCGCGAAGGCGTCCCCACGCTCCCGGTGCTGATCTTCCGCGCCCAGGCCGATCCGGCCGACCCGACCGACGCCCGCCTCCTCGATCTGCTGGACTCGGACCTGTCCGACGACGCCCGCCTCGCGGAGACCCTCGACCTGCTCCGCTCGCACGCCGCCTTCGCCCAGGCCGAGGACGACGTACGCCGCCGCGCCGCCGACGCCCGCAAACTCCTCACCACCCTCCCCGAAGGCCCCGGCCGCCAAGCCCTCGACACCCTCTGCGACCTGGTAGCCACCCGCTCCGTCTGATCCGAGGTCTGTTCGGTGCGACGACTGTGTGCGATGCTGTGCCGACTATGGGTAAGGTCGCAGAGTCGGCACTGACGGTTGAGACGTTGGCGGAGAATGTGCTGCTTCGGCTGCCGGCGTTGACCGATTCGCTGGTCGCGGTCATCTACGAGCAGAATCCGGCGTACCTGGAGATGGATTCGGTGCCGCGGCAGGACGTGTGGCGGTCCTGTCACGACAACGTTGCCCGGGTTGTGCAGATGATTGCCGGCGACGACGACCACTTCGATGCGGCGCAGGCGACCGGACGGCGGCGGGCCGAGCAGCGGATGCCACTGGACGACGTACTGAAGTCGTTCCGGCTCGGTGGACGGATGGTGTGGGAAGCGATCATCGACGAGGCGCGCGCCCAAGGAATGGCCGAGTCCGAGGTCTTGCTGGATGTCGCAGGCAAGGTCTGGGAGGTCGTCGACCGGACGTCGTCGCAGGTAGCCACCGCGTACCATGCCGCCGAGCGGTACCTGGTGCGCGCCGACGAGCAACGCCGGTCGACGCTGTGGGAGGGCCTGCTGCAGGGCCCCTCGAATCGTGCCCTTGTGCAGGAGGCGGCCACGGTCCTCGATCTCCCGGTGAACGGTCCGTACGTCGTGGTAGCGATCGACAACCTGGTGGACGACGAGTGCACGGCGACGTCGTTCGCGCGGCGGCTCGCCGGTGCCCGCGTCGCGTCCGCGTGGCAGGTGCGGCCGCAGACCGTCGTCGGTGTGCTTGCCTTGGGCATCGAATCGCCCGGCGTCGTACTCCGGATCCTGCGCGAGCTCGTGCAGGCGCCCGCGGGCTTGTCCGGCGTTGTCACCGGTCTCGCCGAGACGGATGTCGCGTATCGGCAGGCGATGCTGGCCCGCCGTACCCTGCCGCCCGGACGGATCGACGTTGCAGCATTGACGCAACGGCTTCCCGAAGCGCTGTTGCTGAGCGCGCCGGAGTTGGCAGGGCAGCTGATCGACACCTGGCTGCGACCGCTCACGACGGTACCGGCGTCCGAGCGTGAGTTGCTGCTCGACACTCTGGACAAGTGGGTGACGGCGTCCGGATCCATCCGTCGTACCGCGGATCTCGCTCACTGTCACCGCAACACGGTCATCAACCGCCTGCACCGGGTCCAGCAGATCACCGGCCGTGACGTCACCGACGACGGCTGCCAGCTGGAACTCGGCCTTGCCCTGCGGGCCTTCAAACTCTTCCCTGCGTGACCGAAGGGCCTGCCTGTGCGTTGTGCACAGTGAACCCGCTGGAAACCTAGGCATTGCGGCCATCCCGCAGCGTCGCCCGCGGTGCCAGACTGCGTTCCCAGCATTGCTCGAGCTCGGAGGTCCCACCAATGGTCGAACACAGCGCTGGACACCTTCGATCGTTGGACGCGCCAAGCGAACGGGAGGCCGGTGGGCGTGGGCTGCTGGGGAGGCGGCGGGTTCTCGGGTACTTGATTGCTGCGCCGACGCTGGCGGTCGGGGTCAGTTGGGCGGCCAACGAATCCGATCCGCGGCCGGCCGACGCCGCTGTGCCGTCGGTACCGCAGCCGGTGGACATCTTCGACCTCGGCGACCTGCAGAACCTTGCCGCCGCGCCGACGTCCGGCCTGATCACGGTCGAGTTGCGGACCGACGGTACGGCGTACTTCGCCGTACCGCGGGCCGAAGTGGGCCAGGGCATCACCACCGCGTTCGCGATGATCGTCGCCGAAGAGCTGGACCTGCCGATCGAGAAGGTCGAGATCGGGCTCGCGGACGCGCGCCCCGAGCTGCTGATGAACCAGCTGACCGGCGGGTCGAACTCGATGCGCAGCATGTACACCCCGGTCCGTACCGCCGCCGCGATCACCCGTCAGCGCCTGGTCGAGGTGGCTGCGCTGCAGTGGGGTGTCGCGGTCGACAAGGTGACCGCGGCAGCCGGAGTGCTGAGCGGTCCGAACGGCGTGACGGCGACGTACGGCTCGCTGGCGAAGGCGGCCGCGGTCACGAAGACCCTCAAGGTGGCTGCCGAGCTCAAGTCCTCGTCGGAGTTCACGGTTCTCGGGAAGCCGCACAACCGGGTCGACGCGCACGACATCGTCACCGGGCGCAAGCAGTTCGCGATGGACCTGCAGGTGCCGGGCGCGAAGCCGACCATGGTGGCCAGGCCGCCGACGATCAACGGTACGCTGCGGCGGATCAACAACCTGCCGGCGCTCCGGGCGCTGCCCGGCGTCACCGATGTCGTTGGGATTGCCCACGGTGTGGCGATCCGGGCTGACACCTTCGGCCAGTGCATCGACGCGATCCAGAAGGTCGACGCGACCTGGGGCCCCGGCACCGTCGACGACGAGTCCGATGCCACCGTGCTGGCGAAGTTGCGTGCGGCGCAGCTGCCGATGGCGGTGCCGCCGTTGCTGTCGAAGACGATCGACGCCGAGTTCGTGTTCGCGTTCGCCAGCAACAGCCCGCTCGAGCCGGACTGCGCGATCGCGGACGTCCGCCCGGACAGCGCCGAGATCTGGTCCAGCCTCAAGGTGCCGATCGTGGCGCAGGAGGACATCGCCCAAAAGCTCGGGCTGCCGATCGACGCCGTCAAGGTCCATGTCGTGCAGGGCGGCGGCTCGTTCGGCCGGCACCTGTTCCACGACGTCGCGGCCGAGGCGGCGGAGATCTCGCAGAAGATGGGCAAGCCGGTCAAGCTGTCGTGGTCGCGGACCGACAACTTCCGTCAGGGCCGCACGCATCCGATGAGTACGTCGCGGGTCCGGGCGAACTACCTGGCCGGCAACGTGCTCAGCTACGAGCAGCGGCATACCAGCGTGCAGACCGACTTCGGGCATGGGCTCGGCGAGATGATCACGGCGTACGCCGCGGACCTGCCGGTGGGCGGGAACCTGTCGTTCGCCGAGACGATCTTCGAGCTCACGCAGTCCTCGCCGTACAACTTCGGCGTGACGACGCAGCTGCTCAACGAAGTACCGCTGACGTTCAACACCGGCAGCATGCGCAACATCTACTCGCCGAACGTGGTCTGCGCCGAGGAGCTTGTCGTCGATCAACTGGCCGCGAAAATGGGCCAGGACCCGGTCCGGTTCCGCCGGAGCTTCCTCAAGGACCAGCGGTTGCTCGCGGTGCTGGACAAGGCGGCCGAGGTTGGCAACTGGGGCAAGGCGATGCCGAAGGGTACGGCGCAGGGCATCGGCGTGCACTCGGAGTACCGGGCCGCGGTCGCGACGCTGGTCGAGATCGACTGCCGGCCGGCGACGGTGGACCGGCCGCTGCCCGTCGAGGGGGTGACCGGGCCGCGGGTGACCAAGGCGGTGATCGTCGTCGACCCCGGGTTCTGCATCAACCCGAAGGGCCTGGAGGCGCAGATGTTCGGCGGCCTGCAGGACGCGATCGCGCTGGCGCTGACGTCCAGCCTGCACATCAAGGACGGCATCCCGCTCGAGGGCAGCTGGGACAACTACTTCTACACCCGGCAGTGGAACACCCCGCCGGAGCTCGAGGTCGTGATCATGCCCAACGACCCGAACGGTGAGGTCGGTGGCGGCGGCGAGGCCGGTGTCGCGCCCTCGATGGCCGCGTGTGCCTGCGCCTACGCCGCAGCCACCGGGACCAACCCGACGTACTTCCCGATCAACCACACCGAACCCCTCGGCTTCGAGCCGTACCCGACCGTGCCGCCGATCCCTGAGTCGCCCACCGACGGCCTCGAGAACCCGCTCTA
>DASXXB010000231.1:0-26027 GCA_036503355.1 Kribbella sp. | reverse complement strand
TGATCACCGGCGTCAGGTCCAGGCCGCGCTCCAGCATCACCGACATCGAGTACCAGGTCTCGAACATCTCCCGGCCGTAGATGCCCTTGATGGTCAGCATGTTGAGCACCACCGTGCCCCAGTCGATCGCGATCTCGTCGGACGGCAGGCCGAGCATCGCGACCTTGCCGCCGTGGGTCATGTTCGCGAGCAGTTCACGCAGCGCGGCGGGCTGTCCCGACATCTCCATACCGACGTCGAATCCCTCGCGCATCCCGAGGCTCTGCTGCGCCTGCGCGATCGTCTCCTCGGCGACGTTCACCGCGCGGGTGACGCCGATCTTCCGCGCGAGGTCGAGGCGGTACTCCGAGAGGTCCGTGATCACCACGTTCCGCGCACCGGCGTGCAGCGCGACCGCGGCGGCCATGACCCCGATCGGGCCCGCGCCGGTGATCAGCACGTCCTCGCCGACGAGCGGGAACGACAGAGCAGTGTGTACGGCGTTGCCGAACGGGTCGAAGATCGCGGCGACGTCCAGGTCCACGGGGTCCTTGTGTACCCAGGCGTTGGTCGCGGGCAGCGCGACGTACTCCGCGAAGGCGCCGGGCACGTGGACGCCGAGCCCGCGGGTCTTGATGCACAGGTGGCGGCGGCCGGCCCGGCAGTTGCGGCAGCGGCCGCACACCAGGTGGCCCTCGCCGCTGACCAGATCACCGACCGCGACGTCCCGGACGCCGACCCCGATCTCGACGACTTCGCCGCAGAACTCGTGCCCGGTCACCATCGGCACCGGTACGTTCTTCTGCGCCCACGGGTCCCAGTTCTGGATGTGCAGGTCGGTGCCGCACAATCCCGTACGGAGCACCTTGATCAGTACCTCGTCGGCCTCGATCTTCGGCTCGGGCACGTCCTGCAACCACAGACCGGGCCTCGCCGCGGCCTTCACCAGTGCCTTCACGGCACCCACCTCCAGTACGACGATCCGCCCACATCGTCGTCCTCGGCAACCACCGGCGTCCATCGACACGTCGTACACAGCCTTTACAGCCCAACTGCATACTTGAGCTCATGCGGGGAGTAGTTAAGGGACTCGGGATCGTGTTCCTGGTGGCCGGGCTGGGGGCGCTGGGGTGGGTGGGGTGGCAGTACTTCGGGACCGGGATCACCGCTAACCAGCAGATGGGGAAGGGTGAGGACCGGCTGCGGGAGCAATGGCAGAAGCCGGCGGCCACGCCGTCCGCGCGCCCCACGCAGGCGAGGCCGACGGGTGGGCAGCCGCTGTTCCTGTTGCGGATCCCGAGGTTCGGTGCGGACTGGGAGAAGCCGATCGTGGAGGGTGTCGCCGCGGACGACCTGGCCCGCGGGATCGGGCACTACCCGCAGACCCAGTTGCCCGGCGAGCCTGGGAACTTCGCGATCGCGGGTCATCGCGTCACGCACGGTTCGCCGTTCCGCAAACTGCTCGAGCTGCGGAAGGGCGACCAGGTCGTGGTCGAGACCGCGGACGACATCTACACCTACGAGCTGGACGGCTCGCCCCGGGACCTGACCGTGCAGCCGAGCGACACCTGGGTCCTCGACCCGGTCCCCGGCAAGCAGCAGGCGCCGACGCAGTCGATCATCACCCTCACCACCTGCCAGGACCTGTTTCACTCACCGGACCGCTCGGTCGCGTTCGGTCACCTCGTCCGGGTCAGCAAGAAGCCCTGACCGGCAGGTCGCCTAGGCTTGTCAGCCATGAGCTACGACCGGGACGGACTGCTGGAGCAGGTCAAGAGCAAGGCGATCGTGCACGGGCGGGTGACGCTCGCCTCCGGCAAGGAGGCCGACTACTACGTCGACCTGCGGCGGATCACGCTCGACGCGGCCGCGGCGCCGCTGATCGGTCCGGCGATGCTCGAGCTGACCAAGGACCTCTCGTACGACGCGGTCGGCGGACTGACCCTCGGCGCGGACCCGGTCGCGATGTCGATGCTGCACGCGGCCGCCCAGCAGGGCCGGACGCTCGACGCGTTCGTCGTACGGAAGGCCGAGAAGACCCACGGCCTGCAGCGGCGGATCGAGGGCCCGGACGTGAAGGGCCGCCGGGTGCTCGCGGTCGAGGACACGTCGACGACCGGCGGGTCGGTGCTGACCGCGGTCGAGGCGTTGCGCGAGGCCGGCGCCGAGGTGGTCGCGGTCGCGGTGATCGTGGACCGCTCGACGGGCGCGCAGGAGCGGGTCGAGGCGGAAGGACTGGAGTACCGGTCCGTGTTCGGTCTCGAGGACCTGGGGCTCGGCTGATGCACGGCAGCACGGTTCTGATCCTCCTGGTGGCCCTGCTGGTCGCCGGCGGGATGTTCTACTTCAACTACTACCGGGCCAAGAAGCGGCGCGAGCTGTTCGCCGGGTTCGCCGCGCAGCAGGGCTGGTCGTACCTGCCGACTAACAACTCGCTCGCCGGGCAGTGGGGCGGTACGCCGTTCCAGACCGGCGACAACTGGCGGGTCAAGAACGTGCTGTCCGGGCCGTTCAACGGGCACCAGATGGTTGCCTTCGACTACAGCTACCAGACGCATTCGACCGACTCGAAGGGCCGCCGTACGACGACCACGCACAACTTCGGCGTCGTCGTGCTGCAGATGCCGGGCGCGCTGCCGCACCTGCAGGTCACCCACGAGGGGATCTTCGGCGGCGCGGTGGCGAACGCGTTCGGGTTCCGTGACCTGCAGTTCGAGAGCGAGCAGTTCAACCGGGCGTTCCGGGTGAAGGCCGACGACGAGCGCTTCGGGCACGCGGTGGTGACGCCGCGGATGATGGAACTGCTGCTCGCCCGCGGCGAGATCGGCTGGCGGTTCGAGGGGAACTCGCTGCTCGGCTGGGACAAGGGCGCGCACAACCCGAACGAGGTGATGAACCGGCTCGCCCTGCTGCAGCAGGTGCTCGAGAACGTCCCGCCGTACGTCTGGCGCGACTACGCGGGCATCGACCCCCGCCCCCACCAGGACACGCCCCCACCGCAACCGCAGTACCAGCAACCGCAGTACCAGCAACCGCAGCAGGTCCAGCAGCCGGTCCAGCAGCCGTACCAGCAGCCGCAGCAACAGGCGGCGTACCCTCAGCAACCGCCGGTGTACCCACCGCAGCAACCGCCCGGCGGACCCACGTACCCGTAGAGTCGCTCCCAGCACTGCCAACTCTCGGGAGCTCTTGTCATGCTTTGGGTCATCCTCGTGATCGTCGCGGTCGTCGTCATCGTGGCGATCCTGCTGATCACGTCGTACAACCGGTTCGTCAAGCAACGAAACCTGATCCAGGAGTCGTGGCGGCAGATCGACGTCGAACTGCACCGCCGGTACGACCTGATCCCGAACCTGGTCGAGACGGTGCGCGCGTATGCCGCGCACGAGCGGCACGTCTTCGAGGAGGTCGCCCGGCTGCGCACCCAGGCGGTGAACACCCAGGGCGCGAACCCGGAGCAGCGGGCCGCGGCGGAGGGTGAGCTGTCCGGCGCGCTGCGTCAGATGATGATCTCGGTCGAGCAGTACCCGCAGTTGCAGTCGAACCAGAACTTCCTCGGCCTGCAGCGCGAGCTGACCGACACCGAGGACCGGATCGCGGCCGGCCGCCGGTTCTACAACGCGAACGTCGGCGACTACAACACCCGCATCGAGGCGTTCCCGTCGAACCTGATCGCGAACTCCTTCAAGTTCGAGAAGGCCGGGTACTTCGAGGTGAAGGACGAGCAGGTCCGCGCGGTGCCGCAGGTCTCGTTCGGCACGATCGGCTCGGTCGCCGGGGAGCAGGCGCCGCCGCAGATGCAGCCGGGCGCGCCGTCGTCGGGCCAGATCCACCCGCAGATGCCGGGTGATCAGGGCAACTACCAGCAGGGCTACCCGCAGCACCAGATCCCGGGCGGCTACTCCCAGCAGCCGGCCCAGCAGCCGCCGTACCAGGGCCAGCCGGGTCAGTACCAGGGCCAGCCGGGGCAGGGGCAGTACCAGGCCCCGCAGCAAGGTCAGCCGGGCCAGCAGGGGTACCAGGGAGAGCCACCGGTGGGCGGGCCGCCTGCGGGTTCCCCCGCTCCGCAGGACGGACAGCCGCCATTCACCGGTGGCCAGTAGGCACCGGTTCCCCGTGATCCAGGTCCCCCGACCCCGGACTCGCTCCCAGTGCCAGGCCCGGTGTGACGGCGGTCAGGTCGCCACCGCCGGGCCTGCCCTCCCCCCGGTACCTGTGTCAACAGTGCCGGACTGAGATACATCCGGCGTACATCGGGCTTCCCGCCGGGTACAGGCGGATGCCACGATAGGTCGGTTCGAGAGTGGAGAGGCCGGACGAGTGGACAACCTGAGGTACGGGATCCTCGGGCCCCTGCGCCTCATCCACGTGCAGGGGCAGCTGCTCAAGGCGGTCAAGCCGCGCCAGCTGCTCGCCACGCTGCTGCTGCACCCGAACCGGTTCGTCTCGACCGATCTGATCGTCGACGCGCTCTGGGAGAGCAGCCCGCCGCGGTCCGCGACCGCCAACATCCGGACGTACGTCCGCGCGCTGCGTGGCGTTCTGCAGGACGCCGGCCTGCCCGCACCGATCGACACGTCGGCGTCGGGCTACAGCATCGAGGTGGGCGTCGACGAGCTCGACGCCAGCCGGTTCGAGTCCCTGCTGGCCGAGGGCGGTCACCTGCGGGACGTCGGTGAGGGCCGTCAGGCGATGCAGGTGCTGTCCCGTGCGTACTCGCTGTGGCGGGGCCGTCCGCTCGAGGACCTGCCGATGCCCGCGGCCTGGGAGGGCTCGATCGCCCGACTGGAGGCGCAGCATCGCGGGCTCGTCGACAGCCTGCTGGACCTGCGGCTCGAGTACGGCGACGCGAGCGGCGCCGCCGTACTGCTGAGTGCGCGCCTGATCGAGGACCCGTACGACGAGCAGCTATGGCGGCGTCTGGTGGACGCGCTCGTGGCGGCGGGGCGTGTGGGTGAGGCACGCGCGGCGTACGCGAAGGCTGTGCAGACGCTCGCCGACGAGCTGGACATCAAGCCTGGCCCGGAGCTGGAGGCTGCCGGCGCCCGCGCCGAGAACGGCCGCTCGGCCAACTGGCCCAACCCTGGCATCCCTGCGGACCGTACGCCGGAACGCCCGAGCCCGGCCGCCCAGCCTGGGCCGATGGCCGCGCCCGAGCTGACGGACCCGGTAAGGCCCCCGAGCCAGCTGCCGCTCGACCTGGCTGACTTCAGCGGCCGGCAGGACCAGCTGGAGCAGCTGCGCGATCTTGTCTGCGGCCGCGACCCGGTACGCCCGCCGATCGCGGTCATCACGGGTGCTCCCGGCACCGGGAAGACATCGCTCGCCGTCCGCCTGGGGCACCTGGTCCGGGAGCACTTCCCTGACGGACAGATCTATCTGGACATGCACGGAGCGACGCACCCGCGGGACCCGGCCGCCGCGCTCACCGACCTGCTGCTCAGCCTCAACCTGCCCGACTACGCGATCCCCACGGACCCGGAGCGACGCTCGGCGATGCTGCGGTCCGAGCTGGCGAGCCGCCGGGTCCTGATCATCCTGGACGACGCGGCGACCGCCGGACAGGTGGCTTCGCTGATGCCTGGTACCGGTGCGTCGGCCGTGGTGGTGACGAGTCGCAACCGGTTGATGGACCTGGCCGGTGCGGACAGTACGCCGCTCGACACGTTCGATGACCGCGATGCCGCCGTACTGCTGGCGTCGGTCGCCGGTCCCGGCCGGATCGAGCCGTCCTCGCCGGAGGCCGAGGAGATCCTGACCGCGTGCGCGAACCTGCCGCTCGCGATCCGGATCGTCGGCAGCCGGCTGGCGCAGCGTCCCGATCTGAGCGCGCGTGAACTGGCCCGACGGCTCCGCGACGAGACGTCCCGGCTGGACGAGCTGAGCATCGGTGAGCTCGCCGTACGGACCAGTGCGGACCTGAGCTACGACGCGCTCAGCCCTGAAGAGGCCCGCCTGTACAGGTTGATCGGGCACTTCGCCGTCGGCGTCTTCTCCGCGCGTGCGCTGGAAGCCGTCGCGTCGCCGGCCGCCGTACGTCGCAGTCTCGACCGGCTGATCGAGGTCAACCTGGTCCGGATCAGCTCGGTCGACCATCGCGGTACGGCGCGGTACCGCGTGCACGACTTGCTCCGGCTGCACGCGCTCGGGGTGGGCACCGAGGAGCAGCAGGCGCAGGCGGTACGGGACGTCGAGACCGTCGTCGACGCGATCCTGAACAAGCTCCGCCGAGCCAACAATGCCTTGTCCTTCGAGTACTTCGGTGTCCTCGAACACACCGGGCCGCTGACCGCCCCGGACCCGTCGCCGTTCACCGAGGCGGATGCGATCGCCTGGCTGGACAGCGAGCGCAGTACCTTCGTCCCGGCGATCCGGGCCGCGGCGCAGAACGGGCTGCACGAGTACGCGTGGCGGATCGCCGCGGCGTGGGGGCCGTACCTGGATCTGCGCGCCGGCTTCGACGACTGGAACGGCTCGCACCAGCAGGGGCTGCTGAGCGCGATCGCGTGCGGGGACCGGCGCGGTGAGGCGATCATGCACCGCAACCTCGGCCAGCTCGCGGTCTACCAGGACGACTGGGACACCGCCCGCCCGCACTTGGACGCGGCCGCGCAGGCGTTCGCCGAGATCGGTGACCGGCTCGGTGAAGGCGTAGCGGCCGTCGGCCTCGGCACCTGGCTGCGCGAACGCGGCGAGCGCGACAAGGGGCTGGAGCAGTACGAGAAGGCGATCGAGGCGTTCGTCGAGGACGGCAACGCGAACGCCGAGGCGCTGGCGCGGACCGCGGCCGCGAACGTCTACCTGGTCCGCGGCGACCTGGTGACCGCGCGGCGGTACCTCGCGGAGGCGTTCCTGATCGCCGTACGACGGGCCGACGCGCACCGCGAGGCCAAGGTACGCCGGCGGATCGCGGCGCTTCGGGTCAACCAGGGCCGCCACGCCGAGGCGGTCCGGCAGCTGCGGAAGGCGCTCGCGATCTTCGACGGGATGGGCGACGACCACTGTGCGGCGTACACCCGGGCACTGCTCGGACGGGCGCTGGTGGAGCGCGGCGAGGTGGCCGCGGCACGGAAGATCCTGCTGGACGCGATGGACATCGGCCGCCGGTTGGGCGATCGGAGCGTGGAGGGGCAGGCGGCGCAGTACCTCGGCGAGCTGTACCTGTCCACGGGCAGTCTGGAGAATGCCCGCCGTACGCTCGAACGGGCCGCGCGGGTGTGGCAACAGGCCGGCAACGACTCCGCCGCGGCCGACTGCCGGCGGCTCCTGGTCGGCTCGGAGGCAGACGTCGCGGTCAGCTGATTCTCGGGTTAGTACGGCGGCTGAATGTACGGCGGTTTGAATGTACGGCGGCTGTATCCGGCGGCGGCAGGATTGCGGCCATGCCGCGGCAAGCAGGCCGAGGACGGGGGATCGGGGAGGACCTATGGCCTGGGGGGAGCTTGCTGTGGAGCCGCACAACGTTCCGCGGGTGTCGAATCCGCGGGACGGCGAGGCGGCGCTGAACTGGCAGCTGGAGCGCGTCGGTTCGGCGGCATGGCTGGACTGGCCGTTGAAGTTCCAGCGGATGGCCTTCGGCTACGCGAACGACAGCGGCTGGCACGACGCGGCCGACGCCGTGCGCTGGCTCGACCACCACACCCTGCTCCGTGAAGGGGCGGCGCCACGGGGGGCGCTGGTCTGGTACCAGGCGGCTGACCGGATCCGGGTTGCCTGTTCGCTCGGCTCCGGTCAGGTGGTGGGCCCGCTACTCACCGGCCCGGTCGAGGTCGCGAACCTGTCCGCACTCAGCACAGACTGGGTCTGGTCCGACCCCCACTTCCCCTTCGGGCACTAGTTGACCGGGTGCTTCGGCGCGGCGTGCCTGGGGGCCTCGCCGTTGCCGCTTCTGCGGTTGCGGCGGCGGGCGAGGAAGTACTCGACGACCATCGGGATCAGCGAGACCAGCACCAGCAGGATCAGCGCGGACTCGAGATGGTCGTGGATGAACTGCACGTTGCCGAGCGCGTGCCCGAGCAGCGTGATGCCGGGCGCCCAGATGACGGCGCCGACCCCGGTCCACAGGAAGAACTTCTTCGGGTCCATCCGCCCGGCGCCGGCCACGATCGTGATGAAGGTCCGCACGATCGGCACGAAGCGCGCCATCACCAGCGCACGCGGGCCGTACCGTTCGAAGAACTCGTGCGTCTGCTCGATGTACTTCGGCTTCAGGATCCGGGCGTTCGGGTTGCGGAACAACGACGTACCGAGGAAGCGGCCGATGTAGTAGCCGGACACGTTGCCGAGGAACGCCGCGACGGTCAGCATCACGCAGGCCAGCCAGAGCGGTACGTCGATGCTGCCACGCGCGATGAACAGGCCGACCGCGAACAGCAGCGAGTCACCGGGCAGGATCGGGAACAGCACCCCGCACTCGATGAACACCACCAGCAGCGTGCCCCAGAGGGCCCAGTTACCCATCCAGTTCAGGAGGTACTCGGGGTCCATCCAGGACGGCATCAGCATCGCGACGAGAGGAAGCACGCGGACAGGGTAGCGTCCCGACCTGTGCGCGAGCTGAGCAGTGACCTGCGGGGATCAGACATGGTGGGGCCGAGTGAGGTCGGCGTCGGGCCCTGGGCGGGCGACTGGCCGGACGACCCGCGGCTGGATCCGGAGCTGCTCGCGAACGGCGATCGGCGCAACGTCGTGGACAAGTACCGGTACTGGAAGCTCGAGGCGATCGTCGCCGACCTGGACGAGCAGCGGAACCCGTTCCACGTCGCGATCGAGAACTGGCAGCACGACCTCAACATCGGCTCGGTGGTCCGGACCGCCAACGCGTTCCTGGCCTCGGAGGTGCACATCGTCGGCAACCGCAAGTGGAACCGCCGGGGCGCGATGGTCACCGACCGCTACCAGCACGTCCGCCACCACCCAACGCTGGCCGACCTGGCCTCCTACGCTTCCGAGCACGAGCTTCCGGTGATCGGCATCGACAACCTGCCGGGATCGGTGCCGCTGGAGACGTACGACCTGCCCGCAGGGTGCGTCCTGCTCTTCGGCCAGGAAGGTCCCGGACTGACGGCCGAGGCCCACGAGATCTGTACCGCCGTCCTCTCGATCGCCCAGTTCGGCTCCACCCGCTCGATCAACGCCAGCGCGGCCGCCGCGATCGCGATGCACGCGTGGATCCGGCGCCACACCTTCGGTCAGCCGTCCAGCAGCTGATCGAGAATCCCGGCAGCGAGCTGCAGCACGGCTTGCTCCGTCGGGTTGGGACGTTCGGTGATGGCTTCGGCGAGCCAGTCGTCCGAGCTTTTCACGTGCTCTTGCAGCAGACGCCGACCGCCGTCGGTCAGCTCGACGGTGTGCCGACGGAGGTCCCCCGGTGTCCTGCGTTCTCCTGATCAGCTCCTGCCCTTCTTCGCCATCCCGCTGTGGGGCGCGCTGTTCAAGGCTCGCCAGCACCCGCGTCAGGGACTGCGCCTGCACCCGCTCGGCGGCCGCGATCTCGCTCGCCGTCAGGCCGCCGCGCCGATGCAGCTGACCGAGCACGGCGACACCGGTGCTGCCGAGGCCGTCACCGGTCCGCTCGGCCCAGTTGGTCACCGCGGCGCTCGCGATGACTGTCCCCATCACGTACGGCGTCACGACCGGCCAACTCGCCCACTCGTCGTTCACGGCCCTGGGCACCCTCGCCCTGACCACCGCACCGCCCGACTCTGTGCACCCAGTCCGTACCCGCCGGCGGCTTCCGCACGGCGCTCGTGCACAAAGTGGATGGCTACGGGGCAGGTTGGAGCTGACGTCTGGGAGGTCGCCCGGTGGTTCGCGGTCGGTGCGCTCTGGGCGATCGTGCTAGCGCTCGCCGCTGCACCGTTCGCCGACCCAGCACCTCCGGCGTCAGGAGAAGTCGTACTGGATCGCGCTCGCCGTTGTGAACGCCGTCCTGGGTGATCGTTGCCGTCGTCGGCCTGCGTCCGCTGCTCAATGAACGCAACTACGCTGCCTACGCGACGATCATGACCCCGCTCATCGTGCTGCTGATGGATCTCGGCCGTACGCCGGAACTCGCGACTATCGGGTACCGCCTGATCGACACCGTGATCGGGTGTTGCTCGCGATCATCTCTACGCTGGTGCCGAGGAGGCGTCATGTGGCCTGACCACGCGATCTGGTGGCAGATCTATCCGCTCGGTTTCACCGGGGCCGAGCCGACTGCCGTGCCCGGTGTCGTGCATCGCCTGCCCCAGTTGGAGAACTGGCTCGAGTACGCGATCAATCTCGGCTGCTCGGGCCTGTTGCTCGGTCCGGTGTTCGCCTCCGAGACGCACGGGTACGACACGATCGACCATTTCCGCATCGACCCGCGCCTCGGTGACGACGCCGACTTCGACCGCCTGATCGAGGCCGCACACGCCCGCGGCCTGAGGATCGCGCTCGACGGCGTGTTCAACCACGTCGCCCGCTCGTTCACGCATCCGGAGTGGTTCCGCGGTGACGACACCTTCGAGGGACACGAGCATCTGGTCGCGCTGGACCACGGCAATCCGGAGGTGGCTTCCTACGTCGGCGACGTCGTCCGGTTCTGGAACGAACGCGGTGTCGACGCGTGGCGCCTCGACGCCGCGTACGCCGTACCGCCGGAGTTCTGGCGCAGCGTGCTGCCGCGGGATCGCGACGTCTGGTACTTCGGTGAGGTCATCCACGGCGACTACGCGGCGTACGTCGAGAAGAGCGGGCTGGATTCGGTCACGCAGTACGAGCTGTGGAAGGCGATCTGGAGTTCGCTCAACGACCGCAACTTCTTCGAACTCTCGTACGCGCTCGGCCGGCACAACGCCTTGCTCGACACGTTCGTCCCGCAGACGTTCGTCGGCAACCACGACGTGACCAGGCTCGCGACCCGACTCGAGGACGAGCGGCAGGTCGGGCACGCGCTCGCGATCCTGTTCACGGTCGGCGGTGTACCGAGTGTGTATTCCGGCGACGAGCAGGCGTTCCGCGGTGTCAAACAGGAGCGTGCGGGCGGGGACGATGCGATCCGGCCCGCGTTCCCGAGTGGGCCGGGCGAGCTGGCGGAGTACGGCTGGCCGACGTACCGCGTGCACCAGGAGCTGATCGGCGTACGGCGGCGTCATCCGTGGCTGACCCGTGCCCGGACGACTGTGGAGCACCTGACCAACGAGACCATCGCGCTGCGGAGTACGCACGGTGACGAATGGGTCCTCCTGCTGCTGAACATCTCGGACCAGGATCAGCAGTTTCCGCTCGCCGACACGCCGGTTGTCGCGGCGAACGGATGGAAACTCTTGACGAGTTCGTAACCTTCGGGTGGGTGTCGGCGTTGTTCTCTACGACAGAAGTGAGGCCTTCTCGTCGCTCTGCGTTGGTGACGGGGAACATGGGGGTTTGTCGATGAACGCTCTGTGGGACGAACTGCTACACGAACTGGGCACCGTGCGCGCCTTGAGCGCGGCGGCCCTGGAAGCGCGCTCGGAGACCTCGCGGGTCGCGCTGATCACGCTCCTGGACGCCGAAACCGCGGAGATCTCGGCGATCCTCGACAAGATCCTCCGCGAGTCGGCAGCCTCTTCAGCGGCCTGAGGACTGTTGACTGCGCGGTGACTGTCGCGCCGTCTCGTCGGTGGTCGCGAGGACGAGGTCGTAGTCGACGGTGAAGAAGGGTCTGTCGAGGATCCTGCCGTCGGGTGCTGTGCCTGCCGCGTGTTGGGTGAACTCGGCAACGAGTGATTGCTTGACGCCGAACACCGCGTCGGTGGCCAGGTGCTCGTCACCCGCCGCGAAGACGTGCGTGATGAGGCGGCTGTAACCGGGAGCCGTGACCATGAAGTGGATGTGTGCCGGGCGCATCGGGCCGCGACCGCCGGCACGCAGCAGTTCGCCGACCGGGCCGTCGTCCGGGATCGGGTAGGCGACGGGCCGTACCGACCAGAACCGGTAGTTGCCCCCGGCATCAGTGATCAGGTGCGCCCGGTTCTGCGGACCGTCGAGCTCCTTCTGTACGTCGTAGAACCCGTCCTCGTCGGCCTGCCAGGTCTCGACGAGTGCTCCCGCGACAGGATCACCCTGCGTGTTCAGGACGCGCCCGCTAACCAGGCACGGCTGCCCGGGCGCACCGTTCGAGATGTCGTCACCGAGCTCCGCAGCGGGCGACCCCTCGACGAAGAACGGACCGAACACGGTGGACTGCGTCGCCTCCGGTGGCTTCCGGTTGCCCAGTCCGACCGTCAGCATCGACAGCCCGAGTACGTCGGCCAGCAGCACGAACTCCTGGCGCGTACCGCTCGACATCTGCCCGGTCCTGGTCAGGAAGTCGATCGCGGTGAAGTACTCGTCCTCAGTCAGCTCGACCTCTCGCGCGAACGCGTGCAGGTGGCGCACCAACGCGCTCATCACCGTCCGGTACCGGTCGCTGGTGCTGTCGCTGAAGCTGGCCACCACGGCCTCGGTCAGGTCCTCACCTTGCAGGTCCATCTGCTCTCCTCATCACGGTCGCGCACCGTCCCAGGCCCGGGTCAGGATCTCGCGCACCAGCTCCTCGGTGACGGGTACCGGATTGTCCGTCGCTGTGAACGTGGCAGCCGCCTCGTCCACCTGGGCCGCCGTCAGCCCCAACTCCCGCAAGCTCGTCGCCGTGCCTGCCTTCTGGAACAGGTCGAACAATCCACCCGCGAGATCCTCAGCAGCAAGCGCGGCTGTCAGGCGGGCCGCTGCCTGCGGTACGGCGGGTGCGTTCACGCGAGCGACCTGCGGCAGAACGGCCGCGTGTGTTTCCGCGTGGGGAAGGTTGTAGGTCCCGCCAAGCAAATGGCACAGCTTGTGGTGCAGCCCGGTCCCGCCCGTCGCCAACGCCGACCCTCCGAGGCACGCGCCGTACAGAAGCCGGCCTCGAGCCTCTAGATCCTCCGGTGCGGCCAGCACGGCTCGTAGTCCCGAACTCAGTGTCCGCAGGCCCTCCACGGCGATCGTCTCCGTGAACGGATCAGCCTTCGGCGTCCACACCGCCTCGACGCAATGCGCAATCGCATTCGCGACACTCGCCGCCGTTACCTTCAGCGGCAGGTGCTGACTCAACACCGGGTCATACACCACAACCCGAGGCAGCACCCGCGGATCCGTCCCCGTCGTCTTGCTCCCACCCGCCGTCTCCCCCCACACCGCCGTCATCTCAGACCCCGCATACGTAGTAGGCACCGCCACAATCACCACCTCCCCACCACCCACACACCCCCCAACCCCCACACCTCCGGCCACCGCAGAACAATCCACACCGCCAGACCCAGCAACTGCGTCCACACCGGCGGTCCCGATCGCCTCGGCGAGCTCGGTGAAGTGGGGTGTGTTGGTGCGTGCGATTGCCTTGGCGAGTCCGATGGCGGAGCCGCCGCCGATCGCTACGATCGCGTCTGCGCCGACCTCTCGGGCCTTGGCGCGCGCTTCGTTCGCGGTCGCGCTCGGCACATGCTGCTCCACCCCGTCGATCCGGGCCGCGCACCGCTCGCCGAGTTGCTCCTGGATCAGGTCGGCCGCAGCACGCGCGGACCGGGTCGCGATCACCAGCGTTCGCCGTACGCCAAGCAGCTCGACCTCGGCTGCCACCCGACCGACCGCCCCGGGCCCGTACACCACGCGACCCGGCAGGAACGTGTGAACGAACGCGCCCGCAGGCAACCGGGCCATGCGCTCATCGGGACCTGACATCCGCCGCTCCGCAAGGACTCCGCTCAGCGAATAGTTCTTCTTTCAACAAAATTCAGGCTAGTCCAGGGCTCGGCAGCTCCACCAGAGTTGGACCTCCAATCCGGAAGGCTTATGTCCGGAACCGGGCCTAGCATCGGCTCATGGACCAGACGTTCAGCGGCGAGATCATCGAGTGGCGCGGCCCGGCGCCGTACTACTTCGTTCCCGTGCCGGACGACGAGGCCGACGCCCTGCGGACGGTGGCACGGGCCGCCAGCTACGGGTGGGGGATGCTGCCGATCCGCGCCCGGATTGGTAGCTCCGAGTGGAAGACGTCGCTGTTTCCGAAGGACGACGGCTATCTGCTTCCGTTGAAGGACGCAGTACGCAAGCCCGCTGGCCTGGATGCCGGCGACAGGGTGGACGTCGAGCTCAGGTTCGACGCACCGCCGCGGGAGCCGAAGCAGCGTGCGCGGAGCGCGATCCCGCGCCCTCAGGGCTCGCGGGAACCGGTCACCTCCGAGCAGCTCACGATCGTCCCGGCCAACGAGGCGACTGCGGAAGACCTGCAGGCGATCTTCGCGACCGGGGACCCGGCGCGGTGCTCGTGCCAGCGATTCCGGATGCTGCCGAAGGAGTCGTGGGCCTCGGAAGGACCTGAGGAACTCGCCGCCCGCCTGCGCGAACAGACGGCGTGCGGAAACCCGAAGGCACCAACGACGAGCGGTCTGATCGCGTACCTCGACGGCGAGCCGGTCGGCTGGTGCGCTGTCGCGCCGCGTGCGGATCATCCGCGGCTGCTCCGCGACTTCCGCGTGCCGTGGTTGGGCCGCGACGAAGACAAGGCGGACGCAACAGTGTGGGCCCTGACCTGCTTCGTCACCCGCGTCGGCTACCGGCGGCGGGGAATCAGCCGTGCGCTCGCCGGCGCTGCAGCCGACTTCGCCCGAGAACGCGGCGCCCGTGCCATCGAGGGCTACCCTGACTTCGTCGACGGCGGCCACGTCGGTACGCCGGCCACCTTCACCGCCGCCGGCTTCACCGAAGCAAGCCGCCCCAGCCCACGCCGCGCCGTCATGCGCATCAACTTCTAGGTCCGCGTCAAGCCGAAGCGCACTACGGCCAAGCACGCTGAGGTTGTCGTCGTTTGAGTGGTTCACCCCCGAAATGGCCCGTTTGCCGCCTGCATACAGGGTGTGAACGGGCCACCCAAGGGTGAACCACCCAAATGGCCGCCCAGGCGGACGCCCTACCCCGACAGCGCCGATCAGACCCCGAACGTTTCGTAGAACGGCCCTACCTTCCCCCCGTTCAACCGTGCGCGCCCGACCGTACCCACCGCACCCGCACCCGCGCGCCCGCACCCGCACCCGCACACCCGCTCGGCCGCACCGCACCGGCTCGGCCGCACCCACTCGGCCGCGCCTGTTCACCCGCACCCGCACCCGCACCCGCACCCCCGCTCGGCCGCACCGGCTCGGCCGCGCCTGTTCGACCGGCTCGTTTGCCTGTTGGCTCGAGTGGCGCGCTCGATAGCGGTGTCTCGGTCGTGTTCGTGCCACTGCGTGCGCTCGGCGGCGCTCGTTGGTTCCCGGGTCAGCTTTCTGGGCTCGATGGCGTGCGCTGGGCAGTGTGTCTCGGCCGTGTTCGTGCCAGTGTGTGCGCTCGGTCGCGCTCGTTGGTTCCCGCGTCAGCTTTCTGGGCTCGATGGCGTGCGCTGGGCAGTGTGTCTCGGCCGTGTTCGTGCCAGTGCGTGCGCTCGCCCGAGCTCGCTGGTCCCCGCGTCAGCTTTCTGGGCTCGATCGCGTGCGCTGGACAGGGTGTCTCGGTCGTGTTCGTGCCACTGCGTGCGATCGGGCGCGTTCGCAGCTCCCCGCGCCAGCTGTCTGCGGGTCCCCGCCGGCCGTCTGTGCCGGCCGCGCCAGCTGGGTGTGCCGTTCGTTTAGGCCCGCGTCAAGCTGCGTGTGTCGTCCTCCCGGGTCCGCGCTCGGCGGTCTGTGCCGTCTGCAGGGGTCGTGCCGCCGGGCTGTGTTTGCGGGTCAGCGGTTGAGGTCTTTGAGGGTTTGTTGGTAGTGCGGGTTGTTCATGATGCCGATGAGGTTGCCGAACGGGTCGACGGCCGAGGCCGTGCGGAAGCCGGTGTTGTTGCCTCGGTCAACGATCTTCTCGTTCAGTGTTGCGCCGAGCTCGAGCAGGCGGGCGAGGGTCGCCTCCAGGTCGTCGACGTGCCAGTAGACGATCGCCCCGGCCGCTGCCTGCCCGACCTGGTGCGGCGCGTACTTGGCGTCGATGATCCCCAGCTCACACTGGAAGTCACCGATGCGGAACTCCACGTACGCCGGCTCCTCGGCGCTCGGCACGGCGTAGTACGCCTCGATTCCCAGGAACGTCTCGTACCAGTCCCGCGCAGCCTTCACGTCGGCGGCGTAGAAGCTGACGGTCGCAAGTCCTCGCAGCATCGCAGTGGTCCTCTCTCAGGTCTTCCCCGGTTGACGACCACCACGATTCCATCCAAAGTGCTCACCCATTGAGCACTTTGTTTCAGTCGGTCTGGGTGACCTTGCGGAGGCCGCGAGGCGCGTCCGGGTCGAGGCCGAGCTTGCGGGCCAGGAGCTCGATGGCGCGCTGGGCGGGGATGACCAGTGCGAGCGGAGCCAGCGTCTCGGGCAGGTCGGGGCCGGCCAGGTCCACGTCGCAGCGAGATGCGAACTCCGGGTCGCCGCCGATACCGAGGATCTTGCTGCCCTTCTCGCGGACGATGCCCGCCAGCTCGGTCATGCCGGGAAGCGCGGGACCTTCGCCCGCCGTCACCAGGATCGTCACCAGGTCCGAGTCCACGACCGCGATCGGTCCGTGCTTCAGGTCGGCGTACGAGAGTCCGCGGACCGGCTGCAGGCAGGTCTCCTCGAGCTTCAGTGCGACCTCGAGCGTGGTGCCGAACGTCAGCCCGCGTCCACTCGCGAGGACGTCGTGGGCGCCCGCCAGCAGGTCTGCCGCCGCCTCGACCGATCCCGACAGCATCTTGGTCGCCGCGTCCGGGACCCGTGCGATGTCCGCGTCGAGCGTCCCGGGCCGGGGTGCCAGCGCGTCCACCGCGACGGTGATCGCGGCGAGCTGGGTCGTGTAGGTCTTGGTGGCCGGTACGGCGAGCTCGTGGCCGGCCTTCGTGATCAGCGCGACGTCGGCCGTCGACGCCAGCGGGCTGTTGCCGTCGTTCGTGATGCCGACGATCGCGGCACCGTTGCGCTTGGCCCACTCGGCGGTGTCGACGATCTCCTGGGTCGCGCCCGACTGGCTGACCGCGACGACCAGCGAGTTCGAGAGGTCGAGGTTCGCGCCGTACAGCGTGGCCACCGACGGCGCAGCCAGGGAGGCCTGCCGGCCGGCATGGATCTCGGTCAGGTACCGCCCGTAGACGCTCGCGTTGTCGGAGGATCCGCGCGCCACGAAGATCACGTTCCGGCGCCCGGCGGCCAGCCGGGTGATGTCGTGCCGCAGTGGCAGAACGTGCTCGAACGTCGCGGCCAGTGCGGCCGGCTGCTCGGCGATCTCGCGCGCCATCTGGGTTTCCGGGCCGGGGACAGACACCACTGGGATCACTGGTCCTATCTGGTCTTAACAGGTATGCTGCGCACGATAGCAGTGAGCGGCGCCCCGGGGCACCCCCGAGGCCCGCCCAGGTCTGGAGGATCGAGATTCCATGGTGGCGACCAAGCGGGCCCAGGTCCGATCGGTGCTCGAACGGCTGATCGACGTCGAGCTGCATCCCGGGGACCCGATCCCCTCCGAACGTGCCCTGGTGGACAAGCTGAACGTCTCCCGGGTGACCGTCCGGCAGGCGATCAGCGACCTGGTCGAGTCCGGCGCCCTGGAACGGGTGCACGGCAAGGGGACCTTCGTCACCGGTCCTCAGGTCGACTCCCAGCTGCACCTGACGTCCTTCTCCCGGGAGATGCGGGCCCGCGGGCTCGAGCCCGGGACGGTGGTGCTGTCGGCGAGTGAGATCGAGGCCTCCGACGAGACCGCGAAAGGCCTGCGGGTCGCGAAGGGCACCAAGGTGATCCGGGTCGAGCGGCTCCGCACCGCCGACGCGTCGCCGATGGCCTACGAGGTCGGCTACTACCCGTCCGCGCTCTTCCCCGGCCTGCTCGGCCGCGAGCTCGGCACCCTCTACGACGTCTTCGCGAGCGAGTACGACGTTGTCGTCACTTCCGGTGAGCAGACCGTCCGGGCGGACAACGCCGACGGTCATGTCGCCCGGGTGCTCGGCGTGGCCCGGCGGGCACCCCTGCTGGTCCTCGAGCGCACCACCTTCGCCGGCCGCAAGGTCGTCGAGCTGTCCTGGTCGGCGTACCGCGCCGATCGCTACCGGCTGCACATGGCCCTGACTCCCCGCGGCCCGCGCACCGGGTCCGCCTGACTGACCGCGGCCGGACCTCCGAGTTCGGAGGACATCCGGACGCAACGAACTGGATCGATCCTGTTCATCAACTGGTCTACATCCCTGCCGATCGCTCCCCGGCCACCGGGCCGGTTCAGCAGGTGGGCCGCCGGATCCGACGAAGTAACCGGCGGCAATACTGGAGCAGAATCCCCAGTACCCACAAGAACTGTGTTGTGAGGAGTACCGCGAGACATGCCTATTGCAACCCCTGAGGTCTACGCCGAGATGCTGGACAAGGCCAAGCAGAACCGCTTCGCCTACCCGGCCATCAACGTCAGCTCCTCGCAGACGCTGATCGCCGCGATCCGCGGCTTCGCCGAGGCGGGCTCGGACGGCATCGTCCAGGTCTCCACCGGCGGCGCCGAGTACCTGTCCGGGTCGACCGTGAAGAACATGGTCACCGGTTCGGTCGCGCTGGCGGCCTACGCGCACGAGGTCGCCAAGAACTACCCGGTGAACATCGCGCTGCACACCGACCACTGCCCGAAGGACAAGCTCGACGGCTTCGTCCGGCCGCTGCTGGAGATCTCCGCCGAGCGCGTCGCCCGCGGTGAGAACCCGCTGTTCCAGTCGCACATGTGGGACGGCTCCGCCGTGCCGCTGACCGAGAACCTGGAGATCGCCAAGGACCTGCTGGCCAAGACGGCCGCGGCCAAGATCGTCCTGGAGATCGAGGTCGGCGTCGTCGGCGGCGAGGAGGACGGTGTCGCCAACGAGATCAACGAGAAGCTGTACACCACGGTCGAGGACGGCCTGGCCACGGTCGAGGCGCTGGGCACCGGCGACAACGGCCGCTACCTGACCGCACTGACCTTCGGCAACGTGCACGGTGTCTACAAGCCTGGCGCGGTCAAGCTCCGTCCGGAGATCCTGGCCGAGATCCAGGACCAGGTCGGCGCCAAGGTCGGCAAGGAGCGCCCGTTCGACCTGGTGTTCCACGGCGGGTCCGGCTCGACGCTGGAGGAGATCCGGGCCGCGGTCGACCACGGCGTCATCAAGATGAACGTCGACACCGACACGCAGTACGCCTTCACCCGGCCGGCGGCGGCGCACATGTTCACCAACTACGACGGCGTGCTGAAGGTGGACGGCGAGGTCGGCAACAAGAAGGCCTACGACCCGCGCGCCTGGGGCAAGGCGGCCGAGCAAGGTATGGCGAAGCGCGTCGGCGAGGCCTGCGAGAGCCTCCGCTCGACGGGTACGTCGCTGAACGCCTGACATCATCTGGTCCTCCTGTAGGGGGTCTCGAGGGCTCACCGCCACCGGCGGTGGGCCCTTCGTCACATCCGGGCACGGGTCAGGTCGAAGTGGCGGATTCCGGTGCGGCGGGCGGCTCGGCTGAACGTGGTACGGATGCGGTCGGCCACGGTCGCCGGGTCGTCGAGGTCGGTCCAGGAGATCCAGCAGTGCTCGACAGGTTGCGGTCCATCGATCATCGAGGGCTCGGTGAGCGCGGAGTTCGGGGCTGGGTCGTCGGCGGCAGGCTCGGGATCCTCGGCCCAGAAGGGAAAGCGAGGCTCGAACTCGACGACTGTGCGCTCCTCGGGAAACCACAGAGCTTCGGCCGGGGAGTCGTCGGGGTCGGGCGGATCGGGATCGGGTGGGGGCGCCTGACTGGGGGCAGGAAGGCCCGACGTGGCGAGGATGAAGCGCAGCCGGGACTCCGCGATCGAGGCGGCTCCGGTGAGCTGCTCCAGGATCCTGGACGCACGCTTGTTGCCTTGGTCAAGAACCGTGATCGCGTGTTTCAACGCCCGCCGGTCGACGATCCCCGTGTACATCGCGGCGTCGGCGAGCACAACCGCGGGCGCGGGTGGGGCGGTCGCGGCCACCTCGGCGACCGCGCGGGCCGGCGAGACCATGCGCAAGGTGTTCCACAGTTGCAGGCCGGGGCCCACTGGATCGCGGATGTGGCGGTGAACGCCACGCAATCGGCCGGACCGGCCGTCGGCGGCAGTTACGTGCACGCGCGTGAGGTCGAGACCCCAGACAGGTAACGCATGCAGAGCCGCGGCGGACTGGTGGCTGGCGAACACACCGGGCCCGCCCGCGCGCAGGACCCGGTAGATCCGGCGCAGGTGCAGGACCTCGTCGGTGACGAGCATGAGTGAACGATGCGCGGCATACGTCCCGCGCCGGATCCGTCGCCAGCGGCCGGAGTCCAGCAAGGTGTCGATGTCAACGTCGGCGTACCCACAGGCACGCGCGTCGGCCCGGGTGAACACACCGCCCCGGATCGACGCCATCACGGCAAGTTGAGGATTCATGCCCAAGAACTTGCCGCGTTTCGGCCCCCTCCCGACCGACGACTTTCAATCTGTGGAGAACTCGTGCCGCACCCAGACGTTCGGCTCGACATACACGGCCCGGTCGGCCGCGACATCACAGTCCACCGGCACCAGCGCGCCCGGCACCTCGACCGGCCCGCTGCGATCAAAGGGACGACCGGTCCAGGCCCGCCACTCGTCGAGGGAGCCGGCGACTACCCAGGACGCGGGCGCGATGCCGCCGGTTCGGACGTGGGTGCGGAGCCAGGGGTCGGTGGGGAGGCCGTCGGGGCGGGTACGGGCGACGTAGCCGGTCATGGGGACCGTAGGTTCGAGGTGCTTGTGGGTCGGGCGTACGGGCGCATCCAGGGCGTGCAGCCCCAGGTCCGCGGTTGCGTCGCGAAGGGCGGTGAGCAGGAGTGTGGCGACGCCCTGGCCCTGGAAGTCGTGCGCGACGCTGATGTTCAGAGCACACGCGATGGTCGGGGGAACACCTCGGTTGACGTCGGAGAAGGCCCAGACGACGGCCTGTTCCCAGCCGCCGGACGGGAGGTGCGGGCGTTCGGCGAGCTGCACGGCGTGCGCGTCCGCGATCGGCCGTCCGTCCGACGTGGCGATCAGGCAGGTGCTCGCGAAGGTCTCGACGGTCCGGGCGAAGTAGGCCTCGGAGACGCGGTTGTGGCGCATGAACTCGGGCCACGGGCCCACGTCGATGTCGGCGTGGGCGAGGTCCGGGCGGTCAGCGGTGGTGCTGATCGAGATGCTGCGTCCGGACGGCAGCTGGTGGCTCCAGCGACCGGAAGGAGGCATAAAAAATGCCCGTCATCTGTCCATGACGAGCTCGGCGCGAGTTGGTACCCAGGGTTGCCAGAGGAGAGGCATGTCGGCCTCGGACGGCGTCCGGTTGCCTTTGCGCTCGTTGCACGAGGCATGGGCGGCGACGGCGTTCAGCCACTCGGTACGGCCGCCGCGGGATCTGGGTTGGACGTGGTCCATGGTGTCGGCGTTCTCCAGGCCGCAGTACGCGCACCGGAACTTGTCCCGCCGCAGAACGCCGTGCTTGCTGTACTTCATCCGGCCGGCCGCGTACCGCCAGTGCGTCACGACGTACCGGACCAGGCGGAGGACGCGAGGGACCGGAAAAGGGCCGATGGTTCGCTCTCCGTGCGCCTCTTCGACCACTGCGACCTCACGGACCAGCATCCGGATGGCGTGCTGGATCGATACGGTGTGCAGCGGTTCGTACGACGCGTTCAGGACGATGACGCTCATCCGGTGCCTCCTTCCGGCCGTAGCTGGGAACCACGGCGGTTGACGCAGGGTCTCAAGCATCCGTGGCCGCCGGGTGAACGGTCAACGGATTTCGTCAGACGGTCACGTGCCGGTACGGCTGCGTGATCGGCGAAGATGTGCTTATGGAATTGAACAATCTGCTCTCCGGTCCACCCGAGACACTACTACCGGTCGACCCGGCCGCGGCAGAACTCGCCGACGGCGCCGCTCCGGCGGACGTCGCGGCCAAGTACCCGACGTCGTCGCTGGCCTGGGCCGTGCTCGCCGAGGGTGCGCTCGCGGACGGCCGCACCATCGAGGGATACGCCTACGCGCGGACCGGCTACCACCGCGCCCTGGACCTCCTCCGCCGCAACGGCTGGAAGGGCCACGGCCCGGTCCCGTGGGAGCACGAGCCGAACCGGGGCTTCCTGCGCGCGCTCGCGGCGCTGGGCAAGGCCGCGGCGCTGATCGAGGAGAAGGACGAGGCCGAGCGTTGCGTGACTTTCCTGCGCGACTCGTCGCCCACGGCCGCCGACGCGCTCAGCTGAAACCTGCTTGTGGGCCTGGTCTCCCGGCGGAATCATCTGCCGGGTGACCAGCCCTTACGCCCAGGACGGATTCGGTGCCGGGTTCGACTGGGGTCCGGTCGGCGCGGAGGTCGTTGCCGGTGACATCGTCGCGGTCGTCGACGTGCTGTCGTTCACGACGGCGGTGACGGTGGCGGCCGATCGTGGCATCGACGTCTACCCGTATCGATGGCGTGACGAGACAGCCGTCGCGTACGCCGAGCAATACGGCGCGACGCTTGCGGTCGGGCGTTCCGCGGCCGGGCCGGACGGCGTGAGTCTGTCGCCGGTGTCGATCAGGCGAGTGACCGGAATCACCAAGCTCGTGCTGCCGTCGCCGAACGGCTCGACGATCGCGCAGCAGTTGAGTGAGACCGGCGCGACGGTGATCGCAGTGTCGTTGCGTAACCGGCAAGCGGCGGCGGACTGGGTCACCCAGCAGGTCGCGCACGGCCAGGACGAGGTGGAGCGGCCCAGGGTCGTCGCGATCGCGGCGGGGGAGCGTTGGCGGGACGGGTCGCTGCGGCCGGCCGTCGAGGATCTCTGGGGCGCCGGCGGGTTTCTCAGTGCGCTCGGCAACCTCTCTCTGTCGCCGGAGGCGCGCGCAGCGGTGGCGGCGTACGAGAGCATCAGCGACGAGCTGCCCAGGCACCTGCACGAGTGCGCCGGCGGCCGTGAGCTCACGCAGTACGGCTTCGAGGAGGATGTCGCGATCGCGGCCGAGGTCGACGGCAGCGACTCGGTGCCGGTGCTCGAAGGCGGTACCATGTTCCGGTCAACCTGAACCACAATGACTGCCCGTTGACAGTGCCGGCAGGCGGCGAGCGTCCCCGCTTCCTGCCGAACATGGACGGTTCTAGGCGGACGGACAGACCGGCGAAGCTGGACGCCCACGGTCGGGTCCCCGCCCCTCCGGGCAGCGGAAGGTCACACCGTGCCGGCTCTCACCGGACGGATCGTCACGCCCACCTACGCAGCGGTACTGCGTACTCCGGGCGCCTGGAAGTTCTATTTCGCGGCGGCCCCGGCCAAGATCGGGATCGCGATGACCGGCCTCGGCATCGTCTGGCTGGTCCACGGCTCGACCGGTTCGTACGCCGCGGCGGGCAGCGTCACCGGCGGCTTCGCCGTCGCCGAGGCGGTCGCCGGGCCGCAGGTCGCGCGGCTCATCGACCGTTTCGGTCAGACGCGGATGTTGCCGATCACGCTGCTCGTGCACGCGGCTGCCGTCGTCGCGCTCATCGGCCTGACCGTGACGGGTGCACCATTGCCCGCCTTGATCGCAACGGGGGTCCTGGCCGGCGGTTCGCTGCCGCAGATCGGTGCGCAGACGGGAGCCCGTTGGTCCCACGCTCTGCGCGATACGCCGCTCCTGTCGTCGGCGTTCGCGCTGGAGGCGCTGAGCATCGGTGTCGCCTTCATGGTCGGCCCCGGACTCGTCGGCATCGTCAGCTCGTCCACGACTCCGGCAGCAGGCTCAGTGCTCGCGACAGGACTCCTGCTGTCCGGCGGCCTGCTACTGGCGGCGCAACGCGGTACAGCGCCACCCGCGACCGGCCGTGGTCAGCACGGAAGCTCGAAACGCCTGCTGCACAAGCGATTCGCCGGCCTGGTCGGTACGAACGTCGGCGTCGGCCTGTTCTTCGGCAGCATGCAGGTCTCGGTCACGGCCTTCGCAGTCGCTGGAGGTACGCCGGCCCTGGCAGGGCCGCTCTACAGCATCACCAGCCTGGTCAGTCTGATCGCAGGTTTCGCGTACGGCGCGAGGCGCTGGCGGCCTGCTCCGGAGACGCAGTTCGTCATGGCGTTCGCCTGGCTGGCCGTGAGCTGCCTGCCGTTGATCGTCGTACACACCCCGCTGACAGCAGCCCTCGCACTGACGCTGCCCGGCCTCGCGATCGCCCCGTTCCAGACGCTGTCAGCCGTGCTGACCGAGTCAACGGTCGACTCCGCGGTCCTGACGCAAGCCTTCACCTGGCTGAACTCGGGCGGCGCAGCAGGCATCGCACTCGGCTCCGCGTTCGCCGGCTGGATCGTCGACGGACACACCGCCCAGTACGGCTTCGCGGTAGCGCTCGCCGCAGCGGCGCTCGCCCTCGCTATGGCAGTAACAGTGAAGCTCAGTGGTAGGTGATTTGGCGTTCGGCTGCGGCGCGGGCTGCGTACTCGGCAGGGGTCAGGCCGATCTGCTGTTTGAATTCCTTGGAGAAGTGCGCCTGGTCGAAGTAGCCGAGTGCGGCGGACAGCTCCGCGAGCTCGGCGACGTCGCCCTGGGCGAGCAGCTCCGCGCCGTCGTGCAGCCGGTAGCGCCGCAACACCCATTTCGGACCCACGCCGACGTACCGCCGGAACAATCGCTGCAGGGTGCGGATCGGTACGCCGAAACGCTCGGTGATCTCGTCCACGCGGGCCACCGTGCGGTCGGCGGCCATCGCGCTGACGATGTCCCGGACCAGCTCGTACGACGGGTCGGGCGGGGCCAGGTGGTCGCGCAGGAACGCCTCGAACACTGCGCGCCGCCGTACGTCGGACTCCGCCTCGAACATCAGGTCCGCGAGCCGGTCACCGTCCGCGAAGACCGCGGTCAACGGCAGCACCTCGTCACGGAACGAACCCACGTCCAGCCCGGTGATCGCCCCGAACCCGCCGGCCCAGAACTTCACCCCGAACGCCCGCCCACGACCGCGGAGCTCCCGGGAGAACTTCCGCGTGCAGACCCCGTTCACGAACGCGCCGCCGGGTTGCTCGAAGGTCACGTTCACGGCCGGGAACGGCAGCACCTCGGCGGTGTACGGCTCGTCCAGATCCCACTCGACGATCCAGTACCACTCCACGAACCGGCTGGCCTCCGGCCCCGGCGCGAGCCGGTGCAGCGAACGGTGCCGGGCCTGCTCCCGCGGGTGCAGGATGCCCTTCTCGCTGTCGGCTGGGTGGGTCAACGCAGGGCTGTCGCTTTCTTACAAGACCGCGCGGCGGCCGGCGGATTGACTAGGGGACATGACGACGAACACCGTAAACCCCATCCCCGACAGTTATCACTCGCTGACCCCGTTCATCGCAGTCGCGGACGGTCCGAAGGCGATCGAGTTCTACACGTCGGTGTTCGGCGCCGAGGTGATCAGCCGCCAGGACCTCCCGGACGGACGGGTCGCCCACGCCGAGCTGAAGTTCGGCAACTCGATGCTGCAGTTGAGCGACGAGATGCCGCAGATCGGGCTGCGCGCGCCGACCGGTGAGTGGGTGCACTCGTCGCTGGTGCACTACGTGCCGGACGTGGACACGACGTACGCGAAGGCGATCGAGGCCGGCGCGAAGGCGGTGGAAGAGGTGCAGACGTTCCTGACCGGCGACCGGTTCGGCACGGTCGTCGACCCGTTCGGGCACCGCTGGGCGATCATGACCCGGGTCGAGGACGTCTCCCGCGAGGAGGCCGAGCGGCGGATCAACGACTGGCTCGCCTCGAGCGCGGCCGGCGCGGAGTAGGCCGGCGTGGAGTAGGCCGGAACATGAGGAAGCGGCCCGCCGGAACCGTCCCCTGCGGCAGTTTCGGCGGGCCGCTGACTAAGAGTGTGCACGTGATCACGCTAAATGGCAACCCGTCAGTTGAGAGAACAAAGACTTGAAGCGGTCGCTGGAAGGTTGTGGACAAGCCCGAAACGCCCGCGCCCGGGTCCGGTAGGCTTTGGTCGCAAGAGCCTGGATGCGTCGCCGGATGAATGTCCGGTGAACGTCTCCGGGCTTCACCGTTTCCAGTACCGGCCGCCACGGGGTGTGAGGCCGGTGCGTGATGAGGAGGGCTGAGATGCCCGC
>DASXXB010000230.1:0-10007 GCA_036503355.1 Kribbella sp. | reverse complement strand
ACGATCATGTCATCCGGGGTACTTCCGGCGTGACAGACCGTGGGTAATGTCATCTCCGGCAGACCAGTGGACCGATTGGAGTGATGGATGAGCCAGCAGCAGCGGGTGGCGATCGTGACCGGGGCGGCCCGGGGAATCGGCGCGGCCGTCGCGCAGCGGCTCGCCCAGGACGGCAACGCAGTCGCGGTCGTCGATCTCGACGAGGGTGCCTGTGACGCGACCGTGAAGGCGATCACCGAGGCCGGCGGGAAGGCGATCGGTGTCGGCGCCGACGTCAGCAAGTCCGACCAGGTCGCGGCCGCGGTCGAGCGGGTGGCCGCAGAGCTCGGCGCGCCGACGATCCTGGTCAACAATGCCGGCGTACTGCGGGACAACCTGCTGTTCAAGATGTCCGAGGACGACTGGGACACGGTCATGTCGGTGCACCTCAAGGGCAGCTTCCTGATGTCCAAGGCGTGCCAGGCCCACATGGTCGAGGCCAAGTACGGCCGGATCGTCTTCCTCTCGTCGACCTCGGCGCTCGGCAACCGCGGCCAGGCGAACTACGCCTCCGCGAAGGCCGGCCTGCAGGGCCTGGCGAAGACGCTCGCGATCGAGCTGGGCAAGTTCGGCGTCACCGCGAACGCGATCGCCCCGGGCTTCATCGAGACCGACATGACCGCGGCCACCGCGGCCCGGGTCGGGATGGACTTCGAGGAGTTCAAGAAGGCGAACGCGGCCGCGATCCCGGTGCAGCGGACCGGGAAGCCGGAGGACATCGCCGCCGCGGCCTCGTTCTTCTGCAGCGAGGAGGCCGGGTTCGTGTCCGGCCAGGTCCTGTACGTCGCCGGCGGACCGCGGAACTGAGGGCCCGACATGCCAGAGACTTACAACGGTGTGGACGAGGTGGTGCACGCCGTCGGCACCCGGCTCGGGGAATCCGAGTGGCTGGAGATCACCCAGGAGCAGGTGAACCAGTTCGCGGACGCCACCGGTGACCACCAGTGGATCCACGTCGACGTCGAGCGGGCCGCCAAGGGCCCGTACGGCGGGACGATCGCGCACGGGTACCTGACGCTGAGCCTGATCGCGCGCTTCGGCGACGAACTGTTCAAGGTCGAGGGCGTGACGGCCAAGCTCAACTACGGGGTGAACAAGGTCCGCTTCCCGGCCCCGGTTCCGGTCGGCACCCGGGTCCGCGCGGGCGCCTCGATCGCGAACGCGGTCGACACCCCGGCGGGTGTCCAGGTCTCACTCAACTGGGTGATCGAGCTCGAGAACTCCACGAAGCCCGCCTGCGTCGCGGAAACCGTCGTACTGCTGGTGCCCTAGTCTCTCCCCGCCTCTCGCGCGCAGCGGTCAGAGCGGGCAGATCAGAGCGGGCAGATCAGGACCGCGTGCGTCGCGATGCGGTGGTAGCCGAGCCACTCGTTGACGGCGATCATCGGCGCGTTGCCGTCGTAGTTGGCCGTGTAAGCACCCCGTACGCCGGCGTCGGCGGCCCGGTGCAGCGCGGCGGACTTCACCAATTTGGCCAGACCGCGGCCACGGTACTCCGGCATGGTCGAGGTCATCTTCGACCAGATCATCGTGTGGTCGCCGAGCCCCAGCGTGAACGCGACGATCTCCTCGCGGTACATCGCCGCCACGCTCAGGTCGAGCACAGTGTCGGCGGACTGCCAGACGGCGGCCAGCCATTCGTCGTACGGCCGCGCGGAGATCTTGGCGTCGCCGGGCTTGGTGCGCTGGGCGACCACGTCGGCGGCGTACAGCGCTTCCGGCTCGACGTCGGTCAGCGGTACCAGTTCGACGCCCGTCGGCGCCTCGGGCTGCTCCGTCGCCTTCCGCGGGTCGATGCCGGCGTAGTGCACCTGCCGGGTCTGCCGGTACCCGAAGCGGGCTGCCCAGTCGACCGAGCTCGGGTCCGCGAACACCCGTGCTGTCGTCGCACCCCCGTCCCGCAGGCTCGCGTGCGTTGCCTCCAGCAACTGCGTCCCGATCCCCCGCCGCCGGTGGCCGGGGGCAACCATCACCCGTAGCTCTCCGCCGAGCGGATCCGAGCCGCCGATCAGGCCGTTGGACGCCCAGCCGACCAGTTCGCCGTCCTCCAAGGCCACGAACGTCCCGCGCCCCGGCGCGGGCGGCCGCTCGAGTCGCTGGACCAGCCAGGTCCGGGTGACCACCAGGTACGGCACCAGCGCGGCGTGCAGCGCTACCGCCTGATCGACATCCCCCGGTTCCGCGGCCCTGATCTCCATCAAAACTCCTTGGGCACTCCAACAACGAAGTCCCCCGGAATCTAACGCCCTTTCAGGTGCATACCGGAAGTGAACCCATTACAGCTCCGTCTCAGAGGTTCTCCTGCCGAGGACGAGGCGAGCTCCCGTGACGTCGAGCGTGGTCCGGAACCTCTCCAGGTAGCCCGCTCCGACCAGCCCGTCGTGAATGATCTCCTGGAACTGCACTCGCGGTGACGAGTGCGCAGTCTCCGGAGCCGCCGACAGGTGCACGCTCCCGGCGATCGTCACCCAGTGCCGCATCCATTCGTAACCGGTCTCGTCGATCCCGGTCCGCGTCGTCACGCCCGGTCCCGCCAGGTCCACCCCACAGTCCGCCGCGAATCGCGTATCCAGGATCAGGCAGTCCGAACCGGTATCGACCTCGACAGTGATCTCCCGTCCACTTGGCAGCACGAGCCGCGCGAACGGGTCGACCGACGCCGAGTCCCGCCGTACGTCGAGAGGCACCACCGGACCGTCCGGCTCGAAACGCTCACGTGGCTGCACCGTCAGCGTCATCGCGTCCGGATCCGTGGTGACCGTGTGCTCCTCGAAGAACGCCGGCCCCAGAATCCCTGCGAAGCCCGCCGGATCGTCCGCGTCACCGAGGTCGGCGACGCCGGCCAGGTGGGCGTCGATCACGTGGTCGCCGAGCGCGATCGCCGGCGCGCGGACCAGTGGCACCTCCACAGCCTGCCCGGACATCCGCCGTCCTCTGTACGTGTCGCCGGTCGGCACTGCGCCGACGCGATCGGCGACGGCCGACGAGAGGACCGTGACCCCGATTCCGGTGTCGACGAGGAAGCGGTACGGCGTACCTCCGACGGTCACCAGAACGCGGACCAGGTGCTGCACCCGGTCGAACGCGACAGTCGTCATCCGTCAGTTGTCCAGGGTGCGCAGCAGGGCGAGCTCGGTCTGGACGCGGTGGTAGCCCAGCCAGTTGTTGACGGCAAGCATCGGTCCGTTCGCGTCGTCGTTGGATGTGAACGCCTGGGTGATCCCGGCGGCCTTCGCCCGCCGCAGCGCGACCGACTTCACCAGCTTCGCGAGCCCTTTCCCGCGGTACGCCGGAATTGTGCCGGTCATGCCCGACCACATCCGGTCCGCGTCGGTCTCGACCACGGTGAACGCCGCGATCTCGTCCCCCGCCATCGCCGCGACGCTGAGCGACTTGTCCATGGAGGGACTGCTCCAGACCTCCGCGAACCACGGGTCGTACTCCACCGCGTCCAGCGGTGAGTCACTCGGCTCGTCCAGCGACACGATCGTGTCGGCGGTGTAGGCGGCCCGCGGATCCACGCTGTCGAACGTGACCAGCTCGATCCCGTCAGGCGTCGGCGGCTGGTCGGGCAGCGACGACAGCTCGACGCCGGCGAAGTGCATCTGCCGCGTACCGTCGTACCCGAGATTGCGGGCGAACTCGAGACCGTCGGGGTGCACGAAGGTCCGCACCCGGACCGCACCGACCTCGGTCAGGTGCTGGTGCAGCCGCTCGGCGAGCTCACTGCCGATGCCCTGCTTGCGATGCTCCGGGTGCACGTAGATGCTCAGCTCGGCCTGGCCGGGTTCGCTCGTCCAGACGTTCAGGCCGGCCGATCCCCAGGCGACGACCTCGCCGTCGCGCTCGGCGACCAGCGGCAGGAACCGCTCACCCGGCGACTGCACCGTGATCATGTGCCGCGTCGCCGCCGGTGACATCGCCTTGTACGGGTAGACCACCCGCCGGACCGCCGACACCGCCTCGGCGTCGTCCCCCACCGCCTGCCGCACCACTGCCCGGATCCTCATCTCCCGGACCCTAGCCAGCAAGCAGTAGCCACGCCACGCATTAAGAGACGCGATCGCGCGAGTCCTGTGATTCGGATGTGCGGCGAACTCGTAATAGAGTGACGCGGTGCTGTCGGACTGAATGCCCCGACCGCCGGAAGTGCCATCGTGGTTGCACGCGACGGGGTCACCGGCGGCGGGGCGTCCCGCAGCCGCTGTTGACCGTCCTGCACAGACAGGCGTAAACAGCAACTATGCAGATTACCGACGGCGCCGCGGCGGCCCGCACCCTCGCCGGCCTGATGGTCTCCGACCGCCCTCGACCGGAGTACGCGGACGTCTTCCGCCCGTTCGCGCCACTGATCGGCAGCTGGGACCTGGACGTCGCCTGGTACGACGAGACCGGTGCCGTCGCGCGCCGTACGAAGGGTGAATGGCACTTCGCCTGGGCACTCGACGGTCGCGCCGTCGCGGACGTCTGGATCACCCCGAGCCGCGCCGCCCGGGCGACCGACGGCGACGGCGAATGGGGCCTGTCGATTCGCATCTACGACCCCGACCTGCAGGCGTTCCGCTCGACCTGGATGGGTCCGAAGGCGGCGTTCGTGATGCCGTTCGTCGCGCATGCGACCGCGGACACGATCACGCTCGAGTCGCAGATCGCCAGTACCCGCTGGGAGTTCACCGGCATCACGCCGAGCGGCTTCCACTGGCGCAACGAGGACATCGATGCCGACGGCAACGTCATCCTGCGGCAGACGTTCGTGGCGTCACGTCAGCCGTAGGTCGCGACCGCGGCCTCGGCCAGCTGCAGCATCCGGTCGCGCAGGTCCTGCGGTTCGACGACCTCGAGATCGCCGGCGAACCCGAGCAGTACGCCGCACGCGGCCTCCCGGATCCGGAAGTGCATCCGCAGCCGCGGCCACTCGTCGTCGGACGGGACGTCGCGGGGCACCTCGCCCTTCGCGAGCATCGGCGTGGCGATCCTCCGGATCAGCTCGACCCGCTCCGGCCGTACCCGGACCAGTACGTCGACTCCGGCAGGCACCTGTCGCTCCAGCCCGGACCGCAGGCGCTCCCACTCCGCGCGGACGTCCAGCCGTTCCGGGCGCACCGCTGCCTCGTCGAGGATGTCGACCTGCTCGACCCGCGACACCCTGTACATCCGTGCCGCTCCGCGATGCGCTGCCACGAGGTACCACCGTCCCGCCTGTTCCACGAGGCCCCACGGGTCAACAGTCCGCCGTTGCACGCCCTCACTCGCCGACGCGTACCGCAGCCGGACCCGGCGCCGCGTGACCACCGCTTGCCGCAGTACCGGCAAGGCACCGGTGTCCTCGGTCTCCGCGAACCATCGCCGCCGGTCGACGACAATCGCGCCGGACAGCGCGTCAGCCTCGCCCTGCAGCTCCACAGGGAGTGTCGCCGACAGCTTGCCCATCGCGGAGTGCAGGGCGTCCTGCAGCCCGAGCTCGTCCGACAGAGCGGCGCGCCCCGACCAGGCGAACAGCGCCTGCGCCTCCCGTGGCGTCAGCTCGCTCACATCAGCGCGGTACCCAGGTAGCAGCACACAGCCCCCGTTGCGTCCCCGCTCGGAGTACACCGGTACGCCGGCCGCGGACAGCGCCTCCATGTCACGCATGACCGTCCGCGTAGACACCTCCAGCCGCTCAGCGAGCTCCCGCGCACTCAACCGCTCATGCCGCTGCAGCAACAAGATGATCTGCAACAACCGATCCGCTCGCATGCCCCCAACAATATGGGACAGAAGATGTCGTATATACCCGCCCGGCGCCGCAGCCATGAACCAGCTCGACGATGCTCTGGCGAGACAGGTCCTGCCAATGGTCCAGCGATTCGTTCCGGCGGAGCAGCGCGGCGGACACGTCCCGTTCGGCCCGGTGGTACCGGTGGCCGACGACGCGTCGCCGTACGACCGACTGGCCGCCTGGCAGGGTCGTCAGCCCTAGGCGATTCCGCCGTTCAGGGTGACGCCGCCGTCGATCGTGATGGTCTGGCCGGTGATCCAGGACGCCTCGTCGGACAGCAGGAACCACACCAGCGACGCGACGTCCTCCGGCCGGCCCAGCCGACCCAGCGGGTACGTCGACGCGACCTTCTCCTCACGCCCTTCGTAGAGGGCTCCGGCGAACTTGGTCTTGACCACCGCCGGAGCCACAGCGTTGACCCGGATCTCCGGAGCCAGCTCGAACGCCAGCTCCTGCGTGACCCGGGACAGCATCGCCTTGGTCGCGCCGTACCACCCGATGCCGGGCGACGGCGCGAGACCTGCCACCGATGACAGGTTCACGACGGCCCCGCCGTGCTCGCGCATCCACGCGTCCCGGCAGGCCTTCACCCACGCGATCGCGGCCAGCACGTTGGTGTCGACCATCTTGCCCGCGACCGCGGCGTCGACATCGAGGAGCTTTCCGTAGATCGGGTTGATGCCGGTGTTGTTCACCAGCAGATCCACCGAGCCGTACGTCGCCACCGCGGCGGCCACCACTGCCCCGCGGTGCGACGCATCTGCAGCGTTCCCGGCGATGCCCAGCGCATGCTTCCGGCCGCCCAGGGCCTCGACCGCCTGGTCGAGGGTCTCCTGGGTGCGGCCGGTGACGACGACCTGCGCGCCGTCGGCGACGAGGCGCTGCGCGATCGCCAGCCCGATACCGCGGGAGGCCCCGGTGATGATCGCCGTCCGGCCGTCCAGCCCCATCAGCTGAGGCGCTCGAGAACGATCGCCATACCCTGGCCGCCGCCGACGCACATCGTCTCGAGGCCGAACTGCTTGTCCTCGAACTGCAGCCCGTTCACCAGCGTGGTCATGATCCGCGCACCGGTCGACCCGAACGGGTGCCCGAGCGCGATCGCCCCGCCGTGCACATTGAGCTTGTCCTCGTCGATGCCGAGCTCGCGCGCGGACCCGATCACCTGGACGGCGAACGCCTCGTTGATCTCGACCAGGTCGATGTCGCCGATGCTCATCCCGGCGCGGGCCAGCGCCTGCTTCGAGGCCTCGACCGGACCGAGGCCCATGATCTCCGGCGACAGACCGCTGACGCCCGTCGACACGATCCGGGCGAGCGGGGTCAGGCCGAGCTCGCGGGCCTTGGTGTCGCTCATGATCACGACCGCCGCGGCCCCGTCGTTCAGCGGGCAGCAGTTGCCGGCTGTCACGGTGCCGTCGGGGCGGAACACCGGCTGCAGCTGGCTGACCTTCTCCAGCGTCGTACCGGCCCGCGGCCCGTCGTCCTTGCTGACCACCGTGCCGTCCGGCAACGTCACCGGAGTGATGTCACGCTCGAAGAACCCGTTGTTGATCGCCTTCTCGGCCAGGTTCTGCGAGCGGACGCCGAACACGTCCTGGTCCGCACGGCTGATGCCGCGCAGCGTCGCGACGTTCTCGGCGGTCTGCCCCATCGAGATGTAGATGTCCGGGAGCTGACCGTCCTCGCGCGGGTCGTGCCAGGTGTCGTTGGTCTCGGCGTACTTCTCGGTCCGCGCGACCGCGTCGGTGAAGACCGGGTTGAACGAGCTCGGGTCACCGACCCCGGCCGAACCGAAGTTCTTGTACCGCGAGACGCACTCGACACCCGCACTGACGAAGATGTCGCCCTCGCCGGACTTGATCGCGTGGTAGGCCATCCGCGCGGTCTGCGTCGACGACGCGCAGAACCGGTTCACCGTGGTGGCCGGCGTGTTGTCCCAGCCGAGCTGTACCGCGACCCGGCGCGCCATGTTGCCGCCGTGCTCGTCGTGCGGCTCCGCACACCCGAGGGCGAGGTCCTCGACCTGGTCCCCGGTCAGGCCGACCTTCTCCACCGCGGCCTTGATCATCTGTACGGCGAGGTCGTCCGGCCGGATCGTGGTCAGCGACCCCTTGTACGCACGGCCGATCGGCGACCGGGCCGTGGACACGATGACTGCTTCAGGCATCTGCTCTTTCCTTTCAGAGGCCGAGGTCGCGGCCGATGAGTTCCTTCATGATCTCGTTCGAGCCGGCCCAGATCTTGGTCACGCGGGCGTCGCGCCAGGCGCGTGCGACCCGGTACTCGTTCATGTAGCCGTACCCGCCGTGCAGCTGGACGCACGCGTCCAGGATCTCGTTCTGCACGTGCGCGCTCCACCACTTCGTCTTCGCGGCGTCCACCGCCGACAGCCGGTCCTCGTCGTGCGCGACGATCGCGTTGTCGACGTACGCCTGCGTGACCTCGGCCTTCGTGACCAGCTCGGCGACCAGGAACTTGTTGTACTGGAACGAGCCGACCGGCTGACCGAACGCCTTGCGCTGCTTCACGTACTCGATCGTCTCGTCGAGGATCTGGGTGGCGTGCGCGATGTTCGACACCGCGGCGCCGATCCGCTCCTGCGCGAGCCGCTCCATCATGTGGATGAAGCCGCGGTCCACCTCGCCGAGCACGTTGTCGTCGGCCACGAAGACGTTGTCGAAGAAGAGTTCCGACGTACCGGACTCGGTCTGGCCGACCTTGTCGAGCTTGCGGCCGCGGGCGAACCCGTCCATGCCTTCCTCGACCACGAACAGCGTGATGCCCTTGGCGCCCTTGGACGGATCGGTGCGGGCCGCGACGATCACCAGGTCGGCCATGTCGCCGTTGGTGATGAAGGTCTTCGACCCGTTCAGCACCCAGCCGCCGTCAGCCTTCTTGGCGGTCGTCTTCAGCGCGGCCAGGTCGGAGCCTCCGGACGGCTCGGTCATCCCGATCGCGGCGACGTACTCACCGGAGCAGAACTTCGGCAGCCAGCGCTGCTTCTGCTCCTCGGTGCCGAGGTCCACGAAGTACGGCGCGGCGCAGTCGTAGTGGATGCCGAAGCAGCTCGACAGCGACGCGGAGACCTTCGACACCTCCTCTGCGAACACCGCGTTGAACCGGTAGTCGCCGACGCTCGAGCCGCCGTACTCCTCCGGCACGTCGAGCCCGAGGAAGCCCTGCTTGCCGGCCTCCAGCCAGACGGCACGGTCGATCGTCTTCTCTTCGAGGAACTGCTCCATCCGCGGCACCAGCGAGCGGTCGCAGTACTCCTTGGCACTGGCGCGGAAAGCGTGGTGATCCTCGGCGAAGATGACGCGTTCCATGGGGCCTCCCCAAGGCGTGAGACAGGTGGCTAAGCGCTTGCTTAGCTTCACGCGTTTGGTGCAAGGTGTCAACGTGTCCGCAGTCACCGACCCCCTGGTCTGGGAGCACGTCCAGCCGGCCGCAGCGCGCCGGCTGCTGACCGGTGCCGTCGACGCGTTCGCCGAGCGCGGCTACCAGGCCACGACGACCCGCGACATCGCCTCCCGCGCAGGCATGAGCCCGGCCGCGCTGTATGTGCACTATCCGTCCAAGGAGCGCCTGCTCTTCGAGATCAGCCTGTACGGGCACAACGCCGCCCTGGAGGTACTGCGTTCCGCGGACAACGGCCCGACGCCGGCCGACCGGCTGCGGTCACTGGTGACCGCCTTCACCGCCTGGCACGCCGAGCACCACACAATCGCCCGCGTGGTCCAGTACGAGCTGGCCTCGCTCAGCCCCGAGCACCTGGCCGAGGTCGCGACCATCCGCCGAGCCATCTCGACCCAGATCGAGCAGGTACTCGCCGACGGGGTGGCGGACGGTTCCTTCACCGTCGACGACCTGCCCGGCACCACCCTCGCCGTACTCTCACTGTCCATCGACGTGGCCCGCTGGTACACACCCCATCGCGGCTCCCCGGAGGCACTCGGCAAGCTGTACGCCGACCTCGCCTACCGAATGGTCCAGACATAGCAAGACCCCGCACCACCTGGTGCGGGGTCTTTGCGTGCTGAGGTCAGGCCTGCAGTGCGGCCTGGATGTCGAGGTGGATGTCCACCTTGTCACCGATCAGCAGCTTGCCACCCTCGAGCGGGACGTTGAAGTCGATGCCCCACTCCTTGCGGCTGATCGACGCGGAGGCCTCGAAACCGATGATGGTCTGGCCGTACGCGTTCTGGTC
>DASXXB010000229.1:0-2724 GCA_036503355.1 Kribbella sp. | reverse complement strand
GATCCGGACTACGACACCGGCCGGTCCGTCTGGAATGCGATGGTGGACCGCCGACCGGCCCTGATCGCACGGTGTGCCAGTACGGCGGACGTGGTGGCAGCGCTGCGCTACGGCCGGGACGCCGGGCTGGAGGTCGGGGTCCGGTGCGGTGGGCACAGCTTCCTCGGGCTCCCTGTGGTGGAGGACGGCCTGCTACTCGATCTGTCCGCGATGAACTCCGTGCACGTCGATCCCGTCAGCCGCCGAGCGCACGTCGGCGGCGGCGCCTTACTGGGCGCCTTGGACCTCGCCAGCCAGCGGTACGGGTTGGCGACGACGGCCGGCAACGTCTCGCACACCGGCGTGGGCGGGCTCACCCTCGGCGGTGGCGTCGGCTGGCTGGCGCGTGCATACGGGCTGACCTGCGACAACGTCGTTTCCTACGAGCTGGTCACCGCGGACGGCGTCGTACTGCGCGTCAGCGAGACCGAGCACCCGGACCTCTTCTGGGGACTGCGCGGCGGCGGTGGGAGCTTCGGTGTGGTCACCGCGTTCGAGTTCCGGCTGCATCCGGTCGGGACCCAGGCGTTGACGGTGGACCTGTTCTACGACCTGGACGACGCCGGTACGGCGCTACGCGGCTGGCGGGACCTGTTCGCGGACGCGCCTCGGCAGGCGACGCCGGTGGCTCGCGTCGGCCGGTGGGACGAGTACGGCGGCCGTCCGATGGCCAGCGTCGGGTACGTGTGGGTCGGCGACGTCGAGGAGGGGCGCCGGCTGCTCCCGTCGTACCAGGCGATCGGCAAACCGGCCGGGCAGCGGGTCGGGGAGCTCAGCTACCTGGAGCTGCAGGTGCGATCCGACGACGACGAGCGCCACGCTCTGCGCCGTTACTGCAAAGGGCACTACCTGCGGTCACTGCCGGATGCCGCCATCGACGCTTTCCTTGCTCAGGACAACAACCCGGGAGCGCGGATGACGCTGAACGGCGGGGCGGTCGGCGACGTGCCGGACAGCGCGACGGCGTACAGCCATCGCGATGCGCTGGTCGAGTTCACCACCGGCGACGACTGGACGGATCCCGCGGAGGACGAGGCCCGCATCACCGCCGCACGCACCTACGCCGCCGCCCTCGAGCCCTACACCAGCGGCAGCTACGTCAACACCATCGCCGACGACGACCCCGCCGCCGTACACCGCGCCTACTCCCCCGAGAAACTCGCCCGCCTGCACGAGCTCAAACACACCTACGACCCGAACAACGTCTTCAACCATGGTTCGCTCGTGGCCGCGCCGCCGCTCGAGGCGCCCGGCGTACCTGATCTGGCGTAACGGTGGCGAGAAGTCGTTGCCGCTGTGGGTAGTCGAGTTCAGTCCGAGATCAACTGCGGGTGCCAGTAGGCAGACCTCGTTGTTCATCCGATGTCGGCTCACTCGTGAGCCAGACGTCCGGTGAAGCGATGTGGTCAGCCGCTAGGTACTCGGTGACCTCCACGTCGCCGAGCTCGTACTGCACCAGCCCACTCCAGCCGGCTTGGCCGTTTTCGCGAGCGACCAGCCAGCCTCGGCGCCAGCCTGTTGCCGTCAGGACCATCACGTGGCCGGGGAGCGGGAAGCTGCGCAGCGTCCAGTCCGCGTAGGCGTGCAGGGCCCGGACTTGTTCCATGCCGTTCATGACCGCAACCCACTGCGCAGGCGGAACTCGTCACGAATCACCGGCGGCACCGGGAGCCGGTACTGCTCCAGCGCTCTGACGTAGGCACCGAGTGACAAGGCGAGGCGATTGGCGTCGCTGCGGGAGGGGGCGTCCGTACGCCGCTGTCCTCGCGCCTGCCGATCGGCCGCACGAGCGCACATGACCTCGGCGAACAGGTCGAGAAGATCATGATCCCTGACAAAGCGGCGAGCTGCGCCGCTGGGAGCAGACAAAGGCTGGATGGACATCGAGCATCGCCTCGTGAGGCTGCGGGGGTTCCCGACACGCCACCTGGAATGCCATCGCTCCGGAGTCCCTCTCAGTCTACCTGCTTCGGCTCGCTCGATGATTGATGTATGGCTGGGGCGGGGTTTCAGTGCTAGGCGGTCAGCGGACATCGGGCGGGCTTGCTGAGGAGGTCGTTGTGCCAGATCGCGGTTGCAAGGGGCGAGGGTGCGCTGGGTAAAGCGGGCACAGACCGGCGCTGGGCGCGGGCGGCGTGGCGTTCCAGGCGACTTGGATTGGCAGCGGGTTGGCAGCAATGCCGTTCGGCCGGAACGACTTTGTTGTGTGCGACCTCTTGTTCTGGACCGCCACGCAGGCCGACGTGCCGTTTCCGACGGTCCAGGCCCGTGGCCACCAACACCACGAGGCAGCAGGCGGTGCTGAGAAGACCCCACGATCTGGACCGAAGCCAGGCCCTTCTCTGCACCACCTCGTGATCTCGGATGACATGGCTGGACATCTCTCGCGCCGCCGCAGCCGCCGTGGATTCGGTGCCCTGCGCAACCATCGCGCGAACTGACGCCTGTTCAGCCGCATCGCTCGCTCTCACGTCGTCATGCTCCAGTGCCGGAACCGGATCGGCACAACAAGTCGAACGTATAGCTGCGCAACGCGCCGGCGCTGCCGTCCGACGCCGCCAATCACCGGCGGCACGGCGAAGCCGATCACTGTCGCGAGGGGCTTTCTGGTCGGAACCGGCGTATTGTGGGATGTAGTTCCGGAATCGACGACATCCCGCCTTGAGGCTGCCAGCCACACCGGCC
>DASXXB010000228.1:0-6200 GCA_036503355.1 Kribbella sp. | reverse complement strand
CAGAAGACAGCCGCCGCGAAGCGGCGTCCTCTCGGCGCGGCGCCCGCACCACCACCAGCTTCGCCTTCGCCACCGCGTCCGTCCGACACCACCTCTCGCGCGCCGCCGAAGGCGCCAGAAGACAGCCGCCGCGAAGCGGTGTCCTTTCGGTGCGGGTTGTTAGTTGGGGGCCAGGGCGCGGGCTGTTTCGAGGGGGTTGGTGCCGGTGGGGAGGGTGGCGATGATGGGGGTGTCGAGGCCGTTGCTCAGGTAGCGGTTGATGTGGGTTCGGCATTCGTCGGGGGTGCCGTGGACGATCAGGTCGTCGATGAGGTCGACGGGGACGGCGGCCATGGCGGCGTTGCGGTCGCCGGCGGCCCAGGCGTCGCGCATCGGTTTCATGGCCGCACCCCGACCGAGCCAGTCGTGGAAGGCGGCGTACCCGGGGACCGTCAGGTACGTCGCGATCAGGAAGCGGCCGATGTTGCGCGCCATCTCGGCGTCCTCGGTGACGCAGACGAAGATCCGTGCGGCGAGCTCCTTGTCCGGCCCCAGTTCGGCCCGCACCCGTCGTACGTCGTCCGCGGACAACCAGTTCGTGATCGCACCGTCGGCCTCGCGCGCGGCGAGCCGCAGCATCTGTGGACGGAGCGCGGCGAGCATGATCGCTGGCGGTACGTCGGGCGCCTTCTCCAACCGGAACCGGTTGATCGTGAAGCTGTCGAACTCCCCGTCCACCCGGGAACCCGCGAACGCCTGCCGCAGGAACCGCAGTACGTCGCGGGTGCGCGCCAGCGGCGGGTCGTACGCGATCCCGTTCCACCCGGTCACGATCGTCTCCGAGGACGCCCCGATCCCGAGCACGAACCGGCCCGGCGCGAGATCCGCCAGCGCCGCCGCACTCATCGCCAGCGCCGCCGGCCCGCGCGTATGCACCGGCACAACAGCCGTCCCCAGGCGCAACGACGAATCCCACTCGGACGCGAGGACCAGCGGCGTGAACGCGTCCGCGCCGGCCACCTCCGCCGACCACAGATCGGTGTACCCCAGCTCGAACAGCGACGAGATCAGCGCACGATGCTCACGCAGCGGTACGCCGGTCAGCGGAACGGTCAGGCCCCAGCGCATTCAGATCATCCTCTTCAGCAACGGCAGCGGCGCCACCCGCATCACCTGGGCGAGCGGCCACCACGGTCGCGCCGGCACGTACGCCTTCGCCTTCTCCGCCTCGATCGCCGCAACCATGGCCCGCACCCCGGGCTCCGTGTCGACGATGAACGGCGCGTGCGGCACCCGCTCGTTCATCTCCGACCGGATGTATCCGGGGTAGATCGTGCTGACCTTGATCGGTTTGCCCATCAGCTCGAGCCGTAGCCCCTCTCCGAGCGAGGCGAGTCCGGCCTTCGTCGCGGCGTACGTCGTGACCGTCTTCGGGAACCCGCGCAGCGCGGAGATCGACGCGATCAGGACGAGGTGGCCCGCGTTCCGCGCCCGGAACAGCTCGAGCGCCGCCTCCACCTGGGCGAGTGCGCCGACGAAGTTGGTGAGCGCGGTGTCGCGGTTCGCATCGAACCGCCCGGTGCCGAGCGGCGCGCCCTTACCGAGCCCAGCGTTCACCACGATCCGGTCCAGCGGGAGCTCTGCGTCGATCGCTCGGAACACCTTGAACACCTGGTCGTGGTCAGTCACATCCAGGCTGTGGATAACCACAGAAATCTGTGGATAACGGTCGGCCAGCTCGGTCCGCAGCGCCTCCAGCCGGTCAGTACGGCGTGCGGTCAGCGCGAGGTTGTGGCCCTTCGCAGCGAACTGCCGGGCCATTTCGGCACCCAGACCGGAACTGGCACCGGTGATCAGGATGTTGCGTCGCATCCGCGAGTCCTATCGGTAGGTAAGCAGGTCCGAACCGAGGTGGACGTGCTCGTTGTAACTCACCACAGTCAGCCCGCGACGCCCGGCCACGACTTTCGTGATCGCGGTGTTGATCGTCACCGGGTTCAGCTTCGCCCACAGCCCGTCGCCGCCGGACAGCAGCCGGCTCACCACGGCCGCGATCGGCCCGCCGGACGTGAAGACAACTGCTGTCTCGCTCTTCCCGAGCCGCTCAGCGGTACGCCGTACCGCTGCCACCGAGCGCTCACTGAACTCCTCGAACGACTCGGTGTACCCGTCGCCGCCGTCCATCCATCGCTGGGTCGCGGCCGTGAACATCTCCTGGAACGCCCGCTTCGGATTGCCGGTCCGAGCCAGGTCGGCCACCATCAGCGCGTGCCGCTTGTACGCCGGTTTGTGCGCGACGATCACCTCCTGGTGATCGAACTCGTCGTACCCCGGATCCACCTCCGCGGTGAACCCGGCCAGTGAAGCCGTCTGCTGGTGCCGCCGCATCGAACCGGACACGACCAGGCTGGGCTGCACGTCCGTCAGCGTCGTCCTGAGACGCGAGGCCTGTTGCTCGCCGAGCGGCGACAACTTGTCGTAGTCGCGCGCCCCGAACGACGCCTGCGCATGGCGGATCAGGTAGATGACGGCCACTTACGCCTGCCGGATGATCCGGCGGCAGCGCCGCTCGAGCAGGTTGACCGGCAGCCAGAAGTTCTTGAACCGCGGGTTCCGCGTCTGCTTGTGGTGGTAGCGGTAGTAGATCTGCTGCGCGATCACCGCGAGCCGGAACAACCCGAACACCTCGTAGAACGCCCAGTTGTCCACAGGCAGCCCCGACTGCTTCAGGTAGTACTGCACGATCTCGTCGCGGGTGAGCATGCCGGGCACATCGGACGGCTGCAGCCTGAACCGGCGGAACGCCCAGTCGTCGTCGGCCTGCACCCAGTACGCGAGGGCACTGCCGAGATCCATCAACGGATCGCCGAGCGTGGCAAGCTCCCAATCGAGTACGCCGACCACGCGCAGCGGATCGTCAGGCGCCAGGACGACGTTGTCGAGCCGGAAGTCGTTGTGCACAACGCACGTGCGGACGTCGGCCGGCTGATGCGCGGCGAGCCAGGCCATCACGCGCTCGTAGCTCGGCACGTTCCAGGTCTTCGCCTTGCGGTAGCGCTCGGACCAGCCGGTCACCTGCCGTTCGACGTACCCCGCGCCACGGCCGAGGTCGGCGAGGCCGGCCGCCGCGGGATCGACCGCGTGCAGTTCGGCGAGCGTGTCGATCAACGTGAAACCCAGCTGCCGGGTCTGTGCCGGGTTGAGGTCGACGCCCAGGTGGTGATGACCGGGGATCGTTCCTTCGACGCGCTCCATCACGTAGAACTCGGAGCCGATCACCGCGTCGTCGTTGCAATGGGCAACCATCTGCGGGACGTACCGGAAGACCGGCTTGAGGCCGCTCTGGATCCGGAACTCGCGGCCCATGTCGTGCGCGCTCTTCGCTTTCGTCCCGGCGGGCGGGCGGCGCAGGATCAGGTCGTGTTCGGGATAGCTCAGCAGATAGGTCAGGTTGGAGGCGCCGCCGGAGAACTGCTTCACCTCCGGCAACCCAGCCGGCAACGAGATCTGCTGCCGCAGCCAGGCGTCGACGGCCGGTACGTCGAACGCGTCCTCGTCCCGCACCGCCCGAGCGCCGTCCGGCACTCCCGTCACCGCCCGTCCGAAGAACGCGTCTCCGAACCAGCCGAACCCGCCGCGTCGGCCGCTTGGTTCGCGTCAGCCGTGCCAGCCGCGTCGGGCACTCCGGCCGTGCGCTCGGCGCGTTCGTGGGCGCGGGCCGCGATCTTGCGCATCTGGCGGTCGTACAGCGGTCGCGCGAGGCGCTTCGTCCAGTACGCGAGCTGTGCCGGCCGGTCCGGGATGATCAGGTGCTGCTTCTTCTTGATGCCGGCGACCACGACCGCCGCGATGTCGTCCGCGGATCGTGGCGACTTCTCGATCAACTGCCGTGCGGTCGCGCCCATCGCGCTGTCCGCGCCACGGATCGAGTCCGCGAGGTTGGTCCGGAAGAACGAAGGACAGACCACCGACACGTTCACGCCGTACGGCTGAAGCTCGTGCGAGAGCGTCTCGGAGAGCGCGACCACGCCGGCCTTGACCGTGTTGTACGAACTCATCATCGGCGGATGGACCAGCCCGGCGGCCGAGGCCGTGTTGACGATGTGCCCGGACCGCTGCCGCTTGAAGAGCGGGACGAACGCGCGGCATCCGCGGACCACGCCCATCAGGTTGATGTCGACCACGCGGTCCCATTCGTCGAGCGTCTCGACGTCGATCCGGCCGCCGGTCGCGATGCCCGCGTTGTTCACCAAGATGTCCAGGCCGCCCCAGTTGTCCTGGCACCAGGCGACCGCCGCGTCCCAGTCCTCCGGACTCCGCACGTCGAGCTTCAGGTACGGCGGGACACCGTCCGCCCCGACGTCCGTACTGAGGACTTGGTGGCCGTCAGCAACGAAGCGCGCAACGAGTGCCGCGCCGAGACCGCTCGCGGCACCGGTGACGAGAACCCGACTCACTTGGCCTCCTGGACCGCAGACAGGTACGACGCCAGCTCGATCCTGGCGATCACCCCACGATGCACCTCGTCCGGCCCGTCGGCCAGCCGCAACGCGCGCGCACTCGTCCACGCGGCCGCCAGCGGGAAGTCGTCCGACAGCCCTCCGCCACCGTGCAGCTGGATCGCCATGTCGATGACCTCCTGCGCCATCCGCGGTACGGCGACCTTGATCTGGCTGACCTCGCTCAACGCGCCCACCAGACCTTCGGTGTCCAGCAGGTACGCCGTCTGCAGCACCAGCAGCCGCGCCTGGTTGATCGCGATCCGCGCGTCCGCGATCCGCTCCCTGTTGCCGCCGAGGTTGACGAGCGGCTTGCCGAACGCGGTGCGGCTCGTCCCACGCTGGAGCGCGAGCTCGAGCGCCTTCTCCGCAAGGCCGATCAGCCGCATGCAGTGGTGCACCCGCCCCGGACCGAGGCGGCCCTGGGCGATCTCGAAGGCCTTACCCGGTCCGACGAGGATGTTCGCGGCAGGCACGCGGACCTCGGTGAACGACACCTCACCGTGCCCGTGCGGCTCGTCGTACCTGCTCATCGTCGGCAGCATCCGCTCGACCTTCACGCCCGGCGTGTCGCGCGGGACGAGGACCATGGTGTGCCGTGCGTACCGATGTGCCTCCGGCTGCGTCAGCCCCATGAAGATGAGCAGCTCGCAGTCCGGGTGGCCGACGCCGGTGCTCCACCACTTGCGGCCGTTCAGCACGACCTCGTCGCCGTCGAGGACCGCGGTCGCCTGCATGTTGGTGGCATCGGACGAGGCGACGTCCGGCTCGGTCATGCAGAACGCGGACCGGATCGTGCCGTCCAGCAACGGTTCCAGCCAGCGCTTCTTCTGCTCGTCGTTGCCGTAGCGGAGCAGGACCTCCATGTTGCCGGTGTCCGGCGCGTTGCAGTTGAAGATGTACGGCGCGATGAACGAACGGCCGGTCAGCTCCGCGATCGGGGCGTAGTCGAGGTTGCTCAGACCTTCGCCGTACTGCTCGTTGCCCGGCTCGGCGGGCGGCAGGAACAGGTTCCACAGGCCGGCCGCACGCGCCTTCGCCTGCAGGTCCTTGATCATCGGCTGAGGCTGCCAGGGGTCACCCGCCGCGCGGATCGCGCTGTGCAGCTCTGCCTCGACCGGCTCGATCTCGGTGCGCAGGAAGGTGTCCACGCGGCCGATCAGCTCCTGAGCCCGGGCCGAAGGTTCGAACCCCATCAAGACTCCTCTCCCTCAGCTTGACCGTAGCTCAGCATCTAAGCAATGCTCAATAGATGGAACACCGTCTGACAGCGGACGACCGCAAGAAGCAACTGGTCAAGATCGGCCTGATGATGCTGCGCGACAAGCCGATCCACGAGCTGTCGATCGACGCCATCGCGAGTGAGGCCGGGATCTCCCGCGGACTGCTGTTCCACTACTTCCCCAGCAAACGCGACTACTACGTCGCCGTCATCTCGGCGGCCGGCCGCCGGCTGCTCCGCGTCACCAAGCCGGACGACGCGCTCGCTCCGGAGCAGCAGCTGCGCGAGATGCTGGTGCAGTTCGTCGCCTTCATCGAACGTCGCCGTACGGCCTATATCTCCTTCGTCCGCGGCGCAGCCGGCGGCGACGACTTCGCGGTCGAGGTCTACGACGAAACCCGCGCCGGCCTGACGAAGCGCGTCCTCACGTACATCGGCACTCCCGAGGTGGCCGACGAGCCCACCTCCGGCGAGTACCTCCGCGTCCACGCCTGGCTCGC
>DASXXB010000227.1:0-26286 GCA_036503355.1 Kribbella sp. | reverse complement strand
GCTGTACGACTGCAACGGTACGAACGCCCAGCAGTGGACGCGTCCCGGCGACGGGACGATCCGTGCCCTCGGCAAGTGTCTCGACGTGAACGCCGGCTCGCTCGCCGACGGCGCCAAGGTACAGCTCTGGACCTGCAACGGAACCGGCGCGCAGCAATGGACCTACAGCTCCGCGCACGACCTCGTGAATCCACAGGCGAACAAGTGCCTCGATGTCACCGGCAACAACTCCGCGAACGGCACACCCACACAACTCTGGACCTGCGCCGGCACAGCCAACCAGAAGTGGATCGTCTAACGGACAGCGCCTCCGTCGCGCAGTAGCCGTACTACGGGGAGGGTCGCGGCGCCGAGGGCAACGGCGTCGCGACCCAGTTCGCACAGCACGATCGACACCTGCGCGTACGGCCGGCGGAGCGCGTGCTTGCCCACTTCGGCGCGCAGCGTGTCCAGGTACTTCTCCCCCAGCAGCAGCCCGGCCCAGCCGCCGAGCACGATCCGCTCGGGATTGACCAGGTTCACCAGGTTCGCGAAGCCGGCCGCCAGGTAGCCGATCGTGTCGGCCACAACAGTTGTCGCAGGCTCCTCGTCCGACTCCAGGAGCTCAACGAAAGCAGCCTCTTCGTCTTTGACCACAGTGCCGCCGGCCAGCCGATACCTGTCCAGGACGCCTTCCGCGCCGACGTACGCCTCGAGGCAGCCGAGCGCCCCGCAGCGGCACTGCCGACCGTCGTACACGATCGTCATGTGGCCCCACTCCCCCGCGCTGCTGCGGGCGCCGCGGTAGCTGGATCCGCCGGCCACCAAGGCGGATCCGGCCCCGGAGCCGACCAGCGCGACGACCGCGTCGGTCGCACCCCGCCCCGCGCCGAACCACATCTCCGCCTGGCCGAGCATGTTCGCGCCGTTGTCCACATGCACCGGAATGTCGGTGCCCTCGGCAAGCATCGAGGCCAGCGGTACGGCGTCCCAGCCGAGCGTCTGGGCGTCCACGACCGCGTTGTCCTCGACCACTCCGGACACCGCCACGCCCAGCCCGAGAACCTGCGAAGGCTGTACGCCGGACGACGCGATCACGGTCGAAAGCCCTTCCAGGACGTGCTTCACGACCTCCTCGGGTGTCGGCGAGCTGATCGGGTGGTCGGCCCGGGCGAGCACGTTCATCGCCAGGTCGAACAGCTCCACCCGGACCCGGGTCTCCCCGACCTCGGCGCCCACGACGTACCGGAAGGTCGGTGCCACCCGCAACAGCACCCGTGGCCGGCCGCCTTCGGACTCGACCGACCCGGCCTCCTCGACCACTCCCTCGGCGATCAGTTCCGCGACCAGGTTGCTCACACTCGCGGCGCTCAGCGACGTCCGGACGGTCAACTCCTGGCGGCTCAGCGGGCCCTCGCGATAGATGCTGGTGAGGATCACCGAGCGGTTGGACCGGCGCATGTCGCGCACCGTGGTCCGGCGTACTTCCATCCTCGACCTCACACCGTGATTGACACAGCCGGCCCCGCGCAGGCCGCTCGCCCCGAGTTCATCACGTCGCCTGCAGCGGCGGAAGATCCCCCTTCCTCCAGGTCATGAACTAAGACGCGATTCGTTACCGCTCCGTGATTGACGAGCCCTCCCCGGCTCGGCTTTCATCTACGGAACCGCTTCCGAAACCGGTTCCGACAATTTCCGGCAAGCTCCGGCCAGTTCAGCCCCGACCGCCCGAGGGGAGTCAGCGTGTCGATCACGATCGCCGATGTCGCGCGCCGTGCCGGCGTCAGCAAGACCACCGTGTCGCGCGTCCTCAACGGCAAGGGTGAGCTGGACCTGCGGACCGCCGAGCGCGTCCGGCAGGTGATCGACGAACTCGGGTACGTGCCGAGCGCCCGCGCCGTCGGGCTGGCCCGCGGCCGGACCCGGATCGTCGGAATGCTGGTGCCGTCGCTCACCTGGCCCTGGATGGGCGAGGTGCTGCAGGGTGCCGTCGACGTGGTCGAGAGCGAGGGCTACGGCCTGCTGCTGTTCACCTTCAACCGGGGTGCCGAATCCATGCAGCAGTTCGCGTCCCAGGTCTCGTCGCAGTCGTTCGACGGCCTGCTGGTGATCGAGCCGGAGGGCACGCTCACCTACATCGAGCAACTCCACGCGCGTGGCCTGCCGGTCGTGCTCATCGACGACCGCGACCACCGCCCACAGTTCCCGTCGGTCGCCACCACCAACTACGCCGGCGGCGAGTCCGCCGCCCGGCACCTCATCGAGCTCGGCCGTCGGCGACCCCTGGTGGTCACCGGCGTCGAGCGCTTCGGCTGTACCCACGAACGCCTGGACGGCTTCCGCGACACCTACGCGGCGGCCGGCATCGAGCTCGACCCGAGACTCGTGTTCGAAGGCGACTTCACCTACGACAGCGGGCGCCACGGCGTCCAGCACGCGCTCGAGCAGCGACTCGAGTTCGACGCGGTCTTCGCCCACAACGACCTCTCCGCCGGCGGTGCCGTCCAGGCCGTCCGGGAGACCGGGCGGAACGTGCCGGGCGACGTGTCGGTGGTCGGGTTCGACGACATCCCGTACGCCGAGCACACCGAGCCGCCACTGACCACGGTGCATCAGCCGATGCGCCAGATGGGTCAGGCCGCGGCCCGGATGCTGATGGACTACTTCGGCGGCACCCCGCTGCCGGACACCCCCCAAGTGCTGCCGACGACCCTGATCGTCCGCAGCTCGACCGCCCCGAAGAACCGGACCCGAACCGCCCCGAAGACACGGTCCCGCTAAGGCTCCGGTGGCGGGGCAGCTGCCCCTGCTCCGCCGCCGGCGTACCCCTCGATATCGATCCGTTAAGGCGTCCGCTCTTCCCATGAGAGCGTTCTCACGCCACGATGCAGTCGCTCGCCCGGCTCAGGGGCGAGCATCCGCCAACAGATTCACAGGAGGAACCGATGCGAGCACGACGTAGCGTCGCGCTGGCCCTCGCGGGCTTGCTCGCGGCAGCCACCCTGGCTGCCTGTAGCAACGGGGACGGGAAGACCACGAACAGCGCCGCGAGCACCGGCGCGACCGTTCTGAACGTCGGCATGCCGAACGGTCCGCAGACCGAGAACCACAACCCGTTCCTCGGCTCCTCCTCGGGCGCCTCGCTGGGCTACCGCTGGATGATCTTCGAGCCGCTGGTGATGATCAACGGGATCAAGCCGACCGAGCCGGGCAAGCCGTGGCTGGCGACCGAGTGGAAGTGGGACGCCAACTACACCAAGCTCTCGCTGACGATCCGGGACGGCGTGAAGTTCTCCGACGGTCAGCCGATGACCGCCGACGACGTCGCGTACTCGTTCCAGATCCGCAAGGACAACGAGGCGCTGAACTCCGACGCGATCCCGTACGGCACGATCACCGCGTCCGGCAACAAGGTCGACCTGACCTTCACCCGGTCGCAGTTCACCAACCAGAACAAGATCCTGACCGTGTTCGTGATCCCGAAGCACCAGTGGTCGACGATCAAGGACCCGAGCCAGGACACCCTGAAGAACCCGATCGGCACCGGCCCGTACACGGTGAAGTCGTTCACCCCGCAGACCACCACGCTGACGCTGCGCGACTCGTACTGGCAGGATCTCCCGAAGGTCAAGGAGCTGCGGTACACGTCGTACAACGACAACAACGCGCAGACCACCGCGCTGGCCAACGGCTCGTCGGAGTGGAGCTTCGTCTTCGTCCCGAACGTGAAGGCCGTCTACCAGAACAAGGACCCGAAGAACCACAAGCTGTGGTTCCCGGCGAACCTCGGCATCCACGGCCTGTGGATCAACACCACCCGCAAGCCGTTCGACAACCCGGCCCTGCGGCGCGCGATGAACCTGGTGATCAACCGCGACGACATCTTCAACCAGGGCGAGGCCGGGTACTTCTACCCGAAGGTCGAGTCGATGACCGGCATCCCGACGCCGGCCGGTGAGTCCTTCATCGCCCCGGAGTACAAGGACCTCAAGCACAAGGTGGACGTGGACGCCGCGAAGAAGGAACTCACCGACGCGGGCTTCAAGCTCGAGGGTGACGCGCTGTTGGACCCGACCGGGAAGCCTGTGACCATCACGCTGACCGACCCGGCCGGCTGGTCCGACTACATCACCGACCTCGAGATCATCAAGGACAACCTGTCCACGATCGGGATCAAGGCAACCGTCGACAAGGCCAACCAGGACGCCTGGTTCAAGAACATCGACGAGGGCAACTTCGACGCCGCGATGCACTGGACGAACGGCGGCGCGACGCCGTACGACATCTACCAGAACATCATGGACGGGAAGATCCTGAAGCCGGTCGGCAAGGGCGGCGTGAGCGGCAACTACGGGCGCTTCAACAGCCCCGAAGCGACCAAGGCGCTGGAGGCGTACGCGAACGCCGCGGACGACGCGACCCGGACGACCGCGCTGAACACGCTGCAGAAGATCATGGTCGAGCAGATGCCGATCATCCCCACCTCGGCGTCCAACGTCGGCGGTCTCTACAGCACCAAGAACTGGGTCGGCTGGCCCGACGAGCAGAACCAGTACGGGCCGGCGCAGCCGACCCAGCAGAACGCTCTGCAGATCGTCCTGAACCTGAAGCCGGCCGGCAGCCAGTAACAGCGGTGTACGGCGCCAGGCTCTGTTCGACGAGCAGTGGCCTGGCGCCGTCGCCTTGAGGAGAGACTGATGACGGTCACCGAGACCGAGGTTGTTCTGGAGGCCGAGGGCCTCACCAAGCACTTTCCGGTACGGCGGGGAATCCGCGACCTGCTGTCCCGCTCGGAGAAGGCAGTGCACGCGGTGGACGACGTCCGGCTCACGCTGCGCCGGGGCCGGGTGACCGCGCTGGTCGGCGAGTCCGGGTCGGGCAAGTCGACGGTCGCGCGGCTGCTCGCCCAGCTGTACGGGCGGACCGCAGGCGAGATCCGGCTGCACGGCGAGCCGGTCACGGTGCGCGGCGGGCGGAAGTTCCGTGCGTACGCGCGCAAGGTCCAGCTGATCTTCCAGGACCCGTTCGCCTCGCTGAACCCGACGCACACCGTGCGGTACCACCTCACACGTTCTCTGAAGATCCACGGGCGTGCGGGTGATCTCGAGGAGAACCTGCGCGCGCTGCTGGAGCAGGTGCAACTCACTCCCCCGGAGCGTTATCTCGACAAGTTCCCGCACGAGCTGTCCGGTGGGCAGCGGCAGCGGGTGTCGATCGCGCGGGCGCTCGGCGCCGATCCCGAGGCGCTGCTCGCGGACGAGCCGGTGTCGATGCTCGACGTGTCGATCCGACTCGGCGTACTGAACCTGCTCCGGGACCTGAAGGAGCGGCTCGACCTCGCCATCCTCTACATCACCCACGACATCGCGTCGGCCCGGTACTTCGCCGACGAGACGCTGGTGATGTACGCCGGACGCATGGTCGAGGGCGGCGACTCCGAGACCGTCACGCAGAACCCGGCGCACCCGTACACGCGACTGCTGATCGAGAGCGCTCCGGATCCCGACCGGCTCGGGGTGCTGAGCACGCCCGAGGACCAGGCCGGCGGCGAACCGCCCAGCCTGATCGCGCCGCCCGGCGGCTGCCGGTTCAACCCGCGCTGCGTGCACGCGATGCCGAAGTGCTCGACCGAACTGCCACCCCGCTTCGAGCTGCCTGCCGCGGGCCACTGGGCCGCCTGCTGGCTCTACGAGGAAGGGACGTCGAAGTGAAGTTTCTCCTGCAGCGGCTGGCGTTCTACGTCTTCACGGCCTGGGCCGCGCTGACCATCAACTTCTTCATCCCGCGGCTGATCCCGGGCGACCCGGTGACGTCGCTGATCAACAAGTTCCAGGGCCAGATGAGCACCGACGCGATCCAGTCGCTGTACGTGCTGTTCGGCCTGGACAAGAATGCTTCGCTCTGGAGCCAGTACGTCGACTACTGGGGCCAGGTGTTCCACGGCGACCTCGGGCTGTCGTTCACGTTCTTCCCGACGCCGGTGTCGGAGATCCTCAAGCAGAGCCTTCCGTGGACGATCGCGCTGGTCGGCATCACGACGTTCGCCAGCTTCATGATCGGTACTTCGCTGGGCGTCCTCGCCGGCTGGCGGCGCGGGTCGATCATGGACGGGTTGTTGCCGGTGACAACGTTCCTGTCGTCGATCCCGTACTTCTGGCTCGGCCTGCTCGCGATCGCGGTACTGGCCGGCCCGGACAGCTTCTTCCCGTCGTCGGGCGGCTACGAGCCGGGCCTGGTGCCGTCGTGGACCGCCGGGTTCATCGGCAGCGCCGTACAGCACAGCCTGCTGCCGGCGATCACGATCCTGATCTCCTCGGTCAGCGGCTGGATCCTGACGATGCGGAACATGATGGTGACGGTCGCTTCGGAGGACTACATCACGGTTGCACACGCGAAGGGCCTGCCGGAGCGCCGGGTGATGGTCAGCTACGCGGCACGCAACGCCCTGCTGCCGAACGTGTCCGGGTTCGCGTTGTCGCTCGGCTTCATCGTCGGGGGCACGCTGCTGGTGGAGATCGTCTTCTCCTACCCGGGCATCGGCTACAACCTGTTCCAGGCCGTCGGCGCCAAGGACTACCCGCTGATGCAGGGCGTGTTCCTGGTGATCACGCTGTCGGTCCTGGTGGCCAACCTGCTCGCCGACGTCGCGTACCTGCTCCTCGACCCGCGCACCCGGAAGGAGGGCTGACGATGTCCGCACCGACCAGCACCATCACCGCGGTCACTCCGGAAGGTCCTGAGGTCGTGCCGGCGGCGGCGAAACGCCGCCGGTTGCGGTTCGTCGCGAACCCGAAGGCCGCCACCGGCCTGGTCGTGCTCGCGTTCTTCTGCCTGATCGCGATCATCGGCCCGTGGATCGCGCCGTACGACCCGTCCGCCCGCAGTAGCGACCTGATCCAGGCGCCGTCGGGCAAGCACTGGTTCGGTACGACGCATCTCGGGCAGGACATCTTCAGCCAGGTGCTCGTCGGCACCCGCGGCGTGATGTTCGTCGGCCTGCTGGCCGGCTTGGTCGCGACCGCGCTGTCGATCCTGATCGGGGTCAGCGCGGGCTTCCTCGGCGGCGCGGCGGACGACAGCCTGTCCGCGCTCTCAAACGTTTTCCTGGTGATTCCGGCGCTGCCGCTGATCATCATCGTGGCCTCGACGATCCCGTCGGCCGGTGACCTGATGGTTGCCCTGGTCATCGGTTTCACCTCGTGGGCCTGGGGTGCGCGCGTGCTGCGGGCGCAGACGTTGTCGTTGCGCCGGCGCGACTACGTCGAGGCGGCCCGGGCGACCGGCGAGAGCACCTGGCGGATCATCACCTTCGAGATCATGCCGAACCTGACCGCGATCATCGCGTCCGGTTTCGTCGGCACGGTGATCTTCGCGGTGATGTCCGAGATCACGCTGGCGTTCATCGGCATCTCGACGATCTCGGAGTGGAACTGGGGCACGATCCTGTTCTGGGCGCAGTCGCAGCAGGCCCTGGCCCAGGGCGCGTGGTGGTGGTTCGTCCCGGCCGGCCTCGCGATCGCGGTCCTCGGTACGGCGCTGTCGCTGGTCAACTTCGGCATCGACGAGTTCGTCAGCCCGCGGCTGCGCTCTAGCGGCCACACCCGGGTGAAGACGAAGGACGGGCGGTCGGTACGGATGCGGGTCGGATTCACGCCGGTTCTTTCGTCCAAGGCTGAGCCGGTGACTCCCGTCGTACGGCGCCGTGAGGAGGAGGTCGCGTGACAGTGCACATTGCCTCGCTACCGCTCGGCGGGTCATTGGGCTGGAACTCCCGGCCTTCCCTCGTCGCTCCAGTCGCTGCGCTCCCTACGCTCCTCAGTCCAGGCCGGGAGGCCCAATGACCAGGCCGGTGCTGGAGATCAAGAACTTCCACGTCGACTACGGGCTCGGCGCCTCGGCCGTGCAAGCGGTGCGCGACGTGACGCTGACATTGCACCGTGGCGAAGTACTCGGGCTCGCCGGCGAGAGCGGCAGCGGGAAGTCGACGCTGGCGTACGGCGTGACGCGGCTGCTGCCTCCACCCGGGGTGATCAGCAGCGGGTCGGTGATCTACCACCCGCCGTCGGGCGACGCGTACGACGTGATGGCGCTGTCCGACGCGGAACTGCGGAAGTTCCGCTGGGCGGAGACGTCGATCGTGTTCCAGGGCGCGATGAACTCGCTGAACCCGGTGCACAAGGTCTCCACCCAGATGCTCGACGTGATCAAGGCCCACGAGCCGCAACTCTCCCCGCGGGCCCGGACCGCGCGGGCTCAGGAAATGCTGAAACTCGTCGGCATTTCCGCGGACCGGATGGACGCGTACCCGCACCAGCTGTCCGGCGGGATGCGGCAGCGGGTGATGATCGGGATGGCGCTCGTCCTCGAGCCGCAGGTCGTGATCATGGACGAGCCGACCACCGCGCTGGACGTGGTGATGCAGCGGCAGATCCTCGCCCAGCTGGTCGAACTGCGCGAGCGGCTCGGGTTCTCGGTGCTGTTCATCACCCACGACCTGTCGCTGCTGGTCGAGTTCTCGGACCGGATCGCGATCATGTACGGCGGCCGCATCGTGGAGCAGGCGGCGTCGAAGGACCTGTACACCGACTCACTGCACCCCTACAGCGAGGGCCTGCTGAAATCCTTCCCTGCCTTGCGAGGAGAACGGCGCGAGCTGGCCGGGATACCGGGTTCGCCGCCCGATCTGCGCGGCATGCCGACGGGATGTTCTTTCCATCCGCGCTGCCCCCAAGCGTTCGACCGTTGCTCGACCGAGATCCCCGTGCTGGGAATCCCGTCGGCACGCAACGACCCCGACCGATCCGTCGCGTGCTGGCTTCCCGGCCGCACAGCCTAGAAAGGCGAACATGAGCACTCCTGAGGCGCTGGTCACCAGGCTCCCGGCCCACTTCCGCTGGGGCGTGGCGACGTCGGCGTACCAGATCGAGGGCGCGGTGAGCGCGGACGGGCGGACGCCGTCGATCTGGGACACGTTCTGCCGGGTGCCGGGCGCGATCGACAACGGCGACACCGGCGACATCGCCTGCGACCACTACCACCGGATGCCGGCGGACGTTGCCCTGATCAAGGACCTCGGCCTGGACACCTACCGGTTCTCGGTCGCCTGGCCACGGGTCCAGCCGCGCGGCAAGGGCCCGGTGAACCCGGCGGGGATCGGGTTCTACGACAAGCTGGTCGACGAACTGCTTGCCCAGGGCATCGACCCGTGGGTGACGCTGTACCACTGGGACCTGCCGCAGGAGCTCGAGGACGCGGGCGGCTGGCCGGAGCGCGACACGGCGTACCGGTTCGCGGAGTACTCGATGCTGGTGTTCGACGCGTTGCAGGACCGGGTCAGCACCTGGACCACGCTGAACGAGCCGTGGTGCTCGGCGATGCTCGGGTACGCGTACGGCGCGCACGCCCCGGGCCGGCGCGAGTACCCGGCCGCGATCGCCGCCGTCCACCACCTGCTCCTCGGCCACGGACTCGCCACCCAGCAGCTGCGCGCGGCGTCGACCCGTCCGCTGGACATCGGGATCACGCTGAACGTCGCGACGGCGTACCCGGCCAGCGACGCCGAACCCGACGTCGACGCGGCGCGACGAGCGGACGGCATGGGCCGGCGGATCTACCTCGACCCGCTCGTCCACGGTCGCTACCCGGCCGACGTCGTCGCGGACCTCGCCCGTGAAGGCGCCGAGCTGCCGATCGCCGACGGCGACCTGGACATCATCTCGGCGCCGATCGACGTACTCGGGGTGAACTACTACTTCAGCCAGAAGTTCACCGGGTACGCCGAGGACGGCAGCACCGTCGACGCCAACGGTCTCCCGGTGAGTCGCGACGTACCGCTCGGCAAGCCGCGCACCGCGATGGACTGGGAGATCGTGCCCGAAGGGTTCACCGAGCTCCTGCTCAGCATCGCCCGCGACTACCCCGGCCTGCCGATGGTCGTCACCGAGAACGGCTCCGCCTTCGACGACGTCCCCGACGCCGCGGGCTTCGTCGACGACACCGACCGTACGGCGTACTTCACCTCCCACCTGAACGCCGTGGCCGACGCCATCGCCCAGGGCGCCGACATCCGCGGCTACCTCGCCTGGTCCCTGATGGACAACTTCGAATGGGCCTACGGCTACGCCAAACGCTTCGGCGTCATCCGGGTCGACTACGAAACCCAAACCCGCACCCCCAAGTCCAGCGCCCTCTACCTCAAAACCCTGGCCGAACACCACCGCGCGCGGTGATGCGGATCCCAGGGCCATCGCAATTCGCCGATCGGATCGGACCTGAGCGCGGGCGGCGCGCCCGGCTGCGATTGTGATGGCCTGGCGATCCGCTGCAGACTCGTGGGATGACCCCTCCCGTGATCCCCCTGCCGATGACGACCACTACGCATGACGGCGCTTTCTCGTTGGGCGGTGGGTTCGGTGTCGTTGTGGAGGCGGCTGAGCTGGCCGGTGTTGTCGGGCGGTTTGTCGAGGACGTGCGGCTCGATTGCGGTCTTGCGCTCAGTACGCAGGCGGCGCCGGGCATCACCGTCGCGCTTGCTGACGACGGGCTCGACGAGGTTCCGCCTGCCGCTGGGCTTCGTGCTGACGGCTCGGCTGTCGACGAGCGCCACGGTGTGGAGGTGACCGCTGAGGGCGTGCGGGTCTGGGGGCCGACGGCGGAGGCGGTGCATCGCGGGTTGACGACGCTGCGGCAGCTCATCTCCGCGCAGGTGCAGGACGGTACGGCGGTGTTGCCGGCGGCCCGGATCGTCGACGGGCCGCGGTTTGCGTGGCGAGGGTTGTCGCTCGACGTCGTACGGACGTTTCACGGCCCCGACGAGGTACGCCGGATCATCGACATGCTCAGTCTGTACAAGCTCAATGTGCTGCATCTGCACCTGACGGACGACCAGGGCTGGCGGGTCGAGGTGCCTTCGCGTCCGGCGCTGACCGAGGTGGGGGCGGCTGGCGCGATCGGGGATCGGCCCGGTGGGTACTACAGCCGGGCGGAGGTGGCCGAGCTCGTCGCGTACGCGGCCGACCGGTACGTGACCGTCGTACCCGAGATCGACATGCCCGGGCACACGGCGGCCGTCTTCACGGCGTACCCGGAGCTCGGGCCGGCGGAGCCGCAGACGATCGACCTCGGCAACGGCGATCAGCTGCACCTCGGCACCCTGGACCCCGCGCGCGACGAGACCTGGGCGTTCGTCGAGGACGTGCTGGATGCGGTGATCCCGCAGTTCCCGCGGAGTGCCTACGTCCACATCGGCGGCGACGAGACCTGGAGCATGGCCGAGGAGGACCACGCGGCGTTCGTCGAGCGAACCTCGGCACTGGTGCGGGCTCGTGGCAAGAAGGTGGTCGGCTGGCAGGAGATCGCCCGCGCGAAGCTCGGCACCGAGGACGTCGTGCAGTACTGGCTGGACCTCGACCTCGACAAAATGCCGGAGAACCCGGACGCACCGACGCCACCCGCGGACCTGCTGCCGGTGCTGGCCGAGGCGCTGCGCAAAGCGAAGTACGACGCTCCGAAGGCCCTCGAACAGTGCGCGAAGCTGATCATCTCGCCGGTCACCTGGCTGTACTTCGACCGCCCGCACGCGGACGCGTCGGCCGATCCCGAGCAGGAGAAGGCCCGCGAGCGCCTCGGCCTCCGGTTCTACGGCGCGGCGTCGATCGAGCACGGCGTCTCGTGGGACCCGGCCGGCCTGCCCGGCATCGAGAGCGTCGACCAGATCGCCGGCATCGAGGCCGCGATCTGGTGCGAGACCGTCACCAGCTCCGAGGACCTGGAACTCCTGCTCCTGCCTCGCATCCCCGGCCTTGCCGAGAAAGCCTGGTCACACCAGACCGCTACCAGCTGGTCCGAGTACGCCGCACGCCTCGCCCAGCAATCTCCCGCGTGGCGCGCCCGCAGCTGGACCTGGCTGCAATCAACCGAGGTCAACTGGAGGTAGCACCTCGGAAGATCGCGTTCACCTCCTGCTGCAGTGCGACGTCGTTCCACATCGGGTGGTGCGGCGCGGCGTTGGAGCAGACGATCGTGCCCCACGCACCGGCCGCGGCGGAGAGCCTGGCAGCGCGGCGGCAGATCTCGGCACCGACCGGCCCCTCCTCGAACCGGCCGTGCAGCGGCGTGTAGCCGACCCAGCCTTCACCGAACACGAGCGGTACGTCGTGCCGCGCCGCAGTGTCCGCGGCCGCGTCGATCCACAGCTCGAGAACGGACTCCATCTGGGAGGCGAAGAGCGAGTACCGCTCGTACAGCCAGCGATCCCACTTCTCGGGATCGCACCAGTCGTGCACGTACACCTCTCGCTGTCCGACGATGGTCGCCTCGAGCCGCCACCGGTCCTCGGCCGGAGGTGCCCACTCGCCGAGATCCGGCGCACCGGCGCGCAGCAGCTCGCGGTGGGCGAGCTCCTGCGGGAACGGCCGGCCGGGATCGCGGAGCGCGAAGACGTCGAGGAGTTCGTCGAGTACGCCGTACACATAGGGATGGAAGACCGCGACGTCGGCGTTGCGTGGGAAGCCACGCAGTTCGCCGACCGGAACTCTTGCGTAGTTGACGGTCACCGGCATCTCCGGCCGACGACCCTTGAACCGGTCGATGCCGCGCTCGAGCGACTCCCGCAGCCCGACGACGCGGTGCGTCGTTCCGGTCGGCAGTACGTCGGCGAGGTAGCCGAGCTGTACCTCGTTGTGCAGCTCGACGAACGCGACCCGGTCCGAAAGGTTGCGCTCGGCAAGGAAGTCGACCATGTCCGCCAGGCTGTCGGCGAGGACCGTGGTGCGGTCCTGTGGTGGCACGCTCCGCAACGCGTCCCACCACCGCCGGTCGGCGGACATCGAGGAACTCTGCTGAAACTCCCAGCTGGACAAGATGACGTAGCAGTCGTGGCGCTTCGCGGCCTCGAACAACGCCACGAGGTGCCTCCGGCCGTCCAGCCCCTTGGACGGTGCGAGGTCGTACCACCGGGTGCGCTGGGCATACTCGCCGCCGAGGCCCTGGAACGCCAGGTCGTCGGTCGGGAGGCCGGATCCGAACAGCAGGAACGGCATCGCACAGATCCGCACCGTGTTGTAGCCGCGCTCGACGGCCTCGGCGAACGCCCGGTCGAGGTCTTCGAACGCCTGGCCCGGCCCGGTGCGGGTGTACCAGCTGAAGTCCCACAGCGTGATGGTCAGCTTCTCGGGTACGAGCGGAGTGTTCACCGCGATGGCTCCTTGATCGGACGGTCCTCTGAATGAACGACGAGCCGCGTCACCGGCTGCGGTTTGAGCTGTACCGACCGAAGCGCGAGCAGTTGCGATGCGGGGTCGGCGACGTGTTCGGTGCGGCAGTCGGCGAGCAGCGTCCGCGCCGGTTCGGACACGAACACGGGTGCGTCGCGATGCCACGGCAACAGTTCGAGTCTGAGGTCGAGAGTGTCTCCGGTGAAGCGGGCTGCCAGTCGGCGCAGGCCGATCTCCCACCGGGGCCCGAACCAAAAGTGGTCGGCGACCAGCTCGCCACCGACGTACAGCCTGCCGACGTCGCCGACCCAGTCGAGCTCGAGCAGCGTCTCGAAGTCCTCGGCGATCGCCTCACGTGGAATCGAAAGGGTAAACACCGCAGCGGACGCCGCGAAGTCCTCGTCAATGGGAGCCGAGGCGCGACCGGTCCGCTCGTCGATCGTCGGCGCCCACCTCCCCGCCGGCCGGACGAGCGTGGCACTGATCTCGGTCGGCGTCTGGCACGGCAGCGCCACCTCGACAGTACCGGCGGTCGGCGCCGGTGGGATGATCCGCAGCGTCGCCGTGGACGACGCCGGTTGCGAAGGCTGCAGTTCGAGACCGTCACCGGTACCGATCGCGGGCACCGAACTGATCACCAACCGCGGCCGCCCGGCCAGGTCCTCGATGGATGCCTGGCACGACGACACCTCGTCCAGGACCAGAATCCGTACTGTCGATGCAGGTCCTGCCAGTACGACCATGCAGTCAGGGCCCGGGGTGAGCTCACCGACGCGGATCAGGTCGTCCTCGGTCGTAGCTGTTCCCGCGCCCGTCACCGTCTCGACGGCCGCCGCCTCGACCTGGAACCCGACTGCGATTCCCGCGGTCTGGAAGCAGACCAGCAACGGGCCGTCGTCGAGCTCGACGAGTCCTTGGACCTGCGCGGTCAGACCGAGCAGCCGGATACCGCCGATCGTGATGGCCAACGGCCACGCGAAGTGCGCACCCGAGCCGATCGTGACAGGACGATCCGGTACGACGACCTGCCGGCCGCCGACCTGCACCTCGAACTGCACCCCGTCGTGATCGGGCAACGTCTCGACCGGTTGATAGTTGTTGACGAACAGATAGGCGTCGGAGCCGTCCGTCCGCACGCACCAACGCAGGTCACGGGTATTCGCGGTGTCCGCAGGCGCATCGTCGGGCAGCTGGAGTTCGAGTGGCGCGAGTTCCGCGCCCATCGTGCTCAGCCAGTTCGCCTGGCGCCGCAGCAGCGCCCAGTGCGGCCGCAGCTGACCGAACTCGCCCACGGGCGCCTGGAAGTCGTACGTACGAACCGGGCAGTCGTTCGGGTAGCCGGTGGCGTGGGATTCCTGGAACGTCGTCTCCTGGCCGATCCGCTGGGTCCCACCGTGGTACATGTAGAACCCCTGCCACACCGACCCGCTGCCGATCTTCACCAGCGACAAAGCCGACAGATCCGTAGGTTGCACCCACGGTCTGCGGTGGTACGACGTGTACATTCCCCCGCCCAGTTCACAGGTGGCGAAGGGGTACGCCGTCACGTCCATCACCGGCTGTTGCCGCGCGAGAGCGATGGCCTCCGGGTCGCGCAGATCGGCTCCGATGGAATCGTCGTCCCGCCCGGCACTGAAGAAGTAGTGCGCCCGGCTCTGCTGCGGCCACGCGGCGTCCGCGCTGTCCCAGGCGGCTTCGCTGTACCCACCGAACAGCGGGAGGACTTCCCCGTCGGGCAGTTGGGCGTGCCCCCACCCGGTCGCAGTCCAGAACGGCGCATCGATGCCCGCGTCCCGAGCCATCCGTTTCAGCGTCTCCAGATGCGCAGGCTCCTCGTACAGCTCGTTCTCGATCTGTACGGCGATGATCGGACCACCCTCGTCGTACCGCAGCCCGTCGATCTGGGCCGCGATCTGCCGGTAGAACGGCTCGACGAACGCGAGATAGGCGGGATCGTCGGTCCGCGGCGTGCAGTCGGCCGCCATCAGCCAGTCCGGGAACCCGCCGTACCGGGCCTCGGCGTGCCCCCACGGCCCGATCCGCAGGCAGAAGGCGAGGCCGGCGTCCCGGCATTCCTCGACGAACCGCCGCAGATCCAGGTCGCCGGACCAGTCGAACTGCCCCTGGACCTCTTCGTGCAGATGCCACAGCACGTACGTCGAGACGACGGTGATCCCGCCGCTGCGCAGCTTGCGCAACTCGCCGGCCCATTCGTCGGCCGGATATCGGCTGAAGTGGAACTCGCCCATCACCGGGATCCACGGCCGGCCGTCGCGCACGAGGTACTGGCTGTTCGCACCGAGCTGCTGGTCGCCCATCACGACCGCGTGGTCCTGCCGAGGTCGTGCCGTCGTCTTGAGCGACAGCACCGTGCTCACGTCCGTCATCTCAGTTCTTCACCGATCCTGCCGTCAGCCCGTCGAGGAGTTGTTTGCGAAGCATGATGAACACGACCAGCGACGGGATCGCGGCGAGCACCGATCCGGCGAGCACGAGGTCGACCTGGTGGCTCTGAGCGCCGTACACGGTCGCGAGACCGAGCGCCAGGGTGTACCGGTGCGGGTCGGACACCACGATCAGCGGCCAGAGGAACGTGTTGTAGCTGTTCAGGAAGTTCCACACCGCCAACGCTCCGAGCGCGGGACGCAACAGCGGCAGCACCAGGCGCAGGAAGATGCCGAACTCGGTGCAGCCGTCGATCCGGCCGGCCTCGATGATCTCGTCCGGAACGGTCTGCTCGATGTACTGCCGCATCATGAAGATCCCGAAGGCCGGCGCCACCCAGGGCACGATCATCGCGAAGAACGGTTCGGTCAGCCCGGTCTTGGTCAGGACGACGAACAGCGGCAGTACGACGACGGCGTACGGGACGGCCAGCGACGAGAACATGATGTCGAACAGCGTGCCCTTGCCCCGGAAGCGGTACTTCGCGAACGCGAAACCCGCCAGCGAACACACCAGCACGGCGACCGCCGTCGACGCCACCGCGACGATCAGCGTCGTGTAGAACCAGCTCACGAACGGCTGCTGCTCGATCAGGTGGACGTAGTTGACCAACGTGGCCGGTGACGGGAGGAGCTTCGGTGGGTACTGGAAGATGTCGCTGCGTTCCTTGAAGGACGCCGACAGCGCCCAGAGCATCGGCAGGACGAAGATCGCGGCGAGCAGGATCAGGAACGCGTACAGGGCGACTCTGCCGGCGCTCGGCCGACGGAACCGGCCCGGCCGCGCAGTGCCGTCGGGGCCGGCGGCGGGTGCGCGAGTTGCCGAGGCCATCAGCTCTTCCTTCCGACGCCGAGTGCCCAGTTGGCCAGCCGCCCGAGCACGAACACGATGACGAACAACGTGAAGCCGGACGCGGCGGCGTACCCGATCTCCTGCCGCTGGAAGGCGGCCCGGTAGACGAACTGGGCGACGGACATGGTCGCGCCGTCGGGCCCACCGGCCGTCAACAGGTACGGCTCCTCGAAGATCTGCGCCGACCCGACCAGGACGACCACGACCACGAACGCGGTCACCGGCCGCAGCGACGGCATCGTCACGTGCCAGAACCTGGCCACCGGTCCGGCGCCGTCCACCTCGGCCGCCTCGTACAGCTCCCGCGGGACGGCTTGCAGGCCGGCCAGGAAGAAGATCGTCAGGTACCCGGTCCAGCGCCAGATCACCAGGATCGAAACGCTGACCTTCGCCCAGCCCGGACTTCCCAGCCAGTCGATCCCGCCGAACCCGAACACGGCCTTCAGTACGGCGTTGATCAACCCGAAGTTCTTGTCGTACAGCAGTTGGAAGACCAGCGCGATGATGATCGGCGACAGCACGACCGGGGTGAAGTAGATCAGCCGGAACATGTCCCGCCCGCGTAGCCCGCGGGCGTTCAGGGCCTGCGCGACGAGCAGCGACACCGGAACGATCACCGCCACGCTGAGCGCGACATAGATCGAGGTGTTGCGCAGTGACTGGAAGAAATCGGCGTCGGAGAACAAGCGGCTGAAGTTCGCGAACCCGACCCATTGCGGCGACCCGAAACCACCCCACTCGGTGAACGACAGATAGGCGCCGACGCCGATCGGGACGACCAGGAACAGGGCGTACAGGATGTAGAACGGCGAGATGAACAGGTACGGCGCGATCCGCGGGCCGACCCGGGCCCGCCGGCGGACCGGCGGATCCGTGGCGGAGCCCCGCCCGGCGGGACGGGCGCGCTTCGTCATCGACAGGGTGTCGCTCACTTCGTCTGGCTCTCGTACGCCGCCATCGCGTCCTTGACCGCCTTGGAGGCACTGATCGCCCCCGTCTGCGCCTTCTGGATCGCTCCCCCGAAGGCGTCGATCAGCTTGGTCGCGTCGGCGCTCTGATGGAACGCCGGAGCCTGTGCGGCCACCTGCTTGTAGATCGGGAACACCTTCTGGCCGCCGAGGTACGGGTCGGCGTACTCGACGAACTCCGGTGCCTCGTACAACGACTTCATGGTCGGCAGATAACCGCCGGTCTTGAAGCGCAGCAACTGGCCGGCCTTGGTGAGGTAGGTGTACTTCACCAGGTCGATCGCCGCCTGGGTGTTCGGCTTGTCCTTCACCACCGCGAACCCGGTGCCGCCGAGGGCCGCCCCGACACCACCGCCGGCGCTGAACTTCGGCAGCGTACGGATCCGCCAGCGGTCCTTCTGGTTCGGCACGTTCGCCTGCAGCCCGTAGACGTTGTACCAGTCCGGCATGAAGGTCGCGATCAGCTTCTCGGACTTCAGCGCCGCCGCATTCGGCGCGCCGTACGGGTCCGGAACCATCGTGAACAGCCCGTTCTTCAGCGAGTCGGTCATGAACTGGATGACCTCCACCGCCTCCGGGGTGTCGATGGTGGGCTTGCCGTCGGCGTCGAACAGGTTGAGCCCACGTTGCTGGTACAGCTGACGGAACGTGCCGAGCGCCGCTCCGGGTTCGCCGTTGCAGCAGACGCCGAACGTCTTCCCGGCGCGGAGCGCGGCTTTGCCTGCGGACTGCAGTTCCTCCCAGGTCCCCACGTCCTCGGGGATACCGAACTTCTTGAACAGGTCGTGGCGGTAGTACAGGACGGTCGGGCAGGTGTCGGACTCGAGCGCGTAGGCCTTGCCGTCGACGCTGTAGTCGGCGAGCCGCAGCAGATCGCCCTTCTGTTCGTCACTGAGCTCCGCGGACCAGTCGACGAGCACCGACGGAGCGATGTTCTGCTTCATCATCCGCGGGAACTGGCTGACCTCGAGACCGGCGATGTCCGGGGTGCCCTTCTTCGCCTGGGCCTGCGCGATCAGCTTCGTCACCACCGCGTCGGCGGCCAGCGACGTGACGCCGAGCGAGAACGTGAACGGGTACGCCTTGGCGGCGTTCGCCGCGTTCGCCGAGGCGGTGTAGGTCTTCACGTACGCCGGGTCGTGCGTCCAGAAGTCCAGCTTCACCGCACCGGACTGGGTGGCCTTGGACTTGCCACCGTCCCCGCACGCCGCCAGCAGTGGGGTCGCGGCGAGGCCGCCGGCCAGCATCCCGGCCGATCGCAGGAAGTTACGACGAGACATGTCTGCCATGGAAATCCCCTTGATGGTGTACGCCGGGTGAGGTGCCTTTCGTTGCGATGGATCTTGCAACCGGTCGCCGGTACTGTCAATATTAATTCGTAAATTACGAGCAATTCGCTCGACTGGCTTGCTGGAGATCGGAGGTTCGGATGCGGCTGGCTGGGCGGGTGATCGTGGTGACCGGCGCTGCGTCGGGAATCGGCGCGGCGTGCGCCGAACGCGCGCTGTCCGAGGGCGCGCAGGTCGTGCAGGTGGATGTCCACCCGTGCAAGGACCTGCCAGGTCAGGCGATCAGCGTCGTCGGTGACGTCGCGTCGCCGGACACCTGGGCGGAGGTGCGGTCCCGTGGCCGCGACGAGCTCGGCCCTATCGACGGCCTGGTCAGCAACGCGGTCGTCGTGGACGTGAAGCCGGCGCACGAGCTCTCGCCGAAGTCCTGGCAACGCCAGCTCGACGTCAACCTGACCGCGGCGTTCCTCGGTTTCCGGGCGCTGTACGACGACCTCGTGGCGGGCGCCGGCTCCGTCGTCCTGGTGTCGTCGGTCCACGCGATCGCCGGGCTGCCCGGACATCCGGCGTACGCTGCGACCAAGGGGGCGCTGGTCTCGCTCGGACGGCAACTCGCGGTCGAGTACGGCCGATCGATCCGCGTGAACACCGTCCTCCCGGGCCCGGTCGTGACCGCGATGTGGGACCGCGTCGACGCCGAGGGACGCGAGAAGAGTGCCGAGGCGACGGCGCTCAAACGGCTCGGACAGCCGGACGAAGTGGCGCAGGCGGTGGCGTTCCTGCTGTCGTCGGAGGCATCGTTCGTGACCGCCACCAGCCTGGTGGTCGACGGCGGATGGTCCGCGGTCAAGGACTCGGCGTGAGGGAGAGCAGGGTGACGGGGATCCGGAATCGTCTGACCGGCGGGGTTTCGCGCGGGCTGCACGGGCAGATCGTCGAGGTGATGGCGCAGCGCATCCTGTCCGGACAGATCCCGGAGGGCGCCACCATCAACATGGCCGAACTGCAGTCGGACCTCGGCGTCAGCCTGACCGCCGTACGCGAAGCCCTCAAGGTACTGACCGCGAAGGGGCTCGTCGACGCGCGGCAGAAACGTGGCACGTTCGTCCGGCCGCGCTCGGACTGGAACCTGCTCGACGCGGACATGATCCGGTGGCACTTCAGCGACGCCGACGCCCGCCCCGAGCTCCTCGAGGAGCTGCACGAGGTTCGCGGGATCGTCGAGCCGGCCGCCGCGCGACTGGCCGCGCTGCGGGGCAATGACGCGCACCTGAGCGCCCTGGACGAGGCGCTTGCCGCGATGGAGTCCGCCGGCGACGACCTCGCCGCGGTGGCCGCCGACCTCGCGTTCCACCGGGCGTTGCTCGCGGCAACGGGTAACGAACTGCTGACCAAGATGGAAGTGATCATGGAGACCGGTCTGGCCGACCGCGACCGGCTGGTCCACAAGGTGAAGCCGTCCGACGACCCGGTGCCGAGCCACCGGCGCGTGGTGGATGCGGTCCGCGCGCGCGATCCCGAGGGCGCCGAGTTCGCGATGCGCGAACTGCTCGCGAAAGCGGCCGAGGACCTCACCGAGGTCCGCGGATCGTCGGGCCGCCGTGGCCGCCGTACGTCCCGGCGGGGGCCGCGCTCGTGAAGATCGAGAGGATCGAGACGTTCCTGGTCCCGCCGCGCTGGCTGTTCTGCCGGATCGAGACCAGCGACGGCGTCGTCGGCTGGGGCGAGCCGGTCGTCGAAGGACGCGCGGAGGTCGTCCGGGCCGCGATCGACGTACTGTCGGAGTACCTGATCGGCCAGGACCCGCTGCAGATCGAGCGGCACTGGCAGGTGCTGACGAAGGGCGGCTTCTATCGCGGCGGCCCGGTGCTCAGCAGCGCGGTCGCGGGGCTGGACCACGCACTGTGGGACATCGCCGGCAAGGTGTACGACGCTCCGGTGGCGGCCCTGCTCGGTGGGCGGGTCCGTGACCGGGTTCGCGTGTACGCCTGGGTCGGCGGCGACGAGCCGTCCGCCATCGGTGACGCCGTCGCCGAGCAGATCGCGGCCGGGATGACCGCGGTCAAGATGAATGCGGCCGGGCGGATCCAGGTGGCGCCGTCGGTTGCCGAGATCAACGACATCGTCGGCCGGCTCGCGGCCGCCCGCGAGGTGCTGGGCGATTCCCGCGACGTCGCGATCGATCTGCACGGACGGGTCGGGGTGGCCGCGGCACGGCGGATCCTGCATGCGGTCGAGGACCTGCAGCCGATGTTCGTCGAGGAGCCGGTACTGCCGGAGCAGATGGCGCACCTGTCCGAGGTGGTCGCGACCTCGACCGTGCCGGTCGCGCTGGGCGAGCGGCTGTACCACCGGTCCGAGTTCCTGGGCCCTCTGAACGCCGGTGTCGCGGTGGTGCAGCCCGACGTCTCGCATGCGGGTGGGATCTCCGAGCTGCGGCGGATCGCCGTACTGGCCGATGCCCATGGCGCCCTGCTGGCACCGCACTGCCCGCTCGGGCCGATCTCGCTCGCGGCTTCGTTGCAGGTCTCGTTCGCGACGCCGAACTTCCTCATCCAGGAGCAGAGCCGCGGCATCCACTACAACGTGGCCAGCGACCTCACGTCGTACGTCGTGGATCCGGCGCCGTTCACCTGGGTCAACGGTCACGCGGAGTGGAACCCGCTGCCAGGCTTGGGAATCACCGTCGACGAGGACGCGGTCCGCGCCGCGGACAAGACCGGCCACACCTGGCGCAGCCCGCTGTGGACCCACGACGACGGCTCGTTCGCTGAATGGTGACGTCCACGGCCGGCCTCATCGGACGTCCTATGCCTGGTGGGATCGCATAGGTTGGGGATTATGGATCTGCTTGCCGAACTCCGGAGCCGGAAACTGCTCGCGATCATCCGCGCCGACGGGCCGGACATCGCGCTCGCCTGCGTCGAGACCCTGGTCGAGGCGGGCATCACCGCCCTCGAGATCTCCCTGACCACGCCCGGCGGCGTGGCGGCGATCGCGAAGGCGCGGTCGCAGTACGAGCCGGACATCCTGATCGGCGCCGGCACCGTCGTCACCGCCGAGCAGGCCGAGGAAGTCGCGGCCGCGCACGCCGACTTCGCGGTCACCCCCGCGATCACCCGCGGCGCGCACCGCTCGGTCGAGCTCGGGCTCCCGCTGCTGTGCGGAGCCCTGACGCCGACCGAGGTGGTCGCTGCACTGGATCTCGGTGCCACCGCGGTCAAGATCTTCCCCGCCAAGCTGCACGGACCGGGTTACCTGTCCGAGCTTCGCGCTCCCCTCCCCGACGCACCGCTGCTCGCGGTCGGGGGCATCGACGCGCAGTCGGCGCCGAAGTACCTTGCTGCCGGAGCGCTCGCGGTAGGTGTCGGCTCGCCCCTGCTCGGCGACGCCGCCAGGGGCGGTTCGCTGGCAGAGCTGGCGATCCGGGCCCACACCTTCCGCACCGAGCTCGACGTCTGAGACCTGTTCAACCCTCGGCGACCCGCCTGTTCGCCCTAGTTTCCGGAGTACCTGAGATGACGGATTTGCTGACGCTCGGCGAGACGATGGTCTCGGTGCGGACGGCGCGGCCGATGCGGCTCGGTGGCGATGCGCACCTGTCGATCGCAGGGTCCGAGAGCAACGTCGCGATCGGGGTGTCGCGGCTCGGCCACGCCGTCACCTGGTTGAGTGCCGTCGGCAACGACGAACCCGGCCGGCTGATCCAGCGCACGCTCCGCGCCGAGAACGTGGATCCGCTGATCCGGTTCTCCGACGACGCGTTCACCGGGTTCATCGCGTTCGACCAGCCGTCGCAGGACATCACCCGCGTCAGCTACCACCGCCGCGGATCCGCCGCCTCGACCCTCACTCCGGACGAGACCACCGCCGCGATCAGCGCGCTGTCACCGACACTCCTGCACGTCACCGGCATCACGCCCGCGCTCTCGGACACAGCACGTGCCGCGGTGCTGGCCGCCGTACGCACAACCACCGCCCAGGTGTCCCTGGACGTGAACTACCGGACCCGTTTGTGGAGCCGTTCCTCAGCAAGCACCGCGCTGCGCGAACTCCTCCCCCACGTTCACACCGTCTTCGCCTCCGACGACGAACTCGACCTCCTGAGCGACGCCGAAGACCCGATCGCCGACCTGCTGCGCACCGTCCAGACCGTCGTCGTCACAGCCGGCGCCAAAGGAGCCTGGTCCCACACCCGCGCCACCGCCGCATCCCTGGCCGGGTCGGCACCCGAGGTGCTCACCATCCACCGCCCCGCGCTGCCCGTGACGGTCGTCGACAGCATCGGCGCCGGCGACGCCTTCGTCTCCGGCTACCTGTCCGCCACCCTCGACGGCCTCACCCTCGACGCCCGCCTGGACCGCGCCACCACCTCCGGCGCCTTCTGCGTCACGGCGTACGGCGACTGGGAATCCCTCCCCACCCGCGAAGACCTCACCCTCCTGACCCACACCCAGGGCACCGCCCTCCGCTGAAGGTGTCACGGAGATCGGCCCCGAGCTGTCTCAGGGCTCGGTGGGGAACAGGATCGGGCTGAGGAGGTAGCGGCTGCGATCGGGTGTGGCCTCGTTCGACAGGACCGGCAGGATCGCGGCGCGCAGCCCTTCGATCAGTTGATGGAGCTCGGCTTCGCTCAGCCAGATGCCGTGTTGCCGATAGCCGACCAGATCCCTGAGCGGGTCCGCGTCCTCCCCGTCCAAGTACGCGTTGAACTCCGCCACCAGCGCGGCCATCGCGATCGCGAACCCGTGACGGTGATCCTCGGGCGTCAGCTCAGCCAGTTGTTCGGGCGTGATCGACGCCCGCTCGGCCCGCAACCGGAACCGCCGCTCGACCGCGCCGCGCACCCGGCGTTCCTCGGCGACCTCGAGGATCCCGCTCTCGGCGAGCAGCTCGACGTGCCGGTACAGCGTCGCCTTCGACACGTCCGTGATCCGCTCACCGAGCTCGGTGGTGGTCAGCTCGCGCCCGCCGCGCAGCGCATGCACGATCCGCAACCGAACCGGATGACCGAGCACCTCCAACGGACCCATGGCGCAACAATCTCACGTCGTGCTACCTTTCTCAAACAATGAGAAAGGTACGCCGATGACTTGGACGACCCCGCAGTACGCCGACCCGACGACCTTCACCGAACACGACCTCACCCTCGACGCAGGCGGCCGAACGGTCCCCGGCACGCTCACCCTTCCTGCCCGGCCGACCGGCCACGGCGTCGTACTGCTCGCGGGCAGCGGCCCGTTCGACCGCGACGGCACCAGCGGTCCGAACAAGCCGCTCAAAGACCTTGCGTGGGGCCTCGGCACGGAAGGCGTCGCCGTACTGCGCTTCGACAAGTCGACCGCGAACCGCCCGGACGCGATGACCGAGCCCGACTACACGATGACGTCCGAGTACGTCCCGCACGCGATCGCCGCCGTCCACAGTCTGAAGCAGCACGTGGACCAGGTGTTCCTCGTCGGGCACAGCATGGGCGGAAAGGCCGCGCCGAAGATCGCTGCCGAGGAACCGCTCGTCGCCGGTGTGGTGATCATGGCCGGCGACACCCAGCCGATGCAGCACGCGGCCGTCCGCGTGATGCGCTACCTCGCGCAGACCGCCCCGGAGATCGTTCCACCCGGAGCCATCGAACTCTTCGAACACCAGGCCGCCGTCGTCGACAGTCCCAACCTGTCCTCGAACACTCCGTCGACGGAGCTCCCGTTCGGCCTGCCGGCGTCGTTCTGGCTGGACCTGCGGACGTACGACCCGGTCGCCACCGCAGCCAAGCTCGACGTACCGATCCTCGTCCTGCAAGGCGGCCGCGACTACCAGGTCACGGTCGCCGATGACCTTCCCGCCTGGCGCGAGGGGCTACCCGACGCAACGATCAAGGTCCTCGACGCAGACAACCACTTCTTCTTCGAAGGCACCGGACCATCGACGATGGCCGACTACCAGGTCCCAGGGCACGTGGACCCGGCAGTCGTCAAAGCCATCACCGACTGGTTGCCCTAGGCGCCGGCTGGTGGTCCAGCGCCTACGCAAGGAGGGCTGGGTCGGACTCCAGTTCTCGTTCGGGGTTGAGGGGGAGGACGATCTTGAAGACCGTGCGGCCGGGCTCGGACTCGACGCGGAGATCGCCGTGGTGTTTCTTGACCACGATGCGCCAGGAGATGTCGAGGCCCAGGCCGGTGCCTTCGCCGATCGGCTTGGTGGTGAAGAACGGCTCGAAGATCCGCCGCCGGATCTCCTCCGGGATCCCCGGCCCGGTGTCGCCGATCTCGACCACCGCGTACGCGCCGTCCCGCCGCGTCCGGATCGTCAGCGTCCCGGAGCCGCCCATCGCGCTGACCGCGTTGTCGATGATGTTCGTCCACACCTGGTTGAGCTCCGCGGCGTACGCCGGGATGGCCGGCAGCTCGGGATCGAAGTCCTTGACGATCTCGTAGCCCTGCAGCTTCCCGGACATCATCACCAGCGTCGACTTCAGCAACTCGCGCAGATCGATGGTCTGGTACGGCGCGCGGTCGATCTGCGAGTACTGCTTGGCCGCACCGACCAGCGTCGAGATCCTGGTCACCGAGTCGTCGATCTCGTTCATCAGCGACTCGGTGTCGATCGTGTACATCAGCCACCGCACGGCGCCCTCGAGGTACTTCGGGCCGACCGCCGCCAGCACGTCCTCCATCCAGGGCACGTCCAGGCCCGCCTGCGCCAGCACCGGCGCGACGTCCCAGCTCGCCTGGACATCGTGGTCGTCGAGCCAGTCGGTGAGCGTGTCCTCCCGGTCGGACAGCTCCATCGGCGGGATGTCCTTGTCCTTGGTCTTCTCCAGCCGCTCGACCGCGTCGTCCTGCAACGCGACGATCTGGTGCAGTTTGGTCGCGTCGAGCGTGCCGTCCGCGAGCATCGCGAGCTTCGAGCGCATACCCGAGACCCGCTGCCGCAGTGAGGCCGCCGCCCGGACCGCCGCCGCGGCCGGGTTGTTCAGCTCGTGGGTGAGGCCCGCGGACAACGACCCGAGGGCGAGCAACCGCTCCCGCTCCCCCAGTGTCTCGTTGGTCCGCCGCATGCCCATCACGAAGCCCTCGATCAGGTGCACCGCCATCGGGAACCAGGTGTTCATCATCGTCGCCATCGTCTCGGCGCTGACGACGAAGAACTCCGACGGCTGCGTCACCTGCATGGTCGCGGTGTACGACTTGTGGTCGGCGGCACCGAAGAACGCGTTGAACGCACCGGAGTACACCCCGCGCTGACCGGTCCGGTTGATCTCCACCAGCTCGCCGTGCGACAGCTTGCAGAGCCGGATCTCGCCGGAGAGCAGGACGTAGCAGCAGGTCGCCTCGTCGCCCTCGTTGAACACGATCCCGTCGTGCACGTCCTCGACGTACCCGGCGTCGGCGAGCCATTGCAGCTGCTCGTCGTTCAGGCTCTCGAAGAGGAACAGCGTGCGCAGCTCGTCGGGCGTCAGCCGCTTCACCGCTTGATCGGTCATCAGAGCATCTCCAGGTATCGGTGCACCAGTGTCACGGCCATCGCTCCGTCGCCGACCGC
>DASXXB010000226.1:0-3890 GCA_036503355.1 Kribbella sp. | reverse complement strand
TCGATCAGGATCTTCTTCGCGGCGGCGATCGCTTCCTTGCCGTTCGTCGGGTACGTGAACGTCGCGGACAGCCGGCCCTGCTCGACCGCCTTGATGCCGCCGGACGGGATCGGGAGCGCGTCGATGCCGGTGAACTTCATCTCCTTCTCCCGGCCGACCGCCTTCGCGGCCAGGTACGCGCCCTCCGCCATCGGGTCGTTGTGCGAGAACACCACGTCGATCTTCGGGTTCGCCTTCAGCAGCGCGTCCATCTGCGACTGGCCCTTCTCCCGCAGCCAGTCACCGCTCGCGGCCGCGATCACCTTGACCTTCGGGTTGCCCTTGATCCCCTCGACGAACCCCTCGTGCCGCTCGGCCTGCGGCGTGGCACCCGCCAGACCCTTCAGCTCCACGACGTTCCCGCCCTGCGGCAGCAACTTCTCCGCGATGTACTTTCCCGCCTCGCGACCGATCTGCACGTTGTCGCCACCGATGAACCCGGTGTACGCGTCACCCTCGACCTTGCGGTCCAGCACGATCACCGGGATGCCCTTGTCGTACGCCTTCTTCACGACAGCGGTCAGCGGTTTCGCCTCGTTCGGGCTGATGATCAGCAGGTCGATCTGCTGGGTGATGTAGTTCTCCACGTCCGCGACCTGCTTGGCGTTGTCCTGCGCCGCGTCCGCGAACTTCACGTCGAACTGCGGCACGTCCTTGGCCGCGGTCTTGATGTCGTCGTCCATCCGCTGCCGGTACGGTTCGGCGACGTTCGCCTGGCTCATCCCGATCGTGTACTTGCCGTCGGCCCCCTTGCAGGACTTGGACGCCCCGGGCGACGAGCCCGCGGTCCGCTCGTTGGTGGTCCCACAGCCGGCGAGCACGACTGCTGCGACGGCTGCTGCGGCCAGGGGAACTCTCAGAGAACGCATGACGGAACCTTCCTTACGAGGTGGGGCGGAGCCGTTGCAGCGCGGCGGCCGCAACGATCACCAGTCCCTTGATCAGGAGCTGGATGTTGGAGTCGATGTTGTTCAGGGCAAGGATGTTGTTCAGTACGCCGAGCAGCAGCGCGCCGGCCACCGTCCCGGCCACCGAACCGCGGCCACCCGCCAGGCTGGTACCGCCGATCACCACCGCGGCGATCGCGTCCAGCTCGTAGCCGATGCCGTCGTTCGGGCTGCCCTGGTTGAGCTGGACCGCGTGCACGATGCCGGCCAGCGACGCGAGCAGCCCGCAGATCGCGAACACCGCGACCTTGACCCGCACGACCGGTACGCCGGACAGTCGCGCAGCCTTCTCGTTGCCGCCGACGGCGTACAGGTGCCGGGAGAACGCGCTGACCCGCAGGAACAGCACGGCGGCGATCGCGACCACCGCGAAGATGATCACCGGGATCGGTACCAGGCCGCCGAAGGTGCGTTCGCCGAGCATCGCGAACGACGACGGCGCCTCGTTCGGCCCGTCGCCGTACGCGATCGCGACGCCCTGCCCGCCGGACCAGATCCGGGCCAGACCGCGGGCTATCTGTAAACCGGCCAGTGTCACGATGAACGACTGGATCCCGATCATCGCGGTCGCGATCCCTTGCAGGGCACCGAAAACCAGGCCGATCGCGAGCACCAGCAGCACCGACGGCAGGAAGCCCCAGTCGTTCTCGACCATCAGGACGGCCGAGCCGACCGCGGCCAGCCCGAGTACCGCGCCGACGGACAGGTCGATGCCGCCGATCAGGATCACGAACGTCATCCCGACCGCGATGATCCCGATCTCGGACACCGCGCGGACCACGTTGGCCAGGTTGTCGGCGCTGACGAACAGGATCGCGCCGTTCTTGCGCGGCGAGAAGATGATCGCCGCGACGAACACCGCGATCAGCCCGAACACGCTCTGGAACCGGAACAGCGTCGCCGCCAGGCTGCGCTGCTCGGTGGGCGCGGCCACCACGGGCCGGTCCTGTACGCCGGTCATTGCACTCCTCCGACCTCGTCGAGCACTCCGCCATGTCCCATCGCGGCCGCCAGCAGATCGCCTTCGCCCGAGTCCGCAGTACTGAACGACGCCACGTCGCGGCCGTCTCGCAGTACGACGACGCGGTCGCAGACGCCCACCAGTTCGGGCAGCTCGGACGATGCGAGCAGTACGCCGAGGCCCTGTGCCGCGAGCTCGCCGAGCAGCCGGTAGATCTCGGCCTTCGCGCCGACGTCGACGCCCCGCGTGGGCTCGTCGAGAAGCAGCAGCTTGGGCTCGGTGAGCAGCATCCGGCCGAACACGACCTTCTGCTGGTTGCCGCCCGACAGCGAACCGACCTCGTCCTGCATCCGCCCAAACTTCAGCCGCAGCCGCTCCGCCATCGACAGCGACGCGTTGCGCTCCATCCGGCGCGCGATCACCCCGAGCCGGCCGTACGACGGGAGGCTCGAGACGACCGTGTTCGCGAGGATCGAGTGGAAGAGCACGAGCCCCGACGCGCGCCGGTCCTCCGGGACGAATCCGATGCCCTTCGCCAGCGCCTGCCGCGGGCTGCGCGGCCGGATCGGCTTGCCCTGCAGGAGAATCCGGCCCGTCAGCGTGCCGCCGGGCGCGACGCCGTACAGGGTCTCGAGGAGCTCGGTACGGCCGGCGCCGAGCAGTCCGGCGAGGCCGACGATCTCGCCGGCGCGGACGGTCAGCGAGATGCCGTCGGGATCGCGGCGGCCGGGGCGCGGGCGGCGCGCCTTCAGCTTGAGGTTCTCGACCTTGAGCAACTCGTCGCCTGTTGCGGAGTCGGGCGTCGTGAACATCGTCTGCACCGGGCGGCCGACCATCGCCTCAACGACTTCGGCCGTACTGAGTTCGCGCGGGTCGAAGCTGGTGACGATCCGGCCGTTGCGGAGCACCGTCGCGCGGTCGGCGACCTGCGCGATCTCCTCCATCCGGTGCGAGATGTAGACGATGCCGACCCCGCTCTGCCGGAGCTCGCGGATCACGTCGAACAGCCGCTCCACCTCGGAGCTGGTGAGCGCGGACGTCGGCTCGTCCATGATCAGCACCCGGGCGTCCAGCGAGATCGCCTTCGCGATCGTGACGAGCTGCTGCTCGCCGACCCGCAGGTCGCCGACCGGCCGGCGCGGGTCGAGACTGACGCCACTGCGGTCGAGCAGTTCGCGGGCCGCGCGTTCCATCCGGCGGCGGTCGACGGTCCGGTACGGCGTCCGCAGCTCGCGGCCGAGGAAGATGTTGTCCGTGACCGGGAGGCCCGGGACCAGGTCGAGCTCCTGGTGGATCATCGCGATACCCGCCGCCTGCGCGTCGGTCGGGCCGCCGAACCGCACCGGCCGGCCGTTGATCGCGATGCTGCCCGCGTACTCGGTGACGTCGCCGGACAGGATCTTCATCAACGTGCTCTTGCCGGCACCGTTCTCGCCGAGCAACGCATGCACCTCACCGGCCCCGAGGACGAAGTCCACCGCGTCGCAAGCCTGCACCCCGCCGTACCGCTTCCCGATCGCACTCATCGTCACGAGGTCGGACATGACACCTCCGGCGATTGGGGCGAGTAATCGATTTCCCGGACGCTAATCGCGTGCGTCCGGGGCGTCAACCCCCTGCGCCCCAATCGAAGGTGGACCCCACAGGCAGGCAGAACCCGCGATTCGATCGTTCCAGAGGGCGCGATCGGGGGGTTCTGCCTGCGTGGCGGTCCGGCTCAGCTCTCCGAGACGGTCACCTTGGTGAAGAGGGGACGGCCGCTCGGGGGCATCACGAAGCCCTGGACACGGGAGCGCACGGCGGCGTTCGAGGCGAGGTCGGCCGGGAAGATCCCGACGGCGTCGTCCCACAGGGTCTGGCCGGCCTGTTCGTAGAGCTTGGGCCGGGCGGCCTGGTCGACCGACGAGCGCGCGTCGAGCAGGAGCTTGTCGACCGCGGGGTTG
>DASXXB010000225.1:0-26096 GCA_036503355.1 Kribbella sp. | reverse complement strand
TCGTCAAACTCGCCGATTGCGACGCCCACCGTGCTGCCTTCACTGACCCCGACCACACCGTCGTGGCCGTGGCCGTTCCCGACGACACCACTGATCAACCTGCCTGGCATCATCCAAACCCTGCTTCCACCCTGGAAGTAGCAGGCAGCCCAACGTAGCCCCCGGCCCACAACGCCGGGGGCTACGCCATTTCCACCCACTCCGCCCGAACGCCCCGCGCGCCGCCCGCCTCCTCAACACGGGCGGATATCCCCTGGCGCGCAGCGTCGTGAAGATGGGGGTGTCAGAAGAAGACGCTGCGGCGTTGCATCAGGAGGGTGTAGAGGGTTTGCTGGATGGTTTCGCGGACCTGGTCGGTGACATTGAAGACCAGCATCGGGTCGTCGGCGGCGCCGTCGGGGAACTCGTCGGTGCGGATCGGTTCGCCGAACTCGATCAGCCACTTGGACGGCAGCGGGATCAGGCCGAGCGGGCCGAGCAGCGGGAAGAACGGCGTGATCGGGATGTACGGGACGCCCAGCAGCCGGGCCAGTGAGGCGATGTTGCCCACCAGCGGATAGATCTCCTCGGCGCCGACGATCGAGCACGGCACGATCGGTACGCCGGTCCGCATCGCCGCGCTGACGAACCCGCCACGCCCGAAGCGCTGCAGCTTGTACCGCTCGGAGAACGGCTTGCCGAGGCCCTTGAAACCTTCCGGCCAGACGCCGACCAGGTTTCCCTGCCGCAGCAGCCGTTCGGCATCGTCGTTGTTGGCCAGCGTCGCGCCGCCCTTGCGGGACAGCTCGCCGACGAACGGGGTCTGGAACACCAGGTCCGCCGCGAGCGTGCGCAGCGGGCGGCCGGTGTGGTCCGCGACGACCACCTGGGTGACGAGCCCGTCGAGCGGCATCGTGCCGGAGTGGTTCGCGACGATCAGTGCGCTGCCGTCGGACGGGATGTTCTCAATCCCCCGGACCTCGACCCGGAACCACTTGTCCACCATCGGCCGCAGCATCGGCAGCAGCACCTGGTCGGTCAGGTCGGAGTCGTACCCGAACTCGTCGAGCTCGTACTCCCCCGTCACCCGCCGGCGCAGGAACGCCAGCCACTCGGCGACCCGGCGCTCCCCGTCCTCGCCGAACAACTGCCGCACAACCCGCTCAAGCTGCCCAAACTCCAACGGCAGCACCTCAGGCCCCTCCACACCGGCCACACTCCCAGCACCCACGTCCGGCCCGGCGGTGGTTGCGGCGTCCAGCCTGGCGGTGGTCGTGGCGTCCGGCGGTCCGCTCCCGTCCGCGGCTGCGCGGCTCCTGCCCGCCGACTCGCTCCTGCCAGCCGATCCGCGGTTGCCAGCCGATCCGCGGTTGCCGGTCTGTCCGCGGTTGCCGGTCTGTCCGCGGTTGTCGGATGGTCCGCGGTTGTCGGATGGCTCGGGGTTGGAGGTGGGAGGCGTCTCGTCTGGCGAGAGGCGGGGCTTCTTCTTGGGGGTGCCTGGGCCGGCGAGGGCGCGGGCTGCTGCTGAGGGGGTGGTCCGGCGGTTGCCGCGGCCGGGGCGGCCGCCGGAGCCGATCGGGATCACGTCGGCGTCAGCCACGCAAGGCCCCCAGTCCCGCGGTGAGCAGGCTCGAGGCCCGCGTCATCGCGCCGGTGCCGAGCGACTGCCGGAAGTCGTCGAACGCCTCGGCGGTCGTGTACTTCGGCTCGAACCCGAACTCGCTGCGCATCCGCGTCGTGTCCACGCCCCGCCCGTAGGTCAGGAAGGTGATCTGGTCCGGCGAGAAGTCCGCGAGCCGCGCGCGCCGGACCACCGCCGCCGTACTCGACGCGGTGAACGACGGCAGCCGCAACGTCGGGCGGCCGAGCCGCCGGATCGCCTGGGACAGCGAGAGCACGCCGTCGCCGGCCAGGTTGAACGTCCCGGGGAGGTCGTCGACGGTCGCATGCCGGATCGCCTCGACACCGTCGTCCTCGTGCAGGAACTGCAGGCGGGCGTCGTACCCGAAGACCGTCGGTACGACGGGGAGGCCGAAGTACCGGGTGATCGGGGAGTCGGTCCGGGGGCCGATCCAGTTGGCCATCCGGAGGGTGCTGACGCAGACGTCGGGGCGGCGCCGGGCGAAGCCCCGCACGTACCCCTCGACCTCGACCGCGTCCTTGCTCAGCCCGTGGTGATGGATCGCCCGCGGCGCCATCTCCTCGGTGAACATCGCCGGATCCCGCGGACCCGCGCCGTACACCGTGGTGGACGACTTGACCACCAGCTTCGCCACGCCGGGCGCCTTCTGGCACGCCGCGAGCAGCTGCATGGTGCCGATGACGTTGATCTCCTTCATCGACGACCGGCCACCGGCGCTGCCAGGGGTGGCCACCACGCCGGTGTGCACGACCGTGTCCACGTCCTCGGCGGCGATCACCTTGGCGATCACCGGGTTCCGGATGTCGGCCCGGACGAACCGGACCCGCCCGAGCTCCGCGCGCGGCGGCACCACGTCGACACCGATCACGGTGCCGATCGACGGGTCCTCGGCCAGTCTCCGGGCACAGCGAGCACCGGCGTCTCGCGAGACGCCGGTCACCATCACCACCTGTGCCACGAGCTACCCCCAGCCGGACCGGGCGCGGCAGAAACTTCTTACTTGCCGAGCTTGCGGCGCTGCACCCGCGTCTTCTTCAGCAGCTTGCGGTGCTTCTTCTTCGCCATCCGCTTACGGCGCTTCTTGATTACAGAACCCACGTCGGACCATCCAAACTCAAAGAGAACGTCGGCAAAGCTTACCCGTAGGTTCGTGCCCCGACCTAAAGCAGGCTCCGCAAGTAGACTGGGTGCCTGACCTGGGGAGGCTGGATGCGGGCTCGGTACGACGGTCTTGCGGAGTGGTACGACGAGCGATTCGTGGCGGACGCCGAGCCGCACCAACCCGGCCTGCTGGACCTCCTGGGACCAGGTTCCGGGCCGTGCCTGGACATCGGCTGCGGTACCGGGCGGAACTTCGAATCCATCCGGGCCAGCGGGCGTACGCCGGTCGGGATCGACTTCTCGATCGACCAGTTGCGCCGCGCCCGGATGCGCACCGACGGCCCGTTGCTGCACGGTGACGCGGCCGCCCTGCCCTTCGCCGAAGCATCGTTCGACACCGCGATCACGATGTGGATCTCCACCGACGTTGACGACTTCGGCGCGGTACTGCGGGAGGCGGCCCGGGTCCTGCGCCCCGGAGGCGTACTGGTCGCGTACGGCGTGCACCCCTGCTTCAACGGGCCGCACGTCGTGTACGAGGACGACGGTCGCCGGACCGTGCATCCGACGTACCGTCAGACGGGCTGGCACACCGACCTGCCGTGGTGGGGCGAGGACGGGATCCGCCGGCGGATCGGCATGTCCCACCTCACCATGGCCGGCTACCTGAACGCCGTGATCCGCAGCGGCCTGATCGCCGAACGCTTCGAGGAACCCGCCGGCCACGACATCCCGCACGCCCTGGCCTTCCGCGCCCGGCGGCCCACCTGAACTGTCGGCGGCGGGTGATCTACTGACGGACATGGTCACGCTGGATCGCTGGGGCGAGCAGGACTTCGGTTTGCTGGAGCGCTGCAACGCGCCCGGCATGACGGCGCACCTCGGCGGTCCGGAGAGAGCTGAGAAGGTGCGTGACCGGCACCGGAAGTACGTCGAGAACGCGTTCACCGGGCAGATGTTCGTGATTGTCACCGAGGACGGCGCTCGGGCCGGACTGATCGGCTACTGGGAACACACCGAGGACGGTGACACGGTCTGGGAGACGGGTTGGGCGATCCTCCCCGAGTTCCAGGGCCGCGGCCTGGCCACCGCCGCCGTGCACGAGGTGGCGATCGTGGCGACCGCGGCCGGACGTCACAGCACTCTGCATGCCTTCCCCAGTGTGACCAACGACGCCTCCAACGCCCTGTGCCGCAAGGCAGGCTTCACCCTGCTCGGTGATCGCGACTTCGAGTACCCGAAAGGGCACTGGATGCGCTGCAACGACTGGTGCCTCGACCTCGCGCCCAGCACCAACTGACTCGCGATTATGCGGCCTTGCGGGCAGCGACCGGTGTGGGCGGTTTGGTGAGGACGGCCAGGTGTGGGGTGGCGGTTTGTTTGCTCGTGCTCGCGTAGGCCGCCGGCGTGAAGGCGACGGCGGCCAGGCCCAGCGTCGCAATGGTGCCTACGGCAACAGTTCTGACGAAACGGATCGGCATCGGGGACCTCCTTCAGGTTGGTGGTTCCATCCTGGCGGCGCGGCCTGCGACGGTCCTGAAGGATCCCTGGGAGCTGCCTGGGGATCCCGGGTAGCCTCGGCACATGGCATACCTGGTGTTCCTCGGAGGTCTCGCGGTAGTGCTCGCGGGGTTGACGTGGTTTGCCTCGTGGGCGAGGCGGCACGGGCGTGGTTCGGGCGTGGCAGGTGCGGTTGCGGCGTACGAAGAGGCATACCGGACGACGGCGCATCAGTCGCACTACGAGCAGCGCCGGCAGGCCGATCGCAAGTCGGAGACCGGCTCCCCTGACGACCTCTGAAGCACGATCGCTAGTTGAGGTAGTCGGCGACCGGGCCGAAGGTGAGCAGGCCGCTGCCGGCCGCATGTTCCCCGGCCGCTGGTCGAAGCGCCGTCTGCGCCTGCTCCAGCCGCGCGACGTCACCCCGTTGCCTGGCCACGTGCGCGATCAACGCCCAATGTGCCTCGAGCAACAGTCCCGGCGCCGGGGCAGGCAACCGGTAGTCCGCAGGGATCGGCTCACCATGCCGTACGGCGTGTGCGGCCAACGCCAGCGGGAGAAGGCCGTCGCTCAGACCGGGCATGCCGGCGCCGTCGAGCAGTGCGGCTGCGGCGCGGTACGACTCGGGCGTGTCGTCGCGCAGAGCGGCGTACCAGCGGGTGAAGACCGCCACGAGCGGGAGTTCGTGGCGCGCGGCGAGTGCGTCGGCGGCTGCGGCGTGTTCGTCGGCGGCGGTGTGGTCGGCGCGTGCGCAGGCCGACTGCAGACGGATCAGATGGCCGAGAACCTCGTAGGTAAAGAGGTTGTGGCGCTGCGAGAGCGTGACGAGCTCGGCCCCGATCGCGTCGCGCTCACTCGCCAGACCGGCGCGGTAGCAGGTCTGCATGAAGACGCCGTTCAGCGTGAAGGCGAGCAGCGCCGGATCGTCGAGACCGCGCGCGAGCTGCTCTGCCTCGAGCGCGGCCTCGCGCGGACGGGTCGAGCGGGAGCCCCGCGATTCGAGGGCGATCGTGGCGAGCAGGCGCGCACGGATGCTCGGATGGTCCTGCGTCGGCAGGACCCGCTCGGCGGCTGCCACGATCGCGGCCGCATGCTGCTCGTCGTCGGAACGCGTCCAGATCGCGGGTACGTCGTACGCTCCGATGACTCGCGCAGTGAGATCAGGATCCGCCAGTTGCTCCGCCGCCTCGACGGCAGCCAGCCGATGCCGGCGCGCCGCTTCGAGCCCGCCTCCGCCGGTGACCGCGAGGTTCCGCAGGAGGCCGACCGTGGACTCGATCCGGGCCCGGGTGCCGCTGACCGCACGGTCGTACGCGGCCACGGTCTCGTCCCAGATGTGGCTTGACGCGGGCGCCCGGTTGAGGATGTCGCGTTCCAGCCGGACGAGTGCGGGACCGGGATCCACACCGAGCTGGTCCACCAGGGTCTCCCGGGCGCGACGCAGTACGGCGAGAGCGTCGCCCTGGCGATCGCTGCGGTACAGCGCGAGCGCCAGCAGGCGCCACGCGTCCTCGCGCCACGGGTGCTCGGTGACGTGTGCGTCGAGGTCCGGCACCGCCTCGGCCGCGCGTCCCAACGTCAGCCGCGTCTCTCCGACCCGCTCCACCGCCCGCAGCCGCAGCTCGGTCAACCGGGTGCGTTCGGCGAGCGCCCATCCCTCGTCCGCGAACTCCGCGTACGCCGGTCCTCGCCACAACTCCAACCCGGACAGGAGCTCGGTCAGCAACTGCTCCGGCGGCAGTTGCGCGCTCGCAGCAGCCTCGAACCGCCACGCGTCGACGTTCTCGGTTCTCAGTGCATAACCGGGCCCCTCGGTGACCAGCAGCCGCGCCGGCGCACGCGGCGCACGCTCCGGCTCGATCGCCCGCCGCAGCGCCGCCACGAACGTCCGCAGCGCGCTGAGTGCCCCGTCCGGCGGATCCGCCCACAGGTCGTCGACCAGCACCCGAGCCGGTACGACGCGCCCGCGCGCCACGATCAGCCGTGCCAGAACCGCCCGATGCCGAGGCCCCTTCAGATCGACCGGCTTGCCCTCCCAAGCCACCACCGACCCAAGCACCCCGAACTCCACCGCCCCACGGTAACGCTCATCCGATGCTCATCGGCCGGCGCGACGCTGGGATCATGAAGATCGAGGGATTTGAGTACGCCCGCGTGCGTGGTGCGGATGACGTCGAGCTGAACGTGGCTGTCGGCGGGGCGGGGAGTCCGGTGGTGTTGTTGCACGGGTTTCCGCAGACGCATCTGATGTGGCGGCAGGTTGCGCGGGAGTTGGCTGCTGAGCACACGGTGATCTGTCCGGATCTGCGTGGGTACGGCGAGAGCGACAAGCCCGCGGACGGGTACTCGAAGCGGGAGATGGCTGCGGACGTGGTCGCGGTGGCCGGGGCGCTGGGGCATTCGCGGTTCGCGCTGGTCGGGCATGACCGGGGTGCGTTGGTGGCGTTCCGGGCAGGGCTGGATCATCCGGACGTGGTCACGCACCTGATGTGCCTCGACGTACTGCCGACGCTGGACATGTGGGACGTCATGCACGGTGCGAGCGCGGCCGTCGGGTTCCACCTGTACCTGATGGCGCAGCCGGTGGGGTTGCCGGAGCGGATGATCGCTGCCACCGCGGACGAGTTCTTCGGATACTTCCTCGACGTGTGGACGAAGGACCCGGCCGCGATCCAGGCCGACGTACGCGCCGCGTACCTGCAGGCGTCGCGCGATGCGGTGCCGTCGATCGTCGCGGACTACCGCGCCTCGGCCACCGTCGACGTCACCCAGGACGAGGAAGATCTTGCCGCAGGCAACAAGCTCCGGATGCCGGTCACGGTGATCCAGCAGGACTGGGGCGCAGCGCTCGGCTTCGACGCGGCCGCCCGCTGGAAGACCTGGACCACCGACCTCCACCACCAGACGACGACCGCGGGCCACTTCATGGCTGAGGAATCCCCCACCGAGATCACCACCGCCATCCGCGCGCTACTCACCCGCTGACCCAGGGGCAGGCGTGACGAAGGGGCCGGTCCGGTCGGATCGGCCCCTTCGGCATTCAGTGTTATCCGGCCTGGAAGAAGGCACCCTTGAGGTAGTCGTGCACCGCGTCCTCGGAGACCCGGAACGAACGACCCACCCGCACCGCGGGCAGCTCACCGGAGTGCACCAGCCGGTACACAGTCATCTTGGACACGCGCATGGCCGTGGCGACCTCCGCCACGGTCAGGAACTTCACCTCGGCGAGCGGCTGCTCACCACCGGACTTCTTTGATGCCATTGCGCACCGCACTTCCAGCACGGATCGTGCGCCGGCTTCCCCTCCGGCACCTACGTCCGCGCATGTCACGAGAGTAGTGGCTGTTGGTACGAATGGGAAAGAGGGGGACTCGTGTGACTCAGTACGTCGGATCGAGGCCCAGCAGCGGGAAGCTGGTGTCGCGGGTGGCCTTGATGGCGCGGTCGAGCCAGGTGTCCGGGTTGTAGCCGCTCGCCCAGTCGACGTACGACGCGTCGCGGCCGTCGGTCATGCGGACCGGCGCGACCCGGCCGAACCGCATCTGGACCTCCTCGCGCCAGGCCTCCGGCACCGGCGTCATGGGGTCGATCGGGTGGCCGGCGACGATCGCCAGCAGGTGCGTCCAGGCGCGCGGCACCACGTCGACGATCGCGTAACCGCCGCCGCCGGTGGCGATCCATCTGCCGTCGGTGAGCTGGTGCGCGAGGTCGTGCAGGGCGACGTACGCCGCTCGCTGGCCGTCGATCGTCTTCGTCAGATGCGCCAGCGGATCCTCGACATGGGAGTCACAGCCGTGCTGCGTGACGAGCACCTGCGGGCGGAACGCCTTCACCACGTCCGGTACGACGGCGTGGAAGGCGCGCAACCAGCCCGCATCCCCGGTGCCGGGCGGGAGCGCGACGTTGACCGCCGTACCCTCCGCGTCCGGACCACCTGTCTCGCCGGCGCTGCCGGTGCCCGGGAAGAGCGTGGTCGGCGACTCGTGCAGGCTGACGGTCAGCACCCGCGGGTCGTTGTAGAAGACAGTCTGTACGCCGTCGCCGTGATGCACGTCCACGTCGACGTACGCGACCCGCTCGGCGCCGTGGTCGAGCAGCCACTGGATCGCGATCGCCGGGTCGTTGTACACGCAGAAACCGCTGGCCTGGTTGGGCATGGCGTGGTGCAGGCCGCCGGCGATGTTCGCGGCGTGCAGTACGTCGCCCTCCCAGACCGCGCGGGCCGCCTCGACGGAGGCCCCGGCGATCCGCGCGGAGACCTCGTGCATGTGCGGGAAGCAGTACGTGTCCGACGTACCGAGGCCGTGAATCGGGTCGGCGTCGTCCGGGTGCTCACCCGCGCGCTTCACCGCGGCGACGTACTCCGGGGTGTGGACGGTCTCGAGCAGCGCATCGTCCGCGGTCGGCGCGGGCACGATCTTGAGCTGGTCGAGGACGCCGAACTCCCGGGCGAGCTTGATCGTCAGCTCGACCCGGATCGGACTCATCGGGTGCCCACGGCCGAAGTCGTACGCCGTCAACCCGTCGTCGAAGACCAGCAACGCCTCACCACTCATGCTCCTGACCTTAACGGTCAGGCTTCTGGAAGGGGTTTGCCGAACCTTCGGCTCATCCAGTAGGCGCCGCGCCGGGCGTGGAAGACGGTCATCACTACGGCGCCGGACGCGCCGGCGATCAGGGCCGCCCATGGGTGCTCGCCGACGTGGGCCGTCGCGAGCAGAGCTGCGGCGATCGCGAAGGCCGCGAGCCCGCCGACGGCGTTGTTGGTGGCGGAGTTGCCGGTCAGGTTGGGGAACTCGTGCCCGGTGATACCGGTGACGAAGTGCGGGACACCGTTCAGCGCCATGAGCCCGGCCAGGAAGGCCAGCAGGATCGCCTGGATCATCAGCAGCTCCTCAGTTTCAGTCTACAGTTGTTGACTGAAACCGTACCAGATGTCGGTCAACATGCGTAGACTGAACGCCGTGACGACCAGGGCGGAGCAGCGCAGGCAGACCGAGATGCGGATCCTGCAGGCGGCGCGGGAACTGTTCGGCGAGCACGGGTTCGACCGGACGACCGTGCGGATGGTCGCGTCCCGGGCGGGCAGCGACGCCGGGCTGGTGATGCGGTACTTCGGATCGAAGGAGCAACTGTTCGCGCAGGCGGCCGCGATCCCTGTGGAGGGTCCGATCGAAGGCTCGCCCTTACAGATCGCGGAGCAGTTGACCGCGGCGCTGAGCGAGAAGCTGACCGCGGAGCCGGCGGCGGCACTGGCTGCGTTGCGCGCGATGTTCAGTCATCCGGAGGCGGCCGAAGAGGTCCGCAAAGCGATGACCGCGCAGCAGCGGCAGGTGGCGGAGCAACTGCCCGGTGAGGACGCTCTGGTGCGGTCCGGGGTGATCGGCGCACTGACCCTCGGGCTGGTGATCTCCCGGCATCTGGTCAAGCTCGACGGGCTCGACGCCGGAGCCGAGGAGCTGATGGCGATCGCCGGCCCGTTGATCGAGGAGCTGGTCGCCGGACCGTGACGACGGGCGGCGCGACACCCCTCCCTGGTCGCGCCTGCCCGTCGGTGGTCCAACAGTCGATTCATCGGTGGCGGACTGCAAAGCGTTACAGGTTTTGCAGTTCTGTGCAGAAATACCGCAGGATCTGCCACGATTCCGCCGGGCGCCGACTGCGGACAGTGAGATCCGGACTTGCGAGGATCGGGGGTGCCCCACCAGAGTTCTCCCGTGAGGCAAATGAAACCCAACCGGCGGCAGATCTTCACGGTGGGTGCTGCCGCAGCCGCCGTCACGGTGGCCGGCTCCAGCCAGACCGCATCAGCCACCACAGCCTCGGCCGGGTCGGCCGAATTCACCACAGCCACGGCATCGACCACGGCGACCTCCACCGGACCGTACGGTTCCGGCGTCGGCGGTTCGTGGACGAACGCGACCCGCGCCATCTCCACGGCGGCGCAGTTCCAGCACACCCGCGAGACCAACGGCGTCTACATGTTCGGCGACAGCATCTCGGTCCAGGACGGGAAGGCCCTGGCGATCCGGCTGCTGAACCGCAACGGCACCCACCTCGCGGTCCACAACTGGTCGAGCCGGCCGACCTCCGGCGCCGTCGACGCGCTCCAGCAGTGCGCGTCGGCGTACGGCCTGCCGCGGCGGATCCTGATGGCGAGCGGCTCGAACGACATCTTCGACCCGCCGAAGTTCCGGGCCCAGGTCGACCGGGCGATGAGCGTCGCCGGCCGGGAGCGGACCGTGTTCTGGGTCGACATCCAGGTCGTGCGCAGGAGCGTCACCGCGGCCGTGCAGCAGGCCGACCAGCGCAACAGCTCGTGGCTCAACATGCAGCTGTACGACGCACAGACGAAGTACCCGAACCTGCGGATCATCCGCTGGGCGGAGTGGCTCTGGGTCAAGCCGTACCGGCTGGTCAACTACCTGCGCGACGGCGTGCACCCGACGGTGCCACTGGGGCAGGACGCCCGCAACGAGCTGATCGTCCAATCGCTGCTAAGCTGATGCTGTGAACACGAACTTGCAGCTGTGGTGGGCCGCCTAGGGCGGTCCCCCGGCGTGTTCGCACGCATCCACTGAGGCCGCCTCGCCGAGGCGGCCTTTTTCTATGCCTCGGTGAGGCTCTCCATCACCGAAAGGGCTTAGATCATGACCTCGCTTTCCGGCATCACCCCGTCCGGCCGGCTGACGCTCGGCAACCACCTCGGCGCCCTCCGCCGGTTCACCGACCCGGACGGCTTCTACTTCGTCGCGAACCTGCACGCGATGACGACCAAGCACGAGCCCCGAAGACTCGCCACACTGACCCGCGAATTCGCGACGCTGATGCTCGCGGCCGGTGTGCCCGAAGGCACGGTCTTCGTGCAGTCCGACGTACCGACCCATGCCCAGCTCGCGTACCTGCTCGAGTGCACGTCGTACGTCGGTGAGCTGTCCCGGATGATCCAGTACAAGGAGAAGGGCAAGGGCCGCCCGATGACGCGGGCCTCGCTGTTCACGTACCCGTGCCTGATGGCCGCGGACATCCTGCTGTACGGCGCGGAACGCGTCCCGGTCGGCGGCGACCAGGACCAGCACGTCGAACTGGCCCGGGACGTCGCGATCAGGTTCAACCGCGAGTACGGCGAGACGTTCGTCGTACCGCAGCTGAACAAGGCGGCGCTGGCGACGCGGGTCAAGGACCTGCAGAACCCGACCGCGAAGATGAGCAAGTCCGACGCGGACGACGCGGTCGGCACGATCCGGCTGCTGGACCCGCCGGACGTGATCCGCCGGCAGATCATGCGGGCCGTCACCGACTCCGAGAACGAGGTCCGGCACGACGAGGCGAACAAGCCGGGCGTCACCAACCTGCTGGAGATCCTGGCCGCGTGCACCGACGGCGATCCGGTCGAGCTGGCGAAGTCCTATGCGTCGTACGGCGCCCTGAAGCAGGATGTCGCGGACGCCGTGCTGGCCGTCATCGAGCCGCTGCAGAAGGAGTACGCGCGGCTGATGACCGACCCGGGCGCGATCGACCACCTGCTCGCGCAGGGCCGGGACCGGGCGCTCGAGGCGAGCACTCCCCGACTCCAGGCTGCGACCCGCGCGATGGGTTTGGCAGGATCTGCTCCATGAAGATCCGCGCCGCTTCGTTCAACATCCGCAACTCGTCCGCGCCGGACGGCGAGAACGCCTGGCCGGTACGGCGGAAGTCAACGGTGGCGGCGATCGAGCAGCTGGACGCGGACGTGGTCGGGTTGCAGGAGGTGCTGCCCGACCAGCTCGAGTACCTGCGCTGGCGGTTCGGCAAGTACGAGATCGTCGGCGCCGGCCGGGACGACGGGATGAGTGCCGGTGAGCACTCCGTCGTCCTGGTCCGGCCCGGCGACTGGCGGATCGAGCGGCACGAGACCCGCTGGCTGTCCGACGACCCGGGCACGCCGGGCTCGATCGGCTGGGACGCCGACCTGACCCGGATCGCGACGCTGGTCTGGTTGCGGCACCGCGACGGTACGACGATCGGCGTCCTCAACACGCACTACGACCACGCGGGCGAGGTCGCGCAACTGCAGTCGTCGCGGTTGATCGCGCGCTGGATCAACGGGTCCGTGCCGTGGATCGTGATGGGCGACCTGAACGCGACGCCCGATTCCCCGCCGGTCAAGACGCTGGTCGACGCTGGCCTGCGGCTCGCCGTACCGCAGTCCGCCGGCGGCAGCTGGCACAACTTCACCGGCGCCGTCGACGACGACCGCATCGACCACATCCTCGTCACGCACGAGTGGACCGTCACCGACGCGACCGTCTCACACTTCCGCCCGGACGGCCGCCTACCCAGCGACCACTGGCCGATCGCCGCGACCCTAAATCTTGGCTAGCACCTCTTCACGCAGTCGCTCGAGCGCGTCGAAGCGCCGGTTGCCGTCTCCGAGGAAGGCATCCGGCACCAGCAGTTCGTCGATACCCGCGGCCGGGTACTGCGCGACCCGGTCGAGCACCTCCTGCGCCGATCCCATGATCACGTGCGCACCCCGGCCTTCGAGCTGCTCCTTCCGCGCGATCGCCTCGGAATCGCCCGGCACCACAACCTCCAGGAACGTCTGCGCCGACCGCCGGACCGACTCGGGATCCCGCCCTACCCGCTCACAATGCCGGGCGAACACCACGCCCTTGTGCTCCGCGAGCTCCGGCCGGCCCCAATGGTTCCACTCGTCGGCGTACTTCGCCACGATGCCCAGGGCAACCTTCTCGCCGGACGCACCGATCAGGATCGGAAGGTGCGCGGGCTTCGGCTCGCAGGGCGCGTTGTCCAGCTGGTAGTACTCACCGGTGAAGGTCGTACGGTCCTGCGTCAGCAACCCCTTGATCACCTGACAGGCTTCCTCGAAACGCTTGAGGCGCGGGCCGATCGGCGGCAGCTCGATGCCGTACACCTCGTGCTCGTTCACCTGCCAGCCGGCGCCGATCCCGAGCACGAACCGGCCGTTCGCCAGCTGGTCGATGGTCGCCGCCGCGTTCGCCACCACGGCCGGATGCCGGTACGTGTTCCCGAGCACCATGGTCCCGACCCGGACCCGCTCGGTGCGCGCGACGATCCCGGCGACCAACGCCAGCGCCTCGTTCACCGGGACGCTCAGGTCGTCGCCGTTCTGCAGGAAATGGTCGGCTATCCAGACGCCGTGCCATCCGGTCCGCTCGGCGTACTCGGCACCCTCGAGCACCGACTGCCAGGTCCGGGAAGCCGCTGGCCACAAAGAAAAGTCCATGCGGTCATCCTCTCTCCTGCGCCTGCAGAACCGCCTCGCCGTTCTGTTCTGCCCACTCCGTGAGCTGCCGGACGGGGCCCATCAAGGTGCGGCCGAGGTCGGTCAGTTCGTATTCGACGCGCGGGGGGACGCCGCCGTGGTCGGTGCGCGTGACCAGGCCGTTGGTCTGGAGGCGGCGCAGTGTCTGGGTGAGGACCTTCTTCGAGATGCCGCCGATCAACTCGACCAGCTCCGTGTGCCGCCGGGCGTGATCGTTGAGGCCCCACAGGACCACCACGGACCACTTGTCCGCGATCACCTCGACCGCGAGCCGGGCCGGGCAGTCGGCGAGGAAGACGTCGCCAGGTTCCACTCCATGCACAGCTGTCAGGGTACCCAGGGGTTCCCACGGCGCTGTCTAGCGTCTGCTGCATGAACCTTCCGCAGAGCACGCACCGGCTCTTCGACGAGCCCAAGGACGTCACGATGATCACGATCGACCCGGACGGGTCGCCGCAGGCCGCGCTCGTCTGGGTCGGGCGCGACGGCGACGACCTGCTGATCGGCGTCGAGGAGAGGCATCGCAAGACCCGGAACCTGCGCCGCGATCCGCGGATCACGCTGGTCGTGCAGGACGACCGGATCAGCCCGCGTGGACTCACGCAGTACCTCGTCGTCCGTGGTACGGCGAAGCTCGAGGGGCCCGGGAATCGTCAGCAGTACAAGGCGTTGATGGACCGGCTGTCGCGCAAGTACCTGGGCGCGGACGAGTTCCCGTTCGGGAACGAGGAGGTGTACGCCGGCGCGACGGTCGTGCGGGTGATTGTCGAGCGGGTGACCGGCGAGGGGCCTTGGGTGGTCAGATGACGATGTGCCAGCGGAGCAGGAAGGCGCCGATGGACAGGACGACGTAGAGCAGGACCAGGAAGGCGCCGAGGCCGGGGCGCGGGCGGTGGCGGCGTACCGGGTCGGTCAGCGAGCGCTCCCGCAGTACCTCCATGACCGCCGCGACCTCGGCCGTGCGGTCCTTCGGGAGGCCGTTGATCTCGTGCTCGTCCGGGCCGCGGGTCAGTACGACGTTGTCGTCGCCGACCTCGATCTTGCCGACGTCCTGCCAGGCGAGGCTGCGGATCAGCATGCTGGTGCGCGCCTTCAGGCCGGTCTGGAACAGCTCGACGCGGTACAGCACGACGCCGCCCGCGACCCGGACCACCGACGCGCCGATGATCGTCAGCAGGCCGACCGCGAGCATGTCGCGGGCGCCCATCCACAGCCACGAATTGAGCGCCGGCACCACGACGAACGGCAGCAGGAACAAGGCCCAGGCCCACCACGGCGCCGGATCCAGCGGCACGCGCCACGGAAGCTGCGGAACCTCGTGCTGCTGAACTTGTTGCGGGGCAGGCGTGGTGACCGGTTCGACCGAACCATTACCCATGGGCGGACTCAATCCCTCGAACATGGCAGGAAACCTCGGCGCCCAACCTTAACGCCACCGCAGCGAGAGGTGTTATTCGGCGGCGAGATCGCGGGAGCGGTTGCGGGCCGCCTCGATCGCGGACAGGAACGCCGCGCGCACCTTGTGGTCCTCGAGCTCCCGCACGGCGGCTGCCGTCGTACCGCCCGGGGAGGTCACGCGCTCCCGCAGTACTGTCGGGTGCTCGCCGGTCTCGCGGAGCAACTTCGCCGAACCGACCACGGTCTGGACGACCAGGTCGGTCGCCGTACCGCGCGGGAGGCCCATGTGGACGCCGGCCTCGATCATCGCCTCGACGACGAAGAACAGGTACGCCGGACCGGAGCCGGAGATCGCGGTCACCGCGTCCTGCTGCTTCTCCGGGACGCGGATCACGCGACCGGTCGCCGCGAGCAGACTCTCGGCGAGCTCGAGATGGCTCTCGTCGCAGTGCGCACCGCGGGAGATCGCGGCCATGCCCTCATCCACCAGGGCAGGCGTGTTCGGCATGACACGAACGACCGCGACGCCTTCGGGCAGCCGCGATTCGACGAAGGTGGTGCTGATACCCGCCGCGAGCGAGACGACCGTCTGCGTCGGCTGCACCGCCGGGGCGATCTCGGCGAGCAGGTCCGGCATGTCCTGCGGCTTCACCACCAGGACCAGCGTGTCCGCCTGCTTCGCCGCGTCCAGGTTGGACACGACGTCGACGCCGTACCGCTCACGCAGCTCGGCGGCGCGCTCCTCCCGGCGCTCGGTGATCAGGAGGTCCTCCGGTCGCCGCCCGGCCCGAATCAGCCCGGACAGCAGCGTCTCCCCCATCACACCCGCCCCGAGGACGGCCACCTTTGCAGTCATGGCCTCAGATTAGAGGCTACTTCTTGCTGATCAGCGAGCGGGCGAAGAACTGGAGGTTCGCGGGGCGCTCGGCGAGGCGGCGGACCAGGTAGCCGTACCAGTCCGCGCCGTACGGGATGTAGACCCGCACGGTGTGGCCCTGACCGGCCAGCCGGAGCTGCTCCTCGGGCCGGATCCCGAACAGCATCTGGTACTCGAAGCTGCCCGGCTTGCGGCCGGCGCGGTCGGCCAGCGCGCCCGCGATCGAGATCAGCCGCGGGTCGTGCGACGCGATCATCGGGTAGCCCTCGCCGTTCATCAGGACCTTCATCGCGCGGACGTACGCCTTGTCGACCTGGCGCTTCTCCTGGTACGCGACCGACTCCGGCTCCTTGTACGCGCCCTTGCACAGGCGCACCCGGGACCCGGAGTACGCCAGGTCACGGCAGTCTGACTCGGTACGCCGCAAGTACGCCTGCAGGACCGCACCGGTCTCGGGGAAGTCCTGCCGCAGCTCGCGCAGGATGCCCAGCGTGGAGTCGGTGGTGGTGTGGTCCTCCATGTCGAGAGTGACCGTCGTACCGGCGTTGCGGGCGGCCAGGCAGATCGTCCGCGCATTCTCCAGAGCGATCTTCTCGCCGTCGCCGGGCAGCGCCTGGCCGACGGCGGACAGCTTCACCGAGACCTCGGCGTTCGCGGTCAGGCCGGCGGCGGAGAGCTTCTTCAGCAGGTCCAGGTACGCGTCGGCGGTCGCCGTCGCGGCGGCCAGGTCGGTGACGTCCTCGCCGAGGTGGTCGAGCGTGACGTTCAGCCCGTTGCTGACCAGTTTCTCGGTGGCCAGCACCGCTTCCGGCGCGGTCTCACCGGCGACGAACCGCGCGACGATGCCGCTGGACACCGGCAGCGACGACACGGCCTTCTTGATCTGGGGGCTGCGGGACATGCCCAGCAGGACTCGCCGAAGCACTACGTGTTCCTCCTCATCAACCCACCCATTTGCCAGTGGTGAATGCAGGTTACGCGCCTGAACCAGGCGCTCCTAATCATGTGGCCGGGACCACACCACCGGCCGCACTGGTAGCCGATTTCCCGACGCTCGCCATGCTCGCACCCCAGTCTGTTAGAGGATGCGGCCATGCCCCTCTTCAAGCGCCGGCGGAACGCCACGGAGGCCGACCCGATCGGCGCGTTCTGGTCCTGGTGGACGACCACCGGCGCGGCCGCCGTCGCGGACGCGGTCGCCCAGCGGGAGCCGACCGGCGCGAACGCCGAGCTGAACCAGCGGATCGCCCGCATCCACCCCGACCTGGAGTGGGAACTCGGTCCCGGCCTGCACGCCGAGCACGTGCTGATCGTCACCGCCGCCGGCAACCCCGCCCAGCGCGCGGTCGCCCGCCGCTGGCTGCGCGCCGCACCGCCGTCCGACCGGCTCTGGGAGTACGCCGACCTGCGCCGGCCGGGGCCCGCGGTGACGATCCAGTTCGAGGGCCTCCCGCCGGTCGCGATCGACGAGTCCGTGGTGTCGATCGCGCCGGACTCGGCGTCGGTGCACGTCGGCGTCCACCATCCGGCGTTCCCGTCGTTGCCGGTGGACGCGCAGCGGCGGGTGACGTTCCTGATCCTCGACCTGGTGCTGGGCGAGGAGATGGTGGAGACGTGGGTCGGCGCGATCGACACGCTGGCCGATGCCCCGCAGGACGCCGTACCGGTGACGGAGCTGCTGCCCGCGGTGGCCGGGTTCGCGGCCGAGCACACGCTCGACGACGGCAGTCCGGCGTGGAAGATGCTGGAGGGGACCCGCGACGGGCAGCGGGTGATCGCGACCGCGGAGTACCCGCTGCGCTCGATCCGGCGGCCGCACCTCGACACCCACGTCGCCGTGGCGATCAGCTACCCCGTCGTCCGCGAGGACGGTCTCCCCGAGTCCGAGATGCTCGACGAACTGCGGGCCTTCGAGGACCACCTCACCGATCGTCTCGGCGGCTCCGGCAACCTGCTCGCCCACGAGACCTCCGGCGGCATCCGGATCCTGCATTACTACACCGACGGCACGACTCCCGCCGACGCCCAGCTCCAGGCCGCCACCACCGGCTGGCCGCACGGCAAGGTCACCGTCACCACCACTCCCGACCCCGCCTGGGAGAACGTCGCCCACCTGTCGGGTTGACCTTCGGCCGGGTGCAACCTGGGGGTGTGGACTTTCCGTCTTGGGGTGGAGATGGAGAGTGGAGGGGCGGATGGCGGAGCGGGACAGGGAGTTCGTCGAGTTCGTCGAAGAGGCCGGGGCGGCCTTGCGGCGTACTGCGTTCCTGGTGTCCGGGGACCGGCACCGGGCCGACGACGCGGTCCAGGACGCGCTGTACAAGCTGTATCTGGCGTGGCCGAAGGTGCGGCGGACCGGTAGTCCGTTCGCGTATGCGCGCCGGATGGTGGTGAACGCGGCGTACGACGGCGGCCGCCGGCCCTGGCGGCGCGAGGTGACGATCGCCGACGTACCGGATCGGGCAGAGCTCGACGACTTCGCGGCCGGTCATGCCGAGCGCGACGAGGTACTGGAGGCGCTGCGCTCGCTCGGGCCGCGGCAGCGGGCGTGCGTCGTACTGCGGTACTACGAGGACCTGTCCGTCGAGCAGACCGCGGAGATCCTCGGCTGCTCCGAAGGCACCGTGAAGAGCCAGGCGTCACGTGGTCTCGACACTCTCCGACGAGCCATCGACCAGCGGCGGACGAGCCGGGCGCTGTGAAGGAGAACGAGATGGAAGACCTACGTGAGATCAGCGCCGAACTCCACCGGATCGCCGACGCCGAGCCGATGGAGCCCCTGGCGACCGACCAGCTGCTGGACCGCGGCCGGCGCGGCCGCCGGCGCCGGACGATCTTCGCCGCGAGCGGAGCGGTCGCGGCCGTGGCAGCGGTCGCGGTCGCGGTGAGCCTGATGCCGAATCTTGTTGCCGCAGACAAGCATCCCCAGGTGGCGACCACCACGACCCGGCCACAGAACCCGGACTTCGAGCCCGTGCCCGGCGTACCGCACGGCGAGGAGGCCGCCGACCAGCGGATCTCCCAGGCCGAGGCGGAACGTCGCTGCGCGCTGCGGAACCCGGACGAGAAGCGCCAGCTGCAACGGCAGGGCTACTACCGGGCCGGCGACGGCGTGCTGTACGACATCAAGACCGGGCAGAAGTTCGCGGAGTGCACCATCCCCGGCGGCGACCGGCCGAAGCCCGCCCTCGTCGCCGCTGTGGCCGCGGATCCGCACCCGGACAACACCGCGGACCAGCTCCGGAACTGCTCGGTGCAGTCCTGGATCGACCTGACCGACTGGAAGGTCGTGGCCTCCGACAGCTCGAAGGGCCTCGCGCGGTCACTGCTGCTGGCGGTGTCGCCGTCGGGCCGCAAGCTCGTCGAGTGCAGCATCGCGCGCGACATCCTGATCAAGACCAAGTTCAGCACCGGTACGTCGTTCTACACGCTGGACCGGCTCGGGTCGTCCGACCCGGTCTTCTTCCCGATCCCGAAGGGCAGGCCGGCCGACATGTTCACCGGTGGCGGCGGCAGCATCGGCAGCTGTAGCGCCGTCTGCACGGGGTACAACTACGTGGGGTGGGGGCGTGTGGCGGGCGCCAGCGAGGTCCGGCTGTCGATCGGCAACAGCCCGGTGACCAAGGTCCCGGTCAGGAACGGCTGGTTCGCCTTCACGTGGGAGGTGCGCGCCAGGTTCGGCGTGAAGACCCAGCCCAAGGTCGTCGCCTACGACCACAACGGAAAGGTCGTCCGGACCTTCGCTTAAGCGGTACGGCGTTTGAGGGTGGCGGCACCGAGGCCGAGCGCGGCGAGGATGAAGCCGAGCACGACCAAGGTGTCGCCACCCGTACCGGTCCCGAACCCGTTGCCCTCGGCAACTCCGAGCACCGCGTCGACCGCGTAGGACAACGGCAGGACGTCACTCAGGGAATGCAGCACCGACGGCAGGTCGTCGCGCGGGACGAACAGCCCGCACAGCAGGATCTGCGGAATCATCAGCGCGGGCATCATCTGGACGGCCTGGAACTCGGTCGCCGCGAACGCACTGGCGAACAACCCGAGCGCGGCGCCGAGGACGCCGTCCAGCACCGCGACCACGCCCAGCTGCCAGGCCGCGCCCTCGATGTCCAGTCCCAGCAGGTACAAGGCGATCGAGACCACGACGAGTGCCTGGACGACGGCGACCACCGCGAACGCCAACGCGTAGCCGAGCAGGAAGTCCAGCTTGGACATCGGCAGCGTGAACAACCGCGAGAGCGTGCCGCTCGACCGCTCGCGCAGCGTCGTGACCGAGGTGACCACGAACATGATGATCGACGGGAAGACCGCGAGCAGCGGACCGCCGACCCGGTCGAACACCGCCGGGGTGTCGTGGAGCATCCACCACATCAGACTGAGGAAGAAGGCCGGCAGCAGAATCAGCATCGCCACCGTCCGGTGGTCCCGCCGCAGCTGGGCCAGCACCCGGGCCGCGAGGGCGAACGTCACGCGCGGAGTCATCGTGCACCGGCCTTTCGCTCGATCAGCGTGAGGAACGCCTGCTCGATGTCGCTGGTCCCGGCCGATTCGAGCAGCGCATCGGGCGTCTCGTCGGCGAGCAGTTCGCCGTCCCGCATCAGCAGCAGCCGGTCGCAGCGGGACGCCTCGTCCATCACGTGACTCGACACGAGCAGCGTCGAACCCGCGTCCGCCAGCCGGTGGAACAGCGCCCACAGATCCCTGCGCAGAACGGGATCCAGGCCGACCGTCGGTTCGTCGAGCACCAGGAGGTCAGGGCTGCCCAGCAACGCCGCCGCCAGCGAGGCGCGCGAACGCTGGCCGCCGGAGAGACTGTCGACGCGGGCGTCGGCGTGTGACGCGAGGTCGACCGCCTCGATCACCCGCGCCACCTCCGACGAGGCGACGCCGAGCACCGCGGCGAAGAAGCGTACGTTCTCGGCCACCGTCAGATCGCCGTACACACTGGGCTCCTGGGTCACGTACCCGATCCGGCCGCGCAGCTTCGGCGCACCGGCCGGCAGCCCGAGGACCGACACGTCGCCGGTGACACGGGCCTGGAGGCCGACGATCGCGCGGATCAGTGTGGTCTTGCCGCACCCGGACGGCCCGAGCAGACCGGTCACGGTCCCGCTGTGGAGGTCGAACCCGACCCCGTGCAGGACCTCCCGGTCGCCGCGCACCACGACCACATCGTGGCAGCTCACCGCGTTTTTCACCATATGATGAATTTAGCGCGGACGGTGCCGGTGGGCAACAGCTCACGTCCTCAGATGACGGCGTACCCCGTGGCGTCGCTGAGCGCGCCGAGCTCGGGGTCGCCGTACCGCCGCCGGAGCGCGCCGAACCGCAGCACCTTGTCCTCCCCGAACCGCGCGACCTCGGCCGCGTACGTGTCGCCGGACAGGAAGACCGGCGGGCGTCGCTTGCTGTGGAACTTGTCCGCGTACAGGACCAGTTCCTCCTCCGGCGTCCGCGGCACGTAGTCGTCGGCCGGGATCGGCAAGGCCTGCCGTACGACGTCCTCGCGCGTGATCCCGACGCCCGTGTGACAGGAACAGAACCGGCAGATCTCGAGCGGGAACCCCAGCGACGCCAGCAGCTCGTGCCCGAGGACGCCGTGCCGCACGTACGCCGTCGACTCCAGGCGGTACACCCCGATGTCGTGCAGCAGCGCGCCGGCCCGCACCAGGTCGGTGTCGACGTCGAGCCCGGCGAAGAACTGCTCGGCCACCGTGCACACCAGCCGGCAGTGCTCCGACACGACCTCGAACGCCTCCCGGCTGGGCGCGCACTCGCGATGCAGGGCGATGATCTCGGCGTCGGCCGGAATCTGCATCAGCCGGTCAGGTGCTGCTGGAGCACGGGCGCCAACCGGTCGATCAGCGTCTCGATGTCGATCGACGCGATCGGCTCGAGGCCGACCAGGTACCGGACCATGGCGGCACCGACGAGCTGCGTCGCGACCAGGCCGACCCGCAGCGACGCGTCCGGGGCGTCGAGGGCCCGCGAGACCGGCTGGATGATCATCTGAGTGATGCCCTCGCGCATCATCCGCGCCACGTCGTCGCTGGCCACGACACTGCGGAAGATCGCCTTCATCCGCTGCTGTCCCTCGTCGGACTCCCACACCCCGAGGAACACCGTCGCGATCCGCCGGCCCATGTCCTGCGGCGGCCCGTCGAGGATCCGGGCGGCGACCTGGCGCGGGTCGACCGGGATCGCCATCGCCTCGACGAACAGTTCGTCCTTGCTGTCGAAGTAGTGGTGCACCAGCGCCGCGTCGACCCCCGCCCGGCGCGCGACGGCACGCATCGAGGTGGCCGCGAACCCCTTGTCCGCAAAGGATTCCCGGGCGGCCAGCACGATCTCCCCCCGGGTGTCCGGTCCCCCCGGGCGGCGTCCCGGCGTACGGCGGGACGGGGTCAACCGTGCCGGTGTCACGGAGTCAGCTCCGAGATCTCACCTTCCGGGGTGACCGCGAACGGCGTACGGCGGGAGCTCGCCTTCACGAAGTGCTTGCGGGTGAACTCCAGCGACTCGACCAGGTCGACCTCGCGCTCGGAGCGGCTGGTCGCACGGCGGGTGTTGATCTCGATGATGATGTGGCCGCGGAAGTCCTGGTTCGCCAGTCCGGTGAGCAGGTCGGCGGCGCGCTGGGTGCCGCGGCCCGGGACCAGGTGCTCGTCCTTCGCGGATCCGGTGCCGTCGGTCAGGTGCACGTGGGTCAGGCTGTCGCCCATCGTCGCGGCCAGCTCGACGCAGTCCTGCTCGGCGGTGGACGCGTGCGACAGGTCGAGGGTGGTGTGCGCGTAGGTCTGCTCGGTCGGGTCCCAGCTCGGCGCGTACGCCTGCAGGTCCCGGCCGGGCGCGCGCCACGGGTACATGTTCTCGACCGCCAGCCGCACGCCCGTCTCCTGCTCCAGCCGGGCGATCCCCTCGACGAAGCCACGCGCGTAGTCCCGCTGCCAGCGGAACGGCGGGTGGACGACGACCACGTCGGCGCCGAGCTCCTTCGCCGCCTCGGCGCTGCGCTCGAGCTTGCTCCACGGGTCGGTGCCCCAGACGCGCTGCATGATCAGCAGCGTCGGCGCGTGGATGGCCAGCACCGGCAGCTGGTGGTAGTCGATCAGCCGCTGGATCGCGTCGATCTGGGTGCTCAGCGGGTCGATGCCGATCATCACCTCGACGCCGTCGTACCCGAGCCGGGCGGCCAGCTCGAAACCGCTGGCGGTGGACTCGGGGTAGACCGACGCGGTGGACAGGCCGATCTTCGCGGTCGTACGGGGGTTCATCGGGGTTGCAGCTGGTCGAGCCGGGACAGGATGACGCCTTCGCGCAGCGCCCACGGGCAGACCTCGAGCGCGGGCAGGTCGAACAGGTCCATCACGGCGTCGGCGACCAGTGCGCCGGCCGTCAGCTGCGACGCGCGGCCTGCCGAGACTCCGGGCAAGGCGGCCCGCTCGGCAGCCGTCATCTTGGTCAGCTTCGGGATCCACTCGCTCAGGTCGTCCCGGTTCAGCGTGCGCGGCACGTACGGGCCGTCGGCGGACGGAGCGGCTCCCGCGATCCGGGCCAGTGAGCGGAACGTCTTGCTGGTGGCGACGGAACGTTGCGGCTTACCTGCTCGCAGTACCGGACCTGCGACCGCGGCCAGCTCCAGGCGGATCCGACGGCGCAGCGCCCGCACCTCTTCCTTGTCCGGCGGGTCTGCGGTCAGGCCCTCGCGGGTCAGCCGTCCCGCGCCGAGCTGGACCGACTCCGCAACGGTCGGCTGCTCGTCGGAGCCGGCCGCGATCTCCAGCGAGCCGCCACCGATGTCGAACACCGCCAGGCGGCCCGACGACCAGCCGAACCACCGGCGTACGGCGAGAAACGTCAACCTGGCCTCGTCGTCACCGCTCAGCACCTCGAGGTCCACGCCGGTCTCCTTGCGGACACGCTCGAGGACCTTCTCGCCGTTCGGCGCCTCGCGCAGCGCCGACGTGGCGAACGCGAGCACCGACTCGCAGCCCTTGTCCTCGGCGAGCTCGACGGCTTCCTTGGTGAACGCGACCAGGCCCTCGGAGCCGGACTGGTCGATCTTGCCGTCGGCATCCAGGTGCTCGGCCAGCCGCAGCTCGGTCTTGTGCGAGTACGCCGGGAGCGGGGCGGCGCCACGATGCGCGTCCACCACGAGCAGATGGACGGTATTGGATCCCACGTCGAGCACACCGAGCCGCATACCCTCACGCTACTGGACAACCGGAGTAGGAGCGCGTCACGGTTGCGCGTAGGCTTTCCAGGTGCCTGAGGTTTCTCTCGACTTCCCCCGTGCCTGGGTCGAGTTCGTCGACCCCGACGACTCCGACCAGGTCTTCCGCTGCGACCTGACCTGGCTGACGTCCAACTGGTCCTGCATCTTCGGGGGTGGCTGCCAGGGGATCTACAAGGGCCGTCCGAACGACGGCTGCTGCACCCTCGGCGCGCACTTCTCCGACGCCGACGACGAGAAGCGGGTGAAGTCCTACGTCAAGGAGCTCGGCAAGGACGACTGGCAGTTCCGCAAGGAGGGTCGCACCAACGGCTGGGTCGAGACCGACGACGAGGGTGAGCGCAAGACCCGGGTCTGGGACGGCGCCTGCATCTTCCTGAACCGTCCCGGCTTCGCGGGCGGCGCCGGCTGCGCGCTGCACGGGCTGGCGCTGAAGCGCGGCGTGCACTTCGTCGAGACCAAGCCCGACGTGTGCTGGCAGCTGCCGATCCGGCGGACGTTCCGCGAGGTCGAGCGCCCGGACGGCACGACGTACACCGAGGTCGGCATCGGCGAGTACGACCGCCGCGGCTGGGGCCCGGGCGGGCACGACCTCGACTGGTACTGCACCGGCAACACCGAGGCGCACATCGCCGTCGAGCCGGTCTTCGAGTCCAGCAAGGTCGAGCTGCAGACCCTGATGGGCCTCAAGGCGTACGACGTCCTCGCCGGCCTCTGCCGCCAGCACCTCGAGGCCGCGCGCCCGTTGCTGCCCCACCCCGCCTCGAAATGAGCTGACGACACACCCCGGACGACGGTTGTCGGTGGGGGACGCAACAATGGCTGGCATGCGTCTGGATCATCTGTCGTACGCGTGCGGGCCGGATGGCTGCCAAGCCACGCTCGAGCGGCTGTCGGGGCTGCTCGGGGTGGAGTTCGTCGACGGCGGGGTGCATCCACGGTTCGGCACGGTCAACCACATCCTCCCGCTGGAGAACGACCGGTACATCGAGGTCGTCGACGTGCTCGACCACCCGGCGTCGGACAAGGCGCCTTTCGGTCAGGCGGTGCGCGCCCGCAAGGAGCTGGGCGGCGGGTGGCTGGGCTGGGTGGTGGAGGTCACCGACATGGAGGCGATGGAGAAGCGCCTCGGGCGGCAGGCCGTGCCCGGCAACCGGCACCGGCCCGACGGGGTGAACCTGACCTGGCGGCAGATCGGCGTGAAGGGCCTGATCGCGGACCCGCAGCTGCCGTTCTTCATCCACTGGGACGACCTCGGCCGGCACCCGTCGATCGGCGGCAAGGACGTCAAGCTGACCGGCCTGGAGATCGCCGGCGACCCGAACCGGGTCACCGACTGGATCGGCCACCCCGCCGACCACCTGCTGGACGACCTCGACGTCGGCTGGGTCGGCCCGAACGGCCAGCCCGGCCTTGTCGCCGCCGTCTTCCAGACGCCGAACGGGATCGTTCGTATCTAGTAAATGTGCTCCAGCTCGGCCAGTGAGGTTTCGAGATGGGTGAGCATGCGCTGCAGGTGCGGGACGGTGCGGCGGCAGCCGATCAGGCCGAAGTGCAGTTGGTGGGCGTAGCTGGTGACGCTGATGTTCAGCGCCTGACCGTTCATCACGATGCTCGCCGGGTAGAGGCCGAGCAGGCGGGAGCCGTTCCAGTAGAGCGGACTCTGCGTCGGGCCGGGGACGTTGGAGATGACGAGGTTGTACGGCGGCGTCGTACGGCCGGCGACTCCGGGCAGGACCGCGCCGGGTCCGGCTACCGCGAAGCCGAGGGCGCCGACGACGAGGTTCTGCAGCGGGGTGAGTTCGGACAGGACGCGCTTCGCCTGGGCCGTCGACGCCATGATCCGGCGGATGCGTTTCTCCGGGTCGGACAGGTCGGTGGCGAGGTCGGCGATCAGCGTCGCGAGCGAGTTGCCGCCGCCGGGTCCGCTGTCCGCGGTGCGCAGGTTCACCGGGACCATCGCGGTCAGCGGCTTGTCCGGGAGCGCGTTCAGGTCGAGCAGATAGTTGCGCAGGGCCCCTGAACACATGGCCAGCAGTACGTCGTTGAGCGTCGCGCCGGTGATCGTACGGACCTT
>DASXXB010000224.1:0-5804 GCA_036503355.1 Kribbella sp. | reverse complement strand
GCTCGCGGGGCCGGCGGCAGCGGTTGTTGCTGTGTCGCACGACGTACCCGATCTTCCGGGGCTGCTGATCGGCAAGCTCTTTCGCGCCCTGAGTCACGCCGATGTTGCCGTCACACCGGCCGAGGACGGCTCGCTGGCCGCGATCGGTGTTGGGCTGCCCGTCGCGGACTGGGTGTCCGACCTTGCGCCGAACTTCGACACGCCGTTGACGCTCCTCGAGGCCGGCAAGCCGCGCCGACATGCCGTGGCGATCGGACCTGGTTGGCACCGTCTGCGATCGAATGCCGACATAGCGCGACTGGATCCAGGGCTCGAGGGCTGGGACGCCACCCGATCGCTACTCGCTCGCCCTTGAGCCATCACCTTCTTCTGCCCGGCTCGTTCTCCATGCAGCGGGGGATTCGGGGACGCTCAGTTGATCGCCGATGCCGTTCAGGGGCGGTACGCGACATCAGCCCTCGCCGGCCGCATTGGGGGATGCGGCCAGGCGGGGGAGCCCACGACGGGGCCTGGTCGTGCGATCAGGTGGTCGGGCGGTCAGGTCGGGTGGTGCGGCCAGGTGAGTCGTGCGGCCAGGTCGCATGGTGCGGCCAGGTCGGGTGGTGGGGCTCAGTTGCTCGGCAGGATTTGGCGGGCTCGCGCGGCCAGTTCTTGGACGCTGCCGTCGGTGTCCGGCGGGAGGGCGTCCAGTGGGAACCAGGCGAGGTCGTGAGACTCCTCACTGACGACGTACTCCGTGTCCTCCGTCGCAGTCACGAGAAACTGAACATCCAGGTGGTACGCGCCGGCACAACCGCCGGCCTCGAGCAGGTGGCGCGAGAGCTGCAGCGGGTCGCTGCTGACGGTCAGGCCCGCGAGCCCGGACTCCTCGGTGGCCTCTCGTAGCGCGGCGCCGCTGAGCGTGTTGTCGCCGGGCTCGCAGTGACCGCCGAGCTGAAGCCAACGCCCGACCGTCTTGTGCAGGGTCAGCAGGGTGTTCTTCCCGGCACTGTCCACCACCAGCGCACTGGCCGTCACATGCTCAGGCCGGCAACTGCGCCACATCCCATCCGGATGCACCTCGAGATGCCGCAGGTAATACCCCCGCAACCCCTCCTGCCCCGAATCAGGCGCCCGCCACCCACCCAAAACCCTCACCGCATCCCCAACAAGCACCCCCCAAGGCTCCCCTCCCACCCCCTCGCGAAATCCCCGCCCCTCCCACCCGCCGCGCGTTCCGCGCGCTCACCCGCCGGGCTATTCCCCCCCGCCCATCCGCCGGAGTACTCCGCCCGCTCACCTGCCGGGTTGTTCCACCCGCTCACCCGCCGGAGTACTGCGCCCGCTCACCCCTCCGGAGTGCTCCGCCCGCTCATCTGCCAGGTTGTTCCGCCCGTTGACCTGCCGGGCTGTTCCGCTCGCTCACCTGCCGGGGTGCTCCACCTGCTCACCTGCCGGGCTGTTCCACCCGTTCACCTGCCGGACTGTTCCGCTCGCTCATCTGCCGGGCTGTTCCGCTCGCTCAGCCGCCGGAGTGCTCCGCCCGCTCATCTGCCGGGGTACTGCGCCCGCTCACCGCGCCGGTGTGTTTCACCTGCTGATCTGCCGGGGTACTGCGCCCGCTCACCGCGCCGGTGTGTTTCACCTGCTCATCTGCCGGGGTACTGCGCCCGCTCACCCCGCCGGAGTGCTCCACCCGTTCACCTGCGGGGCTGTTCCGCCCGTTCACCGGCCGGGCTACTCCACCCGCTCACCCCGCGGAGGGCTCCACACGCTCGCCTCGCCGGAGTGTTCTACCTGGTCACCTGCCGGGCTGTTCCACCCGTTCACCTCGCCGGACTGTTCCGCCCGCTCGCCCGTCGGGCTATTTCGCTCGCTCGCCCGCCGGAGTGCTGCACCCGCTCGCTCGCCGGGGCTCCGCCGCTACCCGGCCGTGGCGCTTTGCTGCTCTCACTCGCGGTGATAGCGGGTCCTCCCACCCCACGCCGAAATGCCCGTCCCTCCCAACCCCGTCGCGCCTATGGCGGCCGGGGTGGGAGGGACGGGGTGTTCGACTACTTGGTGGGGTTTTCGCCGTCGTTGTCCTGGGGGTTGGGGGGCTCGTCGGGGGTTTCCGGTGATTCCTCGGTGAGGAAGTCGGTGATGTCGATGTCGGACAGTTCGCCGGCGTGCTGGGCGAAGCCGATCGGGTCGTCGAGGTCGCTGGTGCTGGGCATCAGGTCGGGATGGGACCAGAGGTTGTCACGGCCTTCGACGCCCCGTGCGTCGCGTACGGCGGCCCACAGGTTCGCGGCGTCACGGAGCCGGCGGGGCCTGAGCTGCAGGCCGACGAGCGTCGCGAACGTCTGCTCCGCGGGACCTCCGGCCGCTCGCCGACGACGTACCGTCTCGGAGAGCTGGACCGCGGCGGGCATCCGGTCCTTGGTGGCCTCTCGGACCACGTCGTCGACCCAGCCTTCGACCAGGGCCAGCGTGGTCTCGAGCCGGACGAGCGCTGCCTTCTGCTGCGCTGAGTCCTCGGGCTCGAACAGACCGCCGGCGAGCGCCTCCTGCATGGCTTCCGGATTCTGCGGGTCGATGTCGGCCATGGCGCGCTCGATCTTGCCAGTGTCGACCTCGATCCCGGCCGCGTAGTCGGCGACCGCGGCGAGCAGGTGCTGCCGCAGCCACGGCACTCCGGCGTACAGCCGCTGGTGGGCGACCTCGCGCAGCGCCAAGTACAGCCGGACGTCCTCGTCGGTCACACCGAGACCCTCGGCGAACTTGGCGACGTTGTCCGGCAGCAGGATCGCCTGACCGGTCGGGCCGAGCGGCAGGCCGATGTCGGACGAACTCACGACCTCACCGGCGAGCTCGCCGAGCCCCTGGCCGACCTGCGCGCCGAACACCGAACCGCCGAGCTGCCGCAGCATCCCGGCCATCGGACCGGCGAACTGCTGCGCCTCCGCGGGCAGGGCGTTGCCCATCGCGCCCGCGACATGCTCGGCAACCGGGTCGACGATCGTCTGCCAGACCGGGAGCGTGTTCTCGACCCATTCGGCGCGGCTCCAGGCCTGCGAGGTCGCGGAGACCTCGGGCAACGTGGTCGCGTCGTCCAGCCAGTGCTCGGCCAGACGGACCGCGTCCGCGACGCGATCGCCGTCGGTCGCCGTCATCGACCGGTCTCCGGCGGCGGAGACGGTCTTGCGGGCAATGTCCTTGGCCAGGTCCCAGTTCACCGGCTTGCCGTCGGCCGAACCGCTCAGCAGCTGCTGGACCTGGGCGAAGATCGCGTTCAGGTCCGGGGTGCCGCCCGCGCCGGCCGCACCGGAGAACTGCTGGAACATGGCCTCGAACGGCGTTCCCTTGAACGGGTTGTCCGGTTCGTCGCTCATCGGAGGACCTTCCTGTGCGGGTGGGGCGTACTACTCCAAACGTACTGGTTCGATCCACGAGTTCCGCGCCTGGTGAACGCAAGAGGTCCGCTGTTCGCCGCTGGCAGAGCGCGGTGAGGGTGCTGGCAAGTAGGTGAGCAGGGCAACAGTCCCTCCCGGTGTACGCCGAACCACGCACCGCAGTGCCCGCGCACAGGGACGGGCGCCGCGGAGAGGGAGAGGACAGTACCTGCAGCGGCTGTACGGCGCGACGCAGTGGCGTACATGTCGTGCAGCTGGGGGCGATGTCGGCGGGATGAGGGAGGGGGTGTCGGAGAACTGCAGGTCAGGAGGGAGAATTGCGGCGCGGGCGATGCAGCGGTGTGGTGTGGAATGGTGTGGTGTGAACGTGGGGACCTGCCGGGGAATGAGGAACCGATGAGCGACGCGATCAGGCTGCTGGACATTCGCGACAGTGCGTTGTCCAGCGACGAGGTGCTGGCTGCTGTCGCCGATCCGACGGCGGGCGGAACGGCTCTTTTCATCGGCACTGTGCGCAATCACGATCAGGATCAGCCGGTCGACCGGCTCGGCTACGAGGCACATCCGGACGCCTTGGAGCATCTGCGGAAGGTCGCGCAGCGTATTTGCGACGATCCCGCGGTGACCGCGCTGGCCGCCGTCCACCGGACCGGTGACCTGCTGATCGGAGATGCCGCGGTGATCGTGGCGGTCGCCGCCTCACACCGTGACGTCGCGTTCGCTGCCTGCCGCCGGTTGATCGACGATCTCAAGGCCGAGGTCCCGATTTGGAAACACCAGCACTTCAGCGACGGTGGCAGCGAGTGGGTCGGCGCTCACTGACACGTACGCTGGGCCCATGAAGGTGGCCGGATGAAGGTTTTGGCGTGGCTGGCGTTCCCGCTGGCGGCCACGCTGCTCGCGATGTGCTGGGCGGCCTGGCGCGGGTGGCGCAGCCGCGAACGGCGCCGGTCCGGCGGTCCCTTCGCTTCGGTCGAGGAGTTCCGCCGATTCAACGCCGCGCTCGCGGCCCCCGGTCCGCGGGCCACTCCGGAACGTCGCCGGGGTCTGGGTCGTCGTAACCATCAGCCGGTCTCCGAGGACCGTGGCTCCGGCTCCACCAAGATCGCAGGGCAGGGTTCGTGACACGTCGTACCGCCACATTGGTCACCTCGATCGTCGTACTCGTCGTCTCGCTGGGACTGGTGACCGCCTTCCCGGTGCCGTTCGTCTCGTTCAGCCCGGGACCGGTCAAGGACACCCTCGGGTCGGCCAAGAACAAGCCGGTCATCGAGATCACCGGCCACGAGACGTTCCCGACGTCCGGGCAGCTGGACCTGACCACCGTGTCGGTCACCTCGCCGGACCGGCAGTTGACGCTTCCGCAGGCGATGCGGAACTGGCTGGACCCGCACCACGACCTGTTCCCGCGCGACATCATCTATCCGCCGAGCCAGAGCGCCGACGAGGTGGAGCAGCAGAACACCGCGGAGATGACCGGATCCCAGGACAGCGCGGTCGCTGCCGCGTTGCAGGCGGCGAACGTCCCGTTCCACACCAAGGTGTCGACGGTCGCCGACAAGTCGCCGGCCCAGGGCAAGCTGAAGCCCGGCGACCTGGTGCTGGCCGTCGACGGTCACGCGGTGACGCAGATCCCGCAGGTGGGAGACCTGGTCCGCAAGCACAAGGTCGGCCAGAGCGTGGTTTTCCTGATCCGCCGCGGCACGGCCGAGCAGACGATCGAGCTGAAGACCGCCGCGACGCCCGGCGAACCGACCCGGCCGATGGTCGGAATCACGATCGGTGTCGACTCGCCGGTGAAGGTGACGGTCAACCTCGGCCAGGACATCGGCGGCCCGAGTGCGGGCACCGCCTTCGCGCTGGCCATCTATGACAAGCTGACACCGGGTGCGCTGCTGAACGGGAAGCACGTCGCCGGCACCGGGACGATCGACGCGCTCGGCCAGGTCGGTGCTATCGGCGGCATCCAGCAGAAGATCGCCGGTGCGAGGAACGACGGCGCCACGGTGTTCTTGGTCCCGGCGCCGAACTGCGCGGCCGCGCTGCACGCGGACGTCGACGGCATCCAGCTGGTGAAGATCAGCACGCTGAGCGGCGCGATCAGCGCGCTGAAGGCAGTCGCCAGCGGTCAGGGAGACGTCCCGTCATGCAGCTGACGAGCCACCTGAACGACCTGAACGAACCGGCCAGCCGAAGGGAAGATCAGCCGGCATGGAATCCGTAGGAACGCTGCCTCCCGACGCGCTCAGCAGCGCGGTCGTCGAGATCGAGAAACACGTGAGCAGCGCGGGCTGGGACCAGCCCGCGCAGTTGTTCGCGCTGGTCCCGACCGCGGAACTGCTCCGTGCCGAACCGCAACTGGCCGCCGAACTCGGCGCCGAGGACGCGTCCCAGCCGCTGACCCCGGTCGCCCAGGGCGAGCTTCCGGGC
>DASXXB010000223.1:0-77435 GCA_036503355.1 Kribbella sp. | reverse complement strand
TCGGCGGCGGACGTGTTCGCGCCGGTCGGCAGGCCGAGCGACTTCTGGTACGACGCGAGCACCGCGGCACCGCCGTCGATGTTGGCGGTCGTGTTCGTGCGCAGTGTGGACTGGTCGAGGCCGGTCAGCTCGGACGCCTTCTTCAGCGTCTGCAGGGACTCGGCCGTCGCCACCTTCTGCTTGCCGGACAGGTCGGCCACCTCAGAGGCGCCGAGGCCGGTGAGGTGCATCGGGCCGTACCCGCCGGTGGTGCTCGGCGCGCCGGCGTGGTCGTCCCACCGGGACTCCGCGTACGACACGGCCAGCAGCACCTGCTCCGGTACGCCGTACTTCGCGGCCGCGGCGCTGTACGCCGACTGACCGGTGACGCTCGGGGTGCCGGGCTGTGAAGCCTCGGCCGGTGGACCTCCCAACGACACGCCGACCAGGGCGGCCGGCAGCGCTACCGCAGCAAGTGCGGCAAGAATCTTCGGACGACGCAGCATGATGTTCTCCTGAACCCTTCGGGCGGGTGCCGGTCACACAGACTGGCAGCCTAGTCACTGTGGGTCGAGGCGACGCGGATGTCAACGGTTAACGAAAACTCACGTCGTCGGGTTCGATACTGACGAAATCATGCCGGGCACCTCGGGTTACGGAGTACGACGATGGAAGCGTTGCCGTTGGCGGTCACGACCGGCTGGGCCAGTGGGATCAACGCCTATGCCTGCGTGCTGATTCTCGGGCTGCTCGGCCGGTTCGCCGGCGCCGGCGATGTACCGCACTCGCTGACCACGACGCCGGTGCTGATCGCCGCGGGCGTGCTGTTCGCGTTCGAGTTCGTCGCCGACAAGATCCCGTACGTCGACTCCGCGTGGGACGCGATCTCGACGGTGATCCGGCCGACCATCGGGGCGATCCTGGCCGCGCTCCTGTCCGGCCAGGCGAGCACGCTGCACCAGGCGGTGATCGCGACCACGGGCGGTCTGGTGGCGCTGCTCTCGCACGCGGTGAAGTCGAGTCTGCGGCTCGCGATCAACACCTCCCCCGAGCCGGTCACGAACATCGCGGCGTCGTCGGGCGAGGATGTCGCGGTCGCCGGTGTGGTGTCGCTGGCCGCGTTCCATCCGGAGGCCGCGCTGATCATCGCCGGCGTCCTGCTGATCCTCGGGCTGATCTCGGTGTACTTCGCGTTCAGGCTGATCCGGCGCGGGTATCTCAGGTTCAAGGCGTGGCGCGAGAGACGTAGTAATCCTGCAACCGGAAGTAGTACTGCCTGATGGCGAGAGTGATTGTCGTAGGGGCCGGCCTGGCTGGTCTGGCGAGTGCTGTGCGGCTGGCCAAGCTGGGCCACCAGGTGACCGTCTGCGAACGCGACGAGCATCTTGGTGGTGTGCTGGGCCGCGTCGAGGCGGACGGGTTCACCTGGGATGCAGGGGCAGCCAGTACGACGCTGCCGGCCGCGCTGCGCGACCTGTTCCGCAAGAGCGGCCGACCGATCGAGAGCCTGGTCCAACTGGAGCCCGTGAGCCAGCCACGCCGCCACATGTTCACTGACGGCTCCGTCCTCGACCTTCCGATCAGCGATCGCGGTGCGCAGGAGGAGGCCTGGACCGCCCTCGCGGGGGCACCTGTGGCCGAGCAGTGGACCGCACTGGTCGACAGGTACGGCGACACGTGGCAACTGCTCCGGAAGACGTCGCTCGAGCCGCCGCTCGAGGCCAAGCTGCCGGTCAAGGTCATCCGCGCGCTCAAGCCGTGGCAGTCGCTGGACAAGGTCGCGCAGCGCGAGCTGAGCGACGACCGTGCCCGTGCGGTACTCCGCCACTTCGCGGCACAGAGCGGGTCGGACGCCGGCCTCACGCCGGGGTACGTCGGCGTGTGGTCGTACCTGGAGCGCACGTTCGGTCGCTGGACCATCGCAGGTGGTTTCGGCGCGCTGGCCGACGCGCTGGTGCAGCGTGCGAGCGAGCGGAAGATCACCGTCCGCACCAGCGCCGAGGTCGTCGCCGTCACGACCGCTGCCGGCGCGGTGACCGGCGTACGGCTGACGGACGGGGAGGCGATCGCGGCCGACATCGTGGTCAGCGACATCGACCCACGAGTGCTCTACGAGTCGTTCGTCGACGACCCCGCCGCCAAGAAGGTGCGCAAGCGGATCCTGTCGACGCACCAGGCGCAGGCTGCGTACGTCGTCCATCTCGGGCTGAAGGATCCGCTGCCGGAGCTGCCGTTCGAGACCGTGCTGCACGGCTCGCCGACCGTCGTCGTACGAACAGGTGGTACAGCACCGGCCGGTCACCAGGCGTGGTCCGTACTGGTCCACGGCTACCCCACCGACGACGTACTGGACCTCCTGGTGGCCCGCGGCCTGCCTGTCCGGGACAACGTCGTGTCCCGGCAGACCTCGCCGTCGTGGTGGGCCGGAGTGGCCTGGGAGGGCTACCGGACCGCCCGCCGCCGGGCCGCGAACGTGTCACCGGTGAAGGGCCTGTACTGCGTCGGCGCGGGCGCTCACCCGGGCTCCGGGGTCCCCGCGACCACGCTCGGCGCGGCGATCGTGGCGGACGCCATCGGGAAGGCCTGAGACCGCTGTGGGGTTGGACAACGGGGACAACTAAGATTGGTTGTTCCTGTGTTCTGAGTCGGGCTGAACCGAGCCCGGCGGTAGAGAGGACCTCGGTGGATCAAACCCCCACATCGGCCGATCACGACAACCACGACACGGTGGAGCGGGCTGAGCTGGCGGCTGAGCAACAACATGTCGACCGGGTGTACGGCCGGGTCGAGGAGGCTGCCCGGTCAGCTTCCCGGATCGCTGTCGAAGGACACCAGCGCGGCCAGGCGCAGAACGTCGGCCGGGTCCGCGAGGAGGAGCAGACCGGCCTGTACGAGCGAGACGTCCTGGTCTTCGCGGCGGCCCGCCGGATCGCCGAGCTGGACGCCGAGCACGAGGGCCTGGTGTTCGGCCGGCTGGACTCCGACGGCGGCGACGACCAGTCGCCGGTCGCGACCGCGGCCGAGCTCGACAAGCTGTACGTCGGGCGGATCGGTGTCCGCGACGCGGAGTACGAACCGCTCGTGATCGACTGGCGCGCGCCCGCGGCCGAGCCGTTCTACCGGGCCACCCCGACGGACCGCCAGAAGGTGGTCCGGCGCCGCGTCCTGCGGAACAAGGGCGCACGGATCGCCGGCCTCGAGGACGACCTGCTGGCGCCGGAGCGCGCGCCGGAGGACCTGCCGGTGATGGGCGAAGGTGCGCTGATGGCGTCGCTGTCGCGGGCTCGCGGGCACACGATGCGCGACATCGTCGCCACCATCCAGGCCGAGCAGGACGAGGCGATCCGGGCACCGGCCCGTGGCGTCACGGTGATCGGCGGCGGTCCGGGCACCGGCAAGACGGTCGTCGCACTGCACCGCGCGGCGTATTTGCTCTACAGCGACCGCCGGCGCTTCGAGCGTGGCGGTGTACTGGTCGTCGGACCGTCGGCCGCGTTCATGGCCTACATCGAGCGGGTGCTGCCGAGCCTCGGCGAGAACACCGTCTCACTGCGCGCCGTCGGCGAGCTCGTGGACGGTGTGAAGGCGACCGCGGTCGACGATGCCCTGGTCGCCGCCGTCAAGGGCTCGCTGCGGATGCGCGGCGTGCTGTCCCGCGCGGCCCGCGACCGGGTGCCGAACGCGCCGACCACCTTGCGCGTGTTCCTGGGTGGCGCGACGGTCGAGCTGGACGCCAACCAGCTCGACAACGTACGCCGCAATGCGCTGCGCCGGACCGCTCGCAACCGGGCGGCCACCGAAGCGCGCAAGGGTCTTGTGGCGGCGCTGTGGCAGCGGTTCCCGGAGGACCTGCGCACCGGGCCGCTCGGCGATCGCGAGGCGTTCGGCGACAGGGTGACCGACACCCCCGCGTTCCGCACGTTCTTCAGCCAGTGGTGGCCGGTGCTGACCCCCGAGTCGGTACTGCGGTGGCTCGGCGACCCGCGCCGCCTGCAGCGCTGGGCCCGCAACGAGCTGACGCCGGCCGAGGTCGACGCCCTTGCCAAGGCGATCCGTACGACGGACGAGTTCACGATCGCAGACGTCGCGTTGCTGGACGAGCTCAGCACGTTCCTGGGACGCCCGCCGGTCGTGGAGAACACCGACGAGGAGTTCGACTGGCTGGAAGGGCTGACGGACGGCGTCAACGAAGTACTGACCAGCTCGGAACGGCGCGCGCGGGCGGCGGCTGCCCGTGAGGCGGAGGAGCCGGAGGAGTACGCGCACGTCCTGGTGGACGAGGCGCAGGACCTCTCCCCCATGCAGTGGCGGATGGTGACCCGGCGCGGGCCGCAGGCCAGCTGGACGATCGTCGGCGACCTCGCGCAGAGCTCCTGGCGGGACCCGGCCGAGGCACAGGCCGCGATGGACTCCATGCTGTCGCACCTGCAGCGGCACACGTTCCGGTTGTCCACCAACTACCGGAACTCGGCCGAGATCTACGCGTTCGCCGGTGAGGTGATCCGGCGGTCGATCCCGGACGCGGACCTGCCGAACGCGGTCCGCAGTACCGGGGTGGAGCCGGAGCACCGGATCTTCGACGCCGGCAAGGTGGCCGAGGCTGCGGGCGACGCTGCGGTGGAGCTGCTGCAGCTGGTCGAGGGCACCGTCGGCGTCATCGTGCCGCCGGCGCTGAGACCTGCCGTCGACCCGGTCCTGGCCGAGATCGGCGACCCACGTGTGGTGGCCGTCAGTCCGCTGGACTCGAAGGGGCTCGAGTACGACGCGGTGGTGGTCGTCGAGCCCGACCGGATCGTCAGCGACACCTTGGGCGGCGTCCGTGCGCTGTACGTCGTGCTGACCCGGGCGACTCAACGACTCGTCACGGTGAACAGCACGACGCACTGGCTGCCTTAGCCGGGGCGGTACTCAGCCACGCGGTACGACGTACTCCACGAGGTCGGCCTCGTTCGCTGCGAGGTCGGCCCAGTGGCAGGTGAGGTGCAGCACGGCCAGGCCGGTGGTCGGGTACTTCTGGGTGAGCTCGACACGCTCCGGGCTGGTGCCGTCGAGGGCGAGCTCGTCGGCCAGCCACGGGATGCCCGGCGCGTGGCCGACGACGACCACCGTGCGAGCCTCTGCCGGCGCCTCGCGGATCACGTCGAGCAGCGCGTCGGTGTCGGCGTTGTAGACGCGCTTGTCGTACCAGACGTCCTTCGCAGTGACACCGGCGTCGGCGACCTGCTTCCAGGTCTCCCGGGTGCGCTTGGCCGGCGAGCACAGGACCAGGTCCGGTTCGATGCCCTGGGCAACGAGGTGCCGGCCGGCCGCGCTCGCGTCGGCGCGACCGCGGTCCGCGAGCGGACGCTCCAGATCGGGCAGATTCGGATTGGTCTCCGGCGGCACCGCCTTCGCGTGCCGGAGCAGGACGAGAGTACGGTCGATCAACAGGTCCGACGGGTCAGCCATTGCGTCAGGATACGACGGCCGGCTGGAGGTTGAGGAAGACCTGTCGGGTCGCGGTGGATCTGTTCAGCGTAATGAAGTGAATGCCCGGCGCGCCGCCGGCCAGCAGGCGTTCGCACAGCTCGGTCGCGATCTCGATGCCGACCTCCCGCACCGCGGCCGGCTCGTCCTCGACGGCGAGCAGCCGATCGGTGACAGCGGTCGGCAACGCCATCCCGGTGAGCTCGGCCATCCGCTGGATCTGCTTGATGTTGGTCACCGGCATGACGCCGGGCAGCACCGGCATCGCGCAGCCGAGCGCGGCCGCCCGGTCGACCAGCCGGAAGTAGTCGTCGGCGCCGAAGAACATCTGGGTGATGGCGTAGTCCGCGCCGGCCTGTGCCTTCGCGGCCAGCACCTGCGCGTCCGCCTCGAGCGAGACCGCTTCCGGGTGCTTGTCCGGGAAGGCGGCGACGCCGACACAGAAATCGCCGAGCGAACGGATCAGCTCGACCAGCTCGATCGCGTGGTTGAGTCCCTCGGGGTGCGCGACCCACGGCTGGTTCGGGCCGCCCGGCGGGTCGCCGCGCAGCGCGAGCATGTTGCGGACGCCGGAGCCGGCGTACGCACCGATCACCGACCGGAGCTCGTCGCGGGAGTGCGCGACGCAGGTCAGGTGCCCGAGCGGCGTCAGCGACGTGTCCTGCGCGACCCGCTCGGTGACCCGGATCGTGCCGTCCCGGGTCGTCCCACCGGCGCCGTACGTGATCGAGACGAACGTCGGCCGCAGCTGCTCGATCTCGCGGATCGAGCGCCACAGCACCTCCTCGGCCTCGGGCGTCTTCGGCGGGAAGAACTCGAACGAGAAGGACCGCTCACCGGACGCGAGCAGCTCGCGAATGGACGGCGCACCGCCGGGCAGCGTCGAGGGAAGTCCGTTCGCCATGCCGTCAGGTTACCCGCGGTGAGCTTGCCCGTCTGCCCACCGACTACGCTCCGAGACGTGGACGATGTGGACATCCCGGCCGGGATCCAGCAGGCGTTGAGCGCGTTCCTCGACCGGCAGGAGCGGCGGCTGGCGACGATCGGGCCGGAGCTGACCGAGCAGGTACAGGCCGCGCGGGACGCGACCAGCGGCGGCAAGCGGCTGCGTCCGTCCTTCTGCTACTGGGGTTTCCGGGCCGCAGGCGGCGATCCGGCGCTGCCGATCCTGCCCGCGGCGGCGAGCCTGGAGATGCTGCATGTCAGCGCACTTGTGCACGACGACGTGATGGATTCCTCGGACGTACGCCGGGGTGCGCCGGCTGCTCATCGCCGCTTCGAGGCGCTGCAGCGCGAGCGTGCCGAGAAGAGCGGCCACGGCGGCGACCCGGTCGGCTTCGGCGTCGGCGCCGCGATCCTGCTCGGCGACCTGTGCCTGATCTGGGCCGACGAGTTGCTGCACACGTCCGGCTTCGATGCGGCCGCGCTGGCCCGGGCCGAGCAGTACTTCGACGCGGTCCGGGTCGAGGTCACGGCCGGTCAGTACCTCGACCTCGTCGCGCAGGCGAGCGGCGAGTCCGACATGGACCTCGCGCTGCGCGTGCTGCGCTACAAGTCGGCGACGTACACGATCGAACGGCCGCTGCACATCGGGGCCGCACTGGCGGGCGGGGACGAGCGGCTGATCTCGTCGCTGTCCGGCTACGGGCTGCCGCTGGGCGAGGCGTTCCAGTTGCGCGACGACCTGCTCGGGGTGTTCGGCGATCCGGCGGTCACCGGGAAGCCGGCCGGCGACGACCTGCGCGAGGGCAAGCGGACGGTCCTGATCGCGTACGCCGTGGACCACGCGTCGCAGGCCCAGCTGACCGAGTTCGACCGGCTGTTCGGCCGGCCGGATCTGGACGACGACGAGATCCAGCTGCTCCGCGAGATCCTCACCGACTCCCGCGCCGTCCGGGCCTGTGAAGAGCTGATCACCGACCGCACCGAGGACGCTCTCGACGCCCTCGACCGCGCGGAGCTCGCCGACGACGCCGCACGGAAGGCGCTGACCGACCTGGCGATCGCGGCTACGTCGCGGGTGGTGTAGCCAGCAGGTTGATCAGGCGGAGCAGGTCGGCGGTGGCCGGGAGGTTGCCGAGGACGATGACCTTGAGCACGGCACGTTCCTCGTCGTAGATCGTCTCGGCCTTGAGGTTGACCGCCTCCGGCTGGTTCAGCGCGCCGTGGATGTGGGTGATCAGGCGGTCGGCGGTGGCGCGATCCACGGAGTCGATGTGGACGATGCTCGACGCCTCGACGTGCCGGGCGGAACTGTCGACGTCGGCCACCGCGGCCGGCGCGCCGGTGAACTGCTCGAGGTCCTCACGGGTGATCCGGTACTGCTTCCCGATCCGGACCGCCCGGAGGCGACCGTCGCGGACGTAGTTGCGGATCGTACGGACGTGCAGGCCCAGGCGATTCGCGACCTGCTCCACCGAGTACAGCTCCTGCGCCATACCGTTCAGCGTAGGGCACATTCCTTAGAATTCCCTATAGATCGCCAGATCGAGCCAGTTAGGGTAATTTGAGGTACATGCCTCAGGTCTACTTCAGCGAAGTTCCGCTCACCGACGAGAGTGCGGCGGTGCAGCTCGTCGTCGATGCGTACTACGGGCATCAGGCCGAGTGGATCGCGTTCACGCCGGAGCAGCTCGGCGACGAGTTCTTCGAGCTGCGGACCGGGCGGGCCGGAGCGATCACGCAGAAGTTCGTGTCCTACCGGATGGGGCTTGCCGTGGTCGGCGACATCTCGGACCGCGTCGCGGCGAGCAAGCCGCTGGCGGACTGGGTGCGGGAGAGCAACCGCGGCCGGAACCTGTTGTTCGCCAAGGACCTCGAGGAGTTGCAGGAGCTTCTAGAGCACCGGCAGTGAGCTCAACAGGTCTGGGGTGGTCGCTTCGTCGATGAGAACCCGCAGCTGGCCCGAGTTCGTGGTGTCCTCGGCGAAGATCTGCAGCGCGACGTCGACGGTGTCGTGGTCGTGCTCGAGCAGGTTGCGCAGGCCGGTCCACAGCACGACCTCCGGCGAGCCCGTCGACCGGTCGCTCAGCGAGTCGGCCAGCGCGTCCCAGTTGCGCCCGAACCAGCGCGGCAGGTCGAACGCGGTCGCGCACAGGTCCAGGAAGCCTGCCTTGTCGTGGATCTCGCCGGTGTCGAGCAGCACGAACCCGAAACCTTCCGCCGCGGCGTCCCTGCGTACGGCGTCGGCATCGGGAGCATCCGGCCAACGGTAGACACCCGGTCGCAGCCCATTCTCCAGCAAGGCACGCAACGAACTCATGAAGTTCCCCCGTCTTCCGCGACCCGGCGGAAGGACTTGTAGTGGTCGTCGGTGTAGTAACGCTCGCCGGCGTTCCCGGTCACGATCCGGCGGGCACCACGATCCTTCTCGCCCGGCGTCTTCACCGTGTACTCGTGGTAGTACCCGCGGTCGTGCTTCGGCAGGATCTTCTCCAGGTTGCCGAACACCACGCCGTCGCGGCTGTACGGGTACGGTCCGCCCTGGTCGATCAGCTTCAGCGTGTCCTGAGCCTCCTTCGGCAGATCCGCCACGGCGACGTACTTGAGCCCGCTGGTCGGATCGACCGACGTCGACTTGCTCTTGGCATCCGCCGAGCAGCCGAACAGGGAAGCGGCCAGCGTGATCACCAGCATGGCGACCACCACCGCCGCGACGATCCGCGCGGCCCTCGGGTTGTTGATCACCGCAGCCTCCGGCTGAATGCGGCGGCCGCCTCCCCCGGGTCGTCCGCCTCGGTGATCGCCCGGACGACGACCACGCGCGTGGCCCCGGCCTCGAGCACCTCGTCCAGCCGGTCGAGATCGATGCCGCCGATCGCGAACCACGGCTTCGCCGGACGGCGGCCCGCGGCGTACGAGACCAGCTCCAGACCGGCGGCCTGACGCCCCGGCTTGGTCGGCGTCGCCCAGGTCGGCCCGACGCAGAAGTAGTCCGACCCGACCTCGTCGATCGCGGCGTTCACCTGGCTGAACGAGTGCGTCGAGCGGCCGATGACCGGCCCCGGCCCGGTGATCGCCCGGGCCGCGTGCACCGGCAGGTCGCGCTGTCCCAGGTGCAGCACGTCCGCGCCCGCGGCGAAGGCGATGTCCGCACGGTCGTTGACCGCCAGCAGCTTGCCGTGCCGCTTGCAGGCGTCCGCGAACACCTCCAGCGCGGCCAGCTCGTCGGCCGCCTCCATCTCCTTCTGCCGCAGCTGCACGATGTCCACACCGCCGGCCAGCGCTGCGTCCAGGAACTGTGCGAGGTCGCCCTGCTTCTCCCGGGCGTCCGTGCACAGGTAGAGCCGGGCGTCCGCGAGGCGATCGGTGTGGTCAGTCACACCGCAAAGCCTGCCATGCCCGCCCACAAGTAGGGTTGAGGCCATGCCTGAAAAGACGTCGGATGTGGTCGTTGTCGGCGGCGGGCTGATCGGTCTGGCGACCGCCTGGCGGCTGGCCGCGGACGGTGTTCAGGTGACGGTGTGCGATCCGACCCCCGGCGCACAGACGTCGAACGTCGCTGCCGGCATGCTGGCGCCGGTCACCGAGGTCGAGTACGGCGAGGACGACCTGCTGGCGCTCAACCTGGCCTCTGTCAACGCGTGGCCGACGTTCGCGGCCGAGCTGGAGGAGCTGACCGGACAGTCCGCAGGGCTGCACCAGACCGGGACCCTGTCGGTTGCGTACGACGCGGACGATGTGGCAGCCCTCCGCAGGCTGGCTGATTACCAACGGCGCCTCGGGCTCGAGGTGGAGGAGCTGTCCGGTCGCGACGCCCGTCGCCGCGAGCCGCTGCTGGCAACCGGCGTCTCTGGTGGTGTCTGGGTCCCGGGCGATCACTCCGTCGACAACAGGCAGGCTGTCGCAACGCTACTGAAAGCAGTCGACCTGTCAGGCGTAAAGCTCGTCCGCCAGCACGTGACTCGCGTCATCACCTCCGGTACGACGGCAACCGGCGTACTGCTCGACAACGGCGACACAGTGCACGCCGGGTACGTCGTGGCGGCAGCGGGGCCGTGGTCGTCGCAGCTGGACGGCGTACCGGAGGAGCTGCGGCCACCGGTGCGGCCCGTGAAGGGTGAGGTACTGCGGTTGCGGGTGCCCGAGGCGTACCGCCCGGCGCTCAAGCACACCGTGCGCGCGACGGCCCGCGGCTTCTCCGTCTACCTGGTGCCGCGGCCCGGTGGCGAGCTCGTGATCGGCGCGACGAGCAGCGAACTCGGGTACGACACCCGGGTGCTCGCGGGTGGCGTGTTCAACTTGCTCCGCGACGCGCGGACCGTGCTGCCGATCACCGACGAACTCGAGCTGGTCGAGTCGATCGCCGGCCTCCGCCCGGCCACCCCGGACAACGCCCCGGTGCTCGGCCCGTCCGGCCTGGATCGGTTGCTGTGGGCAACCGGCCACTACCGGAACGGCGTCCTGCTGACCCCGGTCACGGCACAGGTGCTGGCCGAGACCGTGCGTACCGGAATCGTCCCGGACCTCGCGAAACCCTTCCTGGTCAGCCGGTTCGGTCACTGACCCGACAGTTGGTTTCGGTTGCCGTCAGCAATCGGAAAGATTGTGAACGACAACAATGTAGTTCAGCCTTGAATTGTAACCTTTACGTTACAGGCGTAACACCACCCCCATCAGCCCCTGTTGTCACATCAGCATCAGCACATACGGTCAGGTGACGTTCACACGGGGAGTTGGTTGCGATGCGCAACGTCGTACGGATACTGAGCGGCCTGGCGGTACCGGTCCTGACCGCGGCGGTGATCACCGCCGGCTCGCCCGGCTTCGGCGCCTACCAGGTCAAGCAGGGCGACACCCTGAGCCACATCGCGGGGCGCTACGGCACCACCGTCAGCAACCTGGTCGCGCTGAACAAGCTCGGCGGCAACGGCAACGCGATCTACGCGGGCGAGACGCTCAAGGTCCCGGTCAAGGGCGCGCCCGCCAAGACCCCGGCGAAACGCTCCCAGCTCGGCCGGGTGAAGTACGTCGTGAAGTCCGGCGACACGATCTCCGGGATCGCGAAGCGCTTCAGGTGCTCGCAGGCCAACCTGCTCGCCGCGAACGGGCTGAAGGCGAGCGACCACATCTACGCCGGCAAGGCGCTGCAGGTGCCGGTGAAGATCCGGCCGAAGGCGCGCACCGACAACACGTTCGCCGGCCGGACGTATGCCGACCACGTCGTCGCCCAGGCGAACCGCAACCGCGCCATCCTGAAGAAGCGCAAGCAGCCGACCCGGTCGCAGATGCGGTCACTGATCGTGAGCACGGCGAAGCGGTACGGTGTCGATCCGCACCTCGCGCTCGCCGTCAGCTGGCAGGAGTCCGGCTGGAAGCAGCGCGTCGTCTCCCCCGCGAACGCGATCGGCGCGATGCAGGTGATTCCGTCGACCGGCCGGTTCGCGTCCCGGATCGTCGGCCGCGACCTGGACCTGCTCAAGGCGAAGGACAACGTCACCGCGGGTGTCGTCCTGCTCAGCCGCCTGACCGCCGCGGCCCGCCTGGACATCGCGGTGGCGGGCTACTACCAGGGCCTCGGCGGCGTGAAGAAGAACGGCATGTACGCGGACACGAAGGCGTACGTGGCCAACGTCCTCCGGATCCAGGCGCAGCTGGCACGCGGCTGGGACCCCCTGCGGTGAGCCTGGCTCAGTAAGGCTGAGCCGTTATCTACACTCTCTGCAGAACGGTTTGGGGAGAGGCGGCTCACCGCAAGTGACGGACGACGTGGACACGCAGGTCAGCGACCGCCTCGTCGGGCGCGTGCTCGACGGTCGGTACCGCGTGGGCGCGCGTGTCGCGAAGGGCGGGATGGCGACCGTCTACCAGGCGCTCGACATGCGGCTGGACCGTACCGTCGCGCTCAAGGTGATGCACGACGGGCTCGGTGACGACGCCCAGTTCACCCGGCGGTTCGTGGCCGAGGCGCGCGCCGCCGCACGCCTCTCGAACCCGAACGTGGTGGCGGTCTTCGACCAGGGCGACGACGACGGCACCCTGTTCCTGGCGATGGAGTACGTGCCGGGCCGGACGCTGCGCGACGTCATCCGCGAGGAGGCGCCGCTGTCCCCCGCCCGCGCGCTCGACCTGCTCACGCCGGTCCTGTCCGCGCTGTCGGCCGCCCACGACGCGGGCATCGTGCATCGCGACATCAAGCCCGAGAACGTGCTGATCTCCGACAAGGGCGCCGTGAAGGTCGCCGACTTCGGCCTGGCCCGCGCGGTGAGTGCCAGCGGCAACACCGCCACCCAGGGCCTCCTGATGGGCACGGTGTCGTACCTGGCTCCGGAGCTCGTCACCGACGGCAGTGCCGACGCCCGGTCGGACGTGTACTCGGCGGGCATCCTGCTGTACGAGCTGCTCACCGGCAACAAGCCACATTCCGGCGACACCCCGATCCAGGTCGCCTACGCGCACGTGCACAACGACGTACCGCCTCCGTCGCTCGAGCAGCCCGGCATCCCGCCGTACGTCGATGCGCTCGTGCAACGCGCGACCGCGCGGGACCGGGACCTGCGACCGACGGATGCGCGCGTGTTCAGCCGCCAGGTGCACCGCGTGCGCAGCGCGCTCGACGAAGGGCTGCCGGACGACCCGGAGCTGACCGGTGACCTGACGGTGCCGATCCAGCAGATCAGGCAGGACAGCGGGTACGACGACGGCTACACGCGCGACGGCCAGCTGCCACCACCTGCGCCGGTCAGGCACGACACCATCGTCGTACCGGTGGAGCACGGCCGCCCGACGGGCGCTCCGGCCAAGCCACCGGTCAAAGCACCCCCGCGGCAGCGCCGGTCGCGTGGACCGATCGCGTTGATCGTGATCCTGGCCCTGGCGATCGGCCTCGGTACGGCGGCCTGGTACTACGGCATCCACCGCTACACCACCACGCCGGAGCTGGTCCGGATGGACGCGGCCGCGGCGCAGCAGGAGGCCGTCTCGGAAGGACTGACGACCAAACAGGACAACCAGGACTACTCCGAGGACATCGCCAAGGGTCTGGTGATGGGGACGGACCCGGCCGCGGGTGACCGGATCCGGAAGGGCGGTGAGATCGGTCTCACGATCTCGAAGGGCCCTGAGCGGTACCGGGTGCCGCAGCTCGTCGGGCTGGACCTGGACGCCGCGCAGCAGGCGCTGTCGCCGATCAAGCTGATCACCGGGCAGATCAGCGAGCAGTACAGCGAGACGGTCCCGCAGGGCCGGGTGATCGCGATCAGCCCGAAGTTCAACACGGTGGTGAAGCCCGGGACCGCGGTGAACTTCGCGGTCAGCAAGGGCAAGCGGCCGATCAACGTCCCGGACCTGACCGGCAAGTCGTACCGCGACGCGAACAGGACCCTGAAGAAGCTGGGGTTCGTCGTCGCACGCAGCACGCAGTACGACGAGAAGGTCCCCGAGGGCGACGTGATCAGCCAGAACCCGAACACCGGCACGCTGTTCGCCAAGGACAAGGTCACGCTGGTCGTCTCGCTCGGCCCGCCACTGCGCGAGGTCCCGAACGTGAAGAAGAAGACCACCGCCGAGGCACAGCAGATCCTCACCGACGCCGGCTTCAAGGTCACCGTCCAGAAGGCGCCGTTCAACCTCGGCCTGAACATCGTCGCCGCGCAGAACCCGGGCGCCGGCCAGAAGGTGAGACCGGGCACAACCGTCGTCATCACGGTGCTCTGATTTTGCCTTGCAGGTAAGCGTTCTGATCTGATGTAAGGCGTGAATCACCCTCGTGTTGCTGTACTGGCCCTGCTCGCGGTTGCAGCAGCCTGGGGATCGACGTTCTTCCTCACCAAGGACCTCCTCACCAGGATGGACGTCGCCGACTACCTCGCGTTGCGGTTCCTGATCGCGTCGGTCGCGCTGATCCTGATCCATCCGCCCGCGATCGCCCGGCTCAGCCGCCTGGACCGCGGCCGTGCCGTTGCCCTCGGCATCACCTACGGCGTCGCGCAGCTGGTGCAGACCGAGGGCCTGCGGCACACGTCGGCCAGCGTGTCCGGCTTCGTCACCGGCATGTACGTCGTCTTCACGCCGCTGCTCGGCGCGGTGATCCTGCGGCACCGGATCGGGCGCTGGGCGTGGTTCGCCGTGGTTCTCGCCACGGTCGGCCTCGGCGTCCTGTCGCTGCGCGGCTTCAGCCTCGGCAAGGGCGAGCTGCTCACGCTCGCATCGGCCGGACTGTACGCGTTGCACATCATCGGCCTCGGCGCCTGGTCCACCTCGAAGAACGCCTTCGGCCTGTCGTCGTTGCAGATGGTCGTGATCACCTGCGTCTGCGCGATCGGCGCCGTACCGGGCGGCTTCTCGGTCCCCTCGACCGGCCGCGACTGGATCAGCGTGGTCTACATGGCCCTGGTCGCCGGCGCGCTCGCGCTGATCGTGCAGACCTGGGCGCAGGCCCACCTGACTCCCACCCGCGCGGCGATCGCGATGACAATGGAGCCGGTGTTCGCTTCGGCGTTCGCGGTGCTGTTCGGTTCGGACAGTCTGACCTGGCGGATGCTGGTCGGCGGCGCACTGGTGGTGTCGGCGATGTACCTGGTCGAGCTGGCGCCGCGGCGTAAGTTCGAGGCGGAAGTGCAGCACCTGGCCCAGTAAGGGAGACACGATGCGGGAGGACCGGCCACGCGACCGCTGGTTCCCGTACGTCGTGATCGCCGTACTGCTGGCCGTGCTGGCAGCAGGGACGATCAGCAACCTGATCCGGAACCCGCAGCCGCGACTGGTCTCCGAAGGCATCACCCATGCACCGCTCCACACCGGCGCGGCAGTCAGCAGCGAGCAGTACGACGACATGGTCCGGCACGCCCGCGCCGACCTCGACGCGCTCACCCTCCCGAACGGCGGCACCCTGGCCGGTCAGGACGGTCCGTGGCGGTATGTGTGGCCGCGGGACGCGTCCTTCGTCGCCGTCGCCCGGTGCGCGACCGGCCAGTACGACCAGGCGGTCAAGGTGCTGGGCTTCCTCAACGCGGTGCGGCCGTCGACGGGGCGATGGGAGGCCCGCTACACGTCTGCGGGCAAGCCTGTCGCCGACGGACGAGAGCCCCAGTTGGACGCGTCCGGGTGGGTGCTCTGGGCCACGTGGTTCTGTCGCGCGGGCGGTCGGTACTGGGATCTCGTCGAGGAATCGGCCGACCAGATCCTCCGCGAGCTTGGGCCCGACGGGCTGCCGGCGCCGTCCCCGGACTATTGGGAGCGGTCCGAGAAGGAGCTGACGCTCGGCACGGTCGCGCCCTTGCTGACGGGGCTGCGGTCGGCAGTCCGGATCGCCACCGACGAGCACCGCCTGACCGAGGCGACCCGGTGGCAGGCGGCACTCGACAAGTTGTCGGCGGCAACCGATCGGGTCTTCGGGCCGAACTACCCCCGGACGCCGGCCCGCGCGACCAGCTTCGTCGAACCAGGTGTCGAACCGATCGGCATCGGCGGCGGCGCCGACGCGTTCGTCACCGTCCTCGGTCCGCCGTTCGCATCCGCCCGTCCGGTCGTCAGTACGGCGATCGACAGCGCACACGCCGTACTGACGCAACCCAACGGAGGCGTGACCCCAGGCGAGGACTGGCGGGCCGACGGGGTGTCATGGACGCCTCAGACCGCCCTGTTCGCCCTGAGTGCCGCAGCCCGCGGCGACCAGGACACCGCGCACACTCTTCTCACCTGGCTCGACCACCACCGCACCAAGACCGGAGCACTGCCGGAGAAGGTCAACCGGGATGTGGAGCCGGCCGGTGAGGCCCCGCTCGCCTGGACCGCAGCGCTGGTGGTCCTCACCGACACAGCACTCCACGGCGAGCTACCGATCCCCGTCTAGGTCTTTCTCCCGCGCGAGGCGTTCCGCTCGGGCCCGTTCGACCTCACGGAGGCGTTCACTCTTACTTCCGCGCTTGCCCGTGAGGCGGAGCAGCCGGGGCCGGCGGTCGTTCTTCGTCAGCCAGAGCCATCCGCCCGCACCGAGCGCGAACAGCACCGCGGCGATCGGGATCGACACGTACTGCGACAGCGGCGACCTGTTGAAGACCTGGCCCCGCGAGCTGACCCACACCGTCAACTGCTCGCCCTGGTCCGGCCGGTCGCAGGTCGTCATCACGCCATGGTGCTGCTCGCCGTCGGCACCGGCCCACGTCAGATCGACCTGGTACGACGTCCCGGTGGTGTGCTTGATCCCCTTGTCGTCCTTGTACTCGCCGCAACTGCCGTCGGCGAGCGCAGCACCGGCGACGGCCTGCACCTTCTCGGTCCGGAAGGTCGCCTGCTCGAAGAAGTCCGCAGGCTCGTCCGACGAGAACAGCAGCGAGGCTCCGAGGATGACCGCCCACACCACCGCACCCAGGACGGCCCAGCCGGCGACGAACAGTATGCGGCGCATCTCCGGGAGTATAGGTCAGCTAGCAGATCTCCATTTCGTCGTGCGTCGGAGTGCTCGGGCGGGCGGTACTGGTCTTGCCCGAGTAGAAGAACGCGGTGGAGGCGATGTCGTCCTGCAGTGGGAGGTAGCGTCCGCCGGAACGCCAGCCCAGAGCCTGTACGTCGACACGCAGCCGCTCCTTGAACCGGACCGGGTCCGGCAGGTGGAACCGGTACATCCCGAAGCGCTGCTGGCTCTGGTACTGCCCGTCCGGCCGGATCACCTGCGGCATGCCGAGGTACGGCGTACTGAACTCGGTATAGCCACCAAGGTGCGGTACGTCGAAGTTCCAGGCGCCGCCGAAGTAGTCCTCGGTCCCTGTGCCGCAGATGGTCGGGAACTCGTCGTCACCGTCCACGTAGAACTTCACCTCGCCCTCACCCCACCAGCCGGTGCTGTTGACGCCCCAGGCCAGGTAGGTGCCGACGTAGTGCCCAGGACCCTCGACACCGTCCAGCAGCGTGTGCACCGTCTTGGCAGCCAGCGGGTTGCTCCGCCGCCACTGGGCGTGCAGGTACGCCGACTTGTCCGGTACTGCGCCCAGCCAGTAGTCGACCTGGAAGTACACGACCACCGGCTCGTCGTGCGTGTTCTCGATGGTCAGCCGGGCCTGCTGCGTGAAAGGCATCTCCCAGTAGCAGTTGAAGCCGCCGTTGGGGTTCACCGCGACCGGCAGCGAGTTGACCTGGGCGAACTTGCCCCAGCCCGAGCAGAAGAAGTCACCGACCGGCGTCTCGATCGCCGGCGCCTCGTCGCCGTCCCAGAACCCGCGCAGCACCAGCCGGCGCCAGTGGTCGACGTGGGTGGTCAGCCAGATGTGCGTGATGCAGCCGGAGCCGGCGATGTCCGCGAGCGTCGCGGTCTCTCCCGGGCCGATCTCGATCGAGGGCGAGACCTTCCAGCCCTGACCGAGGTCGCGGGCCGCGTGCGCCCCGGTCCCCTCGGTCCGCCGTCCACCCTGACCGGGCTCGCCGGTGGGGTTCTCCGCACTGATGGAGCGCGTCTCGACGTCGGCGAGCGCACTGATGCCGGTGAGATTCCCAAGTGTCATAGCGCGACCTTAGGCCCGCCGGGGTCCGCTGAGAAATCGATTGCCCAGGAAGTGGGACTCAGCAGAACGGCCCTCGGCGTCGTCTGTACTGGTGTAGGGCACCGCTGAGGGAGGGGATGCATGACGTTCGACGAATGGCTCCGGACCGGTCTGCCGCCGTTGCTGCGGTTCGCGACCGTCCTGTGCGGCACGCCCCATCTGGCCGAGGACGTCGTACAGGACGTGGCGATCAACGCCCAGCGCAAGTGGGACCGGATCGGCGGCCTGGACCATCCCGACGCGTACATCCGGCGGATGGTGGTCAACGAGTACCTGTCCTGGCGGCGCAAATGGTCACGGTACGTGCCGAGCGCCGAGATCGAGTCCGGCACCAGCCCCGACCACGCCGACCGTACGGCGGACCGCGACCAACTGCTCCGCGAACTCGCCAAGCTCCCGCGCCGGCAACGGGCGGTCCTGGTCCTGCGCTACTACGGCGGATTGACCGACGCCGAGATCGCCGAGACGATCGGCTGCGCCCCTGGCACCGTCCGCGCGCACGCCTCGCGTGCCCTGGCCTCCCTGCGCATCGAACTCCAGCGCGCACCTTTGACCGAGGAAGTCCATCATGCGTACTGAACAAGACCTCCGGGACGCCTTCGACGAGCTCGCCGACAGCGCACCGGATGCCGGCGACATCCGCGCGGCCCTCCACAACGGCGCGCCGCGCCCGGCGTTCCGCCGTACCGCGCTCGTCATCGGCACGGCAATCGCCACCGCGGCAGCAGCGGTCGCAGCGGTCGTCGTACCGCACGTCATTTCGTCCGTCGTCCCGGTCGCCGATCACCAGAAGCAGCCGTCAGCCTGGTCCAGCTGGGCCGGTGTCCCGGCGATCGAGGGCATCGACATCACGATGCAGACCTACACCGCCGATCGCCAGGACTACGAGCTGCTCCTGAACTACAGCCCTTGGGTCGACGCTTGTGAGCTCCAACTGCGCAGGAACGGCGACTTCGACCCGAAGACCGTCCCGGCGGGCAGCCCGACGCTCAAGCTTGGTGACCGGACCGCGCAGGTCGTCACCTGGCCCAGGGCCGAGCCGTTCCCGGCGGCGCCACGCGGATACATCATGCCGATGTTTGCCGCTCCCGTCGGCAAGACGCTGGTCTGGCAGCCGGCGAAGGATGTCTGGGGGCTCCTGACCTGTGAGTCGCAACGCCACCTCGGCACAGTGAAGGTGCCGACCATCGACGCGCCGTACGACGCGAACACCGCCCTGGCCGCAAAGCTCGCCGTGACGTTGGACGGCTCGTCGAGCGCCCTCAGGTCACCTTTCAGGATCGGCGAACTGCCTGCCGACCTGACCGCCCGCCGGGTCACCTTCCAGCCCGACAGACGCGGCATCGACGGCGATGGAAACGGTCTGACGGTCACCTTGGGTGATGGCAACCCGACGACCGGGTACCAGCCGGCGAAGAAGCCCACAGTGTCCACTGCGAAAGGTGACAAGGTCGGCGCCGGGATCGAGGGGGGCAACCCGGCGTACGACCTGCAGACAGGGGACGATCTCAGCATCAGGTACTCGACGGACAAGTTCTGGAACAGCTACACGCGGATGGGAACGAAGCCGGTCGCGACCATCCACGGGATGAAGGCCTACTTCGTGCTGGACCAGTCGTTGGGAGTGAACACTTCGAGCCCGGCCAAAGACAAGGACCACCTTGCCGAACGGAACGTCCTGCGGCTCGAGGGGGACGGCGTCTCGGTCGAGATCAGGAGTCTCGGCAACCAACTGACCCACGACCAGCTCATCCGGATCGCCGAAGGCCTGCAGTTGACCGATCATCCGAAGGATCCCGGTTCCTGGTTCGACGCGGCGACCGCGATCCGCTGAGTCTCAGCAGGGGCGGACCTTGGCTTCGAGGCCGTGGGTGAAGGAGAGGCAGGCCCACGGGCGGCCCTGGTCGCGCTTGGCGCGGACGATGAGCGGGTACGCGTCCGCGCCACGCACCTGCGGGCTCTTCTCGGTCGGCAACGAGCCGACGGCTCCCCCGCGCGCCTCGGCGGCAGCCTTCACCTCGGCGACCGAGACCGTGCTGCTCGAGGCCTTCTCGGCCGCGTTCTTCGCATCGGTGGCGACCTGCAGCGCGAAGTCGATCTCCGGCGGCTTCGACCAGGACGTCTGGGTCACCGGCATGATGAGCCCGAACATCGCCAGCCCGACGGCCGTCACGATCTGCCGCAGCCTCCGGGTCTGATCGGTCAGCAACAGCGCGGCGCAGCAGACCGCGAGCACGAGCGTGGCGGCCCGCAGAATCCAGTGCCGATCGAGCCGGCTGTCGACCGCGAGCCCGGCCGCGACCGCGATCACCAGGCAGAGCCCGGCCGCACCCAGCGCCCGAACCCGTGGAGACAGAGAATGCATGCCGCCGACGATAGACGGTTCGGCATACTGCTCCGGTATGACGCTTCTCCGGATGGACAATGTCGGCATCGTCGTCGACGACCTCGACGCCGCGATCGCGTTCTTCGAAGAGGTCGGGATGGAACTGGACGGCCGCGGCGACGTCGAGGGCGACTGGGTGGACCGGACCGTCGGGCTCAGCGGCGTCCGCTGCAGCTTCGCGATGCTGCGGACCCCGGACGGGCGCAGCCGGCTCGAGCTGGCGACGTACCACTCGCCTGCTCTGATCGACGCGACCCCGCCGAACCCACCGCACAACACGCTGGGGATGCACCGGGTCATGTTCGCCGTCGACGACATCGACGACACCATCGATCGGCTGCGACGGCACGGCGCCGAACTCCTCGACGGGGTCGGGCAGTTCGACGGCGGTTACCGGCTCTGCTATCTGCGTGGTCCGGCCGGCATCATCGTCGCGTTGGCCGAGCAGATCGGCTGACCTTCACGTTGTGCGGCGGGCGATCACTCGGGTGAGGCCGAGCGTTCGGCCGCCGTCGGCATGGAGCATCCGGGCTTCTTCACGACCCGGCGTACCGCCGTCGAGGTCGCAGGCCTCGTTCCACTGCAGCCAGTCCTGCCATCCGTGGGGCAGCTGGTCCGCGACCTCGACCGAGACCAGGCCGGTCTTGTCCCAGTGCCGGCGCCACCAGGCCGGGCTGTGCCACGCGCAGAAGTCCCATTTCCAGTACTCCGCGAGATGCGGCGGCGGAAGCGTCTCGTACTCCTCGACCGGGCCGGGCTGCACGATGCCGATCCGCCCGCCGGGCTTCAGGAACCGCGAGACGTACCCGAGATACAGGTCGTCGGTACCGAAGTAGTGGTACGCACCGATGCTGACGATCGCGTCGAAGAATCCCTCGGCGTACGGCAACGACCGGGCATCGGAGTAGATCGGATGCACCTGGCCGTCCAGCTCCGCCTCACTGACCCGCCGCAGGTTCTCGTCAGGCTTGATCCACAGATCCGTCGCCCACACCTCGACCCCGAACTCCTTGGCGAGAAAGATCGAGCTGCACGCGTTCCCACACCCCAGGTCGAGCACCCGCAGCCCCGGCTCGAGCGGCATCAGCCCGATCAACGCCTCCGCCTGCCACACCGGATTCGGCCCCATCGAAGCATCAACCATCCACCGAGCCGAGTACTTCGAGGCCCGCGGATACCGCCCGTTCCCCAGCAACTTCTCCAACGCCTCATCATCCATGCGCCCGAAGTCTCCGCCCACCCCCACCCCCACGCAATCAGTTATCCCTTCTACCTGGGCGCAGGTTCGGCGGGCGGTGGCAAGGTGTTGAGGATGGTGGCGAGGGGTTCGGGGGCTCGGCGGGCGATGTTGTGGCCGACGGGGATGTCGTGCACCTGCCAGGCCGGGTCGTTGCGCAGGCGTTCGGTCAGGGCGAGGAACGGGCTGCCCGGCCACTCGCCACCGCTGATGTACGTCCGGCCGAGCCGGGGCCACGGGTTGCCGTTCAACCTGATCGACTGCACGAAGCTCGCCAACGGATGCGCTCGCGCCCGCGGATCCATGCCGTCGGGTACGCGGACCCATCGACCGTCGGCTCTCGCCCCCGCGACGAACATCTCCCGGAACAGGTCGCTCGTCAACGACCAGCAGGAATCGCCATCCTCCGGTACGTACGCATCGATGAAGACCAGGTGATCCAGCCGATCACCGAGCCGATCCGCGACACCCGCGATCACCAGCCCCGCGTAGCTGTGTCCACACAACGCAAGCGGCGTACCGTCACGTCGCTCGACGACCTCGGCCACCTGATCGATGTGTACGTCGAGATTCGCCGGCCGCTCCACATCAGCCGGACCGTCCAGCTCCAAGCCGGCCAGCGTGACCGCCTCGACCTGATGCCCCCGCCGCCGTAACTCGTCCGCCACCGCATCGAAAACCCATCCGCCCTGCCAACCCCCAGGGACCATCACGAACTCCACGGCTTAGAACGGGAGTTTGGGCTGGGGCGGCGCGTGGGTGGGGTCGACGCCGTCGAAGAGGCTGCTGACTGATTCGCCGGCGTGGATTCGCTGGATGGCCTGCGCGAAGAGGCCAGAGACCGAGGTGACCTCGAGTTCGGGGAAACCGGCCGGGCGAGGCACGGTGTCGGTGCTGATGACTTCGGTGATGGAGGGGTGCGACCGCAACCTCTCCACGGCGGGGCCGGCGAACAGTCCGTGGGTGCAGGCAACGGCGGCCGACGTACAGCCGCGGTCCTTCAGGCGGTCGAGCAACTCGATGATCGAACCGCCGGTGGCGATCTCGTCGTCGAGGATGATCGCGCGGCGACCCGCGACCTCCCCGACGATGGCGTCGATGACAACGCGGTCGTCGGCCAGCCGCTGCTTGCTGCCTGCGGCCACGGGTACGCCGAGCAGCCGGGCGAACTGGGTTGCGGTCTTGGCGTTGCCGAGGTCGGGGCTGACGACGACGGTGTCCGACAAGTCGCGTCCGCGGAAGTGATCCGCGAGTACGCCGATAGCGGTCAAGTGGTCGACCGGGACCGAGAAGAAGCCGTGGACCTGCGGCGCGTGCAGTGCCATGGTCAGGACCCGGTGAGCGCCGGCCGTGGTCAGCATGTCCGCCACGAGGCGGCCGCCGATCGAGATGCGCGACGCGTCCTTCTTGTCGGACCGCGCGTACGCGTAGTGCGGCATGACCGCGGTGATCTGCGCCGCCGACGCTCCGCGCGCGGCGTCGATCATCAGCAGCAGCTCCATCAGGTGCTCCTGCGTCGGCGGCACCAGAGGCTGCACGATGTACACGTCTCGTTGCCGGCAGTTCGTCTGCAATTGCACCTGCAGGCAGTCGTTGCTGAAACGATGGATCTCGACCGGAGACAGCGGTACGCCGAGATCACGACAGATCTGCTCCGCCAACTCGGTATGGGCACTTCCGCTGAACACGACGATCTCTCGCACGGCTCTCCCCGAACGCTCCGACCGATACAGCCGCAGCCTACCTGGCGATGCGGGCGAGTACTTCGGCGGCAGTGCGGCAGTCGCTGGCGGAGGCGTCGAGATGGGTGACGATCCGGAGCTGCGTCGCGCCCACGCCGCCGACCAGGACGCCTTCGGCCTTGGCGGCCTCGACCACCTCAGCCACGGTCTTGCCGGTTGCCGCCAGGTCGGCGACGACGATGTTGGTCTCGACCTGGTCGGGCTTGACCGAGCCGGGCGCCGCGTCCGCGAGCACCTCGGCGATCGCCCGGGCGTTCGCGTGGTCCTCGGCCAGCCGCTCGACGTTGTGCTCGACGGCGTACAGCCCGGCAGCGGCCAGTACGCCGGCCTGCCGCCAGCCGGCACCGAGCCGCTTCCGCCAGACCCGGGCCTCGCTGATCAGCTCCGCGGAGCCGACCAGGACCGATCCGACGGGTGCACCCAGGCCCTTCGACAGGCAGACGCTGGCTGCGGCCGCCCGTGAGCCGAACGACGAGAGCGTACGGCCGGTGGCGACCGCGGCGTTCCAGAGCCGGGCGCCGTCCAGGTGCAGCGGCAGCCCGCGAGTGGCGAGTTCGTCGGCCAAGGCGTCGTACCCGTGCTGGATCGATCCACCGCCGAAGTTGTGCGTGTTCTCGACCGAGACCGCCGACGTGACGACGAAGTACGGACCGAGGTCGGGCGCGATCAGCGCGCGGATCTGCTCCAGGTCGATCTGCCCGGACGGCGCGCTCCAGGTCCGCGTCGTGACACCGCTGGAAACGGCGTGCGAGCCGAGCTCCGCGCGCACGATGTGTGCCGAAGCCTCGCACAGCACCTCGCCGCCGCGTGGAACCAGCGCCCGTACGCCGAGCATGTTGGCGAGCGAACCCGTGACGGTGAACAGCCCGGCCTCGTGCCCGAGCAGGCCGGCGACCCGCTCCTCCAGCTCGTTGACGGTCGGGTCCTCGCCGTACACGTCGTCGCCGACCGGGGCCGACGTCATCGCGGCCAGCATGCCGGCCGACGGACGGGTGACGGTGTCCGAACGCAGATCGATGGTCATGCCTGCGCTCCGCGCAGCCGCTCCGCGACCAGGAACGCGAGCTCCAGCGACTGGTGCCGGTTCAGCCGCGGGTCACACGCCGTCTCGTACCGGTTGACGAGGTCCTCTGCGACCAGCTCCTCGCCACCACCGAGGCATTCGGTGACGTCGTCGCCGGTCAGCTCCATGTGCACGCCGCCCGGCCACGTCCCGACCTGCTCGTGGGCGTCGAAGAAGCCCTGCACCTCGTCCATCACGTCGTCGAAGTTCCGGGTCTTGTACCCGTTCGGCGTCTCGAAGGTGTTCCCGTGCATCGGGTCGCACACCCACGCGATCGGCGAGCCGTGGTCGCGCACGGCCTCCAGCAGCGGCGGCAGCGCGGAGCGGATCTTGCCCGCACCCATCCGGGTGATGAACGTGAGCCGCCCCTCGATGCCCTTCGGGTTCAGCTTGTCGATCAGGGCCCGGATGTACTCCGGGGTCGTGGTCGGGCCGATCTTCACGCCGAGCGGGTTCGACAGCGAGGCGAGGAACTCGACGTGCGCGCCGTCCAGCTGCCGGGTCCGCTCCCCCACCCAGAGCAGGTGGCCGGACACGTCGTACGGCTGCTCGGTGCGCGAGTCGATCCGGGTCAGCGCGTGCTCGTATTCGAGGATCAGCGCCTCATGCGACGCGTAGAAGTCGACAGTCTTGAACTCGTCCGAGGTCGCGCCACAGGCCCGCATGAAGGCCAGCGCGCGCTCGATCTCCGACGCCAGCTGCTCGTAGCGCCGGCCGACCGGCGACGACTTCACGAAGTCGGTGTTCCAGGCGTGCACCTGGTGCAGGTCGGCGTACCCGCCGGTGGTGAACGCGCGCGTCAGGTTCAGGGTGGCGGCGGCCGCGTTGTAGACGCCGCGCAACCGGGCCGGGTCCGGGATCCGGGACTCGGGAGTGAAGTCGAAGCCGTTGACGGCGTCACCGCGGTACGACGGCAGCGTCACGCCGTCCCGGGTCTCCTCGCCGGACGAACGCGGCTTCGCGTACTGCCCGGCGATCCGGCCGATCTTCACCACCGGCACGCTCGCGGCGTACTGCAGTACGACGGACATCTGCAGCAGCACCCGGAGCTTGGCGCGGATGTTCTCCGCGGTCACGCCCGCGAACGTCTCGGCGCAGTCGCCGCCCTGCAGGATGAACGCCTCACCGCGGGCGACCGCACCGATCTTCGTGGTCAGGTCGTCGCACTCGCCGGCGAACACCAGCGGCGGCAGCGTCCGGAGCTCGCCGATCACCTGCTCGAGCACCGCCTGGTCCGGCCACTCCGGCTGCTGCAGGGGCTTGAGCCCGCGCAGCTCGTCCAGCGTCGGAACCCCCGGAACCTGCCCCATCGTCAACGTCGCGAATTGCATGCAGCCAACTCTAGGCGAACCCGCACAACCCAGTGTGAACGTCTCAGCTGGCCTTGGTGTCGCCGAGGCGGACGTGCTCGTCGACGGACTCGCCGGCCTTGATCAGTTCCTTGGCCTTCTCGGCGTACATGTCGACGTACTCCTGGCCGGACAGGTCCATCAGGGCGTACATGATCTCGTCGGTGACCGAGCGCAGGACGAAGCGGTCCCGCTCCATGCCCTCGTAGCGGGAAAAGTCCAGCGGCTTGCCGAACGCGACGCCGGGCCGGACCAGGCGCGGCAGCAGCCTGCCCTTCTCGCGGTAGAACAGGTTCGGCCGGATGGTGCCCGGCGGCTGCAGCTTCTCGGTGTCGATCATCGCCACCGGGATGACCGGTACGCCGGCCACGATCGCCATCCGCGCGACACCGGTCTTGCCCTTGTACAGCCGGCCGTCCGGTGAGCGGGTGCCTTCGGGGTAGATGCCGAACAGGCCGCCCTCTTTGAGGATCCGGAGGCCGGTGTTCAGCGCGGCGAGCGAGGCGCGACCGCCGGAGCGGTCGATCGGGATCTGGCCGACCGACCGGAAGAAGGTGGCGACCAGTTTGCCCTTCAGGCCGGGGCCGGTGAAGTACTCCGACTTGGCCGGAAAGACGATCTGCCGAGGCACCGAGACGGGCAGGAAGATCGAGTCGCAGAACGCGAGGTGGTTGCTGACCAGCAGCGCCGGGCCGTCGGTCGGAACGTGTTCCAGGCCGGTCACCTTCGGCCGGAAGAGCAGTTTGACCAGTGGCGCGACCAGGAACCGTCTCAGGAACAGGTACAGCATCCGCCTCGACCTCCGTCACTCGCCCGACACACACTCACCCGACACACCCGATGCAGCTCACCAGACCATCGTCGGCCGTACCCTCGTCCGGCACCAGTGCCCGCCGGCGGCAGTGACGCGACAACCCCGGCGCGCGACTGCTCCGGTGCGGACACTACGTTCCAGCTTCCCCCTCAGGCAATGTCACCGCCAGGAATGTGGGTGTTGCTCACCGTGTTGTCACCTGGATGCAGACTGGATGCAGACTGATTGGTGCCCGGATGCGACGATTGTCACGCGCACCTGTGGCGCGTCTGTGAGGACCGTGAGCGGCGAGGAGTCGAGCGTGCCAGTGCAAGCCCACGCGGAGGAGTTTCGCAGTCCCGGCACCGGGGAGAACGCCGCCGTCGGCGTCCTGCTGAGCCACGGGTTCACCGGCTCCCCGGCCTCGATGCGGCCGTTCGCCGAGCATCTGGCCGCCGAGGGGTACGGCGTGGCGGTGCCGCGGCTGCCCGGTCACGGCACGAGCTGGCAGGAGATGAACAAGACCGGCTGGCAGGAGTGGTACGCCGTACTCGACAACGAGCTCGAGCGCCTGCGCAAGGAGCACGACCGGGTGTTCCTGATCGGCCTGTCAATGGGCGGCTGCCTGGTTCTGCGGCTCGCCGAGGAGCACGGCGCCGACATTTCCGGTCTGGTCCTGATCAACCCGTCGGTGCGGACCGACGACAAGCGGCTGGCGCTGCTCCCGGTGCTGGCCCGCGTGGTGCCCTCGTTCCCGGGCATCGCGAACGACATCAAGAAGCCGGACACGGTCGAGTACGCGTACGACCGGATGCCGCTGCGCGCTCTGCTCTCGCTGTCGCAGCTCTGGAAGCTCACCCGGGCCGATCTGGCGAAGATCACGCAGCCGGTGCTGTTGTTCCGCAGTACTGTCGATCATGTGGTGGAGCCGAGCTCGGGGCGGGCCGTACTGTCCTCGATCTCGTCCCGCGATGTGACCGAGACCCTGCTCGAGGACAGCTATCACGTGGCAACCCTGGACAACGACGCACCGCGCATCTTCGCGGACTCCGCGGCCTTCATCGCCCGGCTGAGCGGCCGCACCGATGCGTGACAACGGACTCACGGCGACCTCCTACGCGTCGCTCGGCGGCATCGACCCATTGGTCGCCGAGCCGGTCCTCGACGCGCTCAAGGCGGCCGGCATCGCGGCGTACTGCGAGAACCAGAGCGAGGCCCGCACACCGGAGGAGGCCGAGGAGCCGGTCCGGATCCCGGTCGGGTACGACGAGATCTTCGTCGACGCCGAGGCGGTGGAGCGGGCCCGCCCGGTGATCGACCGCAGTACCGAGGACGCCGAGTGGAAGGGTCTGGTCGAGCAGTTCAACAAGCCGTCCGCGCCCGGGCACGACGGCGGCGAGGACCCGGTGCCGCGGTGGCCGGTCAGCGAGGACGTCGACGAGAAGTACGAGCCGCTGATCGACGTACCGAGCGGCCTGACGATCAAGGACGAGACGCCCGACGAGGACGAGCCGCCGGCGAAGAAGGCCGACGACCCGCACGACCACTACGTCCCGCCGGAGCCGCCGTGCGGCCCGCGGCTCGACTGGGTCAGCCGGGCCGCCTGGCTGGGCCTGCTCGGCGGTCCGCTGCTGCTGATCGCGGCGGCCGTCTTCGACTTCGGCACCGGCCGGATCACGACGCTCGCAGTGGTCGGATTCATCGGCGGATTCCTCACGCTGGTACTGCGGATGAAGGACCGCTTGCCGCCCGGCGACGGCGGCGACGACGGGGCGGTCGTCTGAGTTAGAGTTCGGATCGTCGGACAATCCGACATATCCGAGGAGGTACCCCGTGCAGGTCACCGAGACCGTGGAGATCACCGGCCACCTGATGGACTCCGGGCTGCTGTCCCGCGTCCTCGACGACATCCGCGGGTACGGCGGTGAGTACACGCTGGACAAGTTCGACCTCGGGTACGACAAGGACGACCCGTCGACGGTGCGGATGACCGTCGGCGCGGAGGACGAGGAGTCGCTGCAGCGGCTGCTGATGCGGATCCAGACCAAGGGCGCGAACCTGGTCGACCCCGGTACGCCGGAGATCACCGAGGTCACGCACGACGGGGTGTTCCCGGACGGGTTCTACTCGACGACGAACCTGCCGACCCGGGTCCGGCTCGGCGGGCACTGGGTCGACGTCCAGAACCCCGAGATGGACTGCGGGCTGCTCGTCGACGGCGACACGGTGCGCACCATCCCGATGTCGGACGTGAAGGCGGGGATGAAGATCATCACCAGTGCGCAGGGCGTCCGGGTGATTCCCCCGATCGTGGTGAACACCGAGGAGGGCTTCGGCTTCATGGAGTCCGACGTGTCGTCGGAGAAGCCGCAGCGGGTGCTGGTGCGGCAGGTCGCGGACGGCATGCGCGAGGCCAAGGCGAACGGGCAGAAGGTGCTGTGGGTCGGCGGCCCCGGCATCGTGCACACCGGCGCGGCGCCGGCGATGGTCGCGATCGTCGAGGCCGGGTACGTCGACGTACTGTTCGCCGGCAATGCGCTCGCGACGCACGACATCGAGTCGTCGCTGTACGGGACGTCGCTCGGCGTCGACCTGGCCCGCGGCCGCGGCGTCGAGCACGGGCACGAGCACCACATCCGCGCGATCAACACGATCCGCAAGGCCGGGTCGATCGCGGCCGCGGTGGAGCAGGGCGTGCTGACTTCCGGTGTCATGCACGCGCTGGTCCGGCAGGGCAAGAGGTTCGTGCTGGTCGGTTCGGTGCGCGACGACGGACCGCTGCCGGACGTCTACACCGACGTACTCGAGGGTCAGCGGGCGATGCGGGCCGAGCTCGACGGCGTCGGGTACTGCCTGATGGCCGCGACCATGCTGCATTCGGTTGCTACCGGCAACATTCTACCGGCGTCCGTTCCGTTGACCTGCGTGGACATCAACCCGGCGACCGTGACCAAGCTCGCGGACCGCGGCTCGTCGCAGGCCCGCGGGATCGTCACCGACGTCGGTCTGTTCATCGAGCACCTGGCGCGTGAGCTGTCGCCGTCGTACGCCGACAGCAAATGACCCCTTCGGCGGAGAAGCTGGTGGGGTGACCGAAGACTTCGAACGTTTCCTGCGCCGGTTCGAGGAGGCGAACAGCGCGTTCGTCAACGGGGATCCTTCGCTCTGGCTGCCGATGGTGTCGCGCAGCGAGCAGACCTCGATCTTCGGCGGGTTCGGCGGCCAGGAGGTCGGCTGGTCGGAGATCGGCCCGCGGTACGAATGGGCCTCGGCGCAGTTCCGCGACAGCGGCGCGAAGATCGAGTTCGAGTACCTGGTGAAGCACGTCGGCGCGGACACGGCGTACACGGTGGCGATCGAGCGCGGCACGGTGCACCACGTCGCGCAGGCGGAGCCGATGCCGCACGTGCTGCGGACGACGATGGTGTTCCGGGCGGAGGACGGCGCCTGGAAGATCGCGCACCGGCACGCCGACCCGCTGAACCCGACGTCGTCGCCGTCCGGCCCGTGACGTAACCCGGCCCACAGCGGACCGGACGGCTGAGGGTGTTTGATGAGCCCATGACCGAACTCGTGCAGCTGGCTGCGGCCGATGGTGTGGCGACGATCACGCTCGACTCCCCGCACAACAAGAACGCGTTGTCGCAGCAGTTGACCGGTGAGCTGCTGGCGCACCTGGAGACGGCGGGCGCGGATGACGCGGTGCGGGTGATCGTGGTTCGGTCGGCGTTGGACGTGTTCTGCTCCGGCGCCGATCTGTCCGAGGCGACAACGGTCGGCATGGGGGTCGGCGCGCAGCGGATGGTCGACGTCCAGCGGGCGATCGTCGCGAACCCGAAGCCCGTGGTCGCGCGTGTGGCCGGACCGGTGCGCGCGGGTGGGATCGGGATCGTGGCGGCGGCCGACCTCAGCGTGGCCGGCGAGAGCGCGACGTTCGCGCTGACCGAGGTACGCCTGGGTCTCGCGGCGGCGACGATCTCGCTGACGGTCCTCCCCCGGCTGACGGACCGCGCCGCGGCGTACACCTTCCTCACCGGCAACGCCTTCGACGCCCTCGAAGCAGCGCGCCTCGGCCTGCTCACGCTGACGGTCCCCGACGCCGACCTGGACGACGCCCTCACCACCGTCCTCACGTCACTCCTCAAGGGCGCGCCCCAGGGCCTGCGCGAAACCAAGAAGCTCCTCAACCGCGACCTCCTCACCGACATCGATGCCCGCGGCAAAGACCTCGCCGCCCTCTCCGCCTCCCTCTTCGCCTCCCCCGCCGCCCAAGAAGCCATGCAAGCCTTCCTCAACCGCAAGAAGCAGTAATCCGTTTGCGGGTCGCTCACCGCGCTGCTGGACTGCATGCATGCGGCAGATCACACAAGCCCAGCTGACGCAGTTCCGCGACCTCGGGTACGTCGTTGTGCCCGGCGTACTGACCGACGAGCAGGTCACCGCCGGACGCCGGGCCGTCGCCGCAATGCTCGACCGCAACCCGCCGGACGGTGTCGGCGCGCACTTCCTGTGGCCGGCGCTCGACGACAACCATCCACTGCTGAAGCTGTACCGGGCGGCGGGGATCGCGGAGTTGGCGGCGCAACTCGTGAAGCCGGAGTTGGTGATGCTCGAACCGGATCAAGCGCAGGTGGCGACGACGATTCCGCCGTGGCCCCACCGGCCGGGCGGCCCGCACGTCGACGGGATCACGCCGTGCTTCGACGACGGCACGCCAGGGAGCTTCACCGTGCTGGCCGGGCTGTGGCTGACGCCGCACGAGCAAGTTGATCGCGGCAATCTGTACGTCTGGCCGGGCACTCACCTCGCCCTCGGCGCGTATCTGGCCGAGCGTGGCGCCGATGCGCTGACCCGGGTCGACGAGATGAACCCGGGGCCCTATCCCGACATCCCGCTCGGCGATCCGATTCAGGTCACGGGACCGGCCGGCAGCGTGCTCTTCGCGCATTATCTGCTCGCCCACAACCTCGGCGGTCACTTCGGCAGCGCAGACGACGTACGCCGGGAAACCCTGTACTACCGCCTTCGCACGCAGACGCACCGGGCGAACTGGCGTGAGATCGTCACGCGTCCGCTGGTCGAGTTCCGGTCCTGAGTTCGATCAGCATTGGTAGGTGGTCGGAGGCGGCGGCGAGGTCGGCCGGTGGGGCCGGGGTGGGGAGGATGCGGCCTTGCAGGGTTGGTGACAGGTGGGCGCCGTCGATGCGTTTGTGCGGGTTGGTGGAGCTGAAGGTCGGGCCGGCGTCGGCGCCCAGGTCGACCAGGCCTTCCGCGGCGAGGCGTTTCCACACCGGGCCGTCCGGCTCCTCGTTCAGGTCGCCGGCCAGCAGGTACGGCGTACCCAACGAGCGGCACCGTTGCAGGACCTGCTCGAGCTCGCGCTCGCGGCCGAGGATGTGCAGCCCGAGGTGGCACACGACGAGCGCGATCCGGGTCGAGCCGAGCAGGACCTGGCCGCCGACCGCACCGCCCGGCAGTTGCGTCGCGACGAAGTTCAGGCGGCGGCGGACGAAGGGCCGCCAGATCCGCCAGTGCAGCGGCTCGGCGAGTTCGATGCCGTCGGCAACCAGGATCGCGTTGCGCGCGGACGCCGCGACGTAGCGCAGGCCGAAGCTCGCGGCCATCGCCCGGCGCTTGCGACGCGTCCCGAACCAGGTCGGTGCCTCCTGGACCAGCATCACGTCCGGCGCGCACGCCTTCACGACCCGCGCCAGCGCCGTACGGTCATCGCCCCACCGGTGCACGTTGTACGACAGCACCCGCAGGGTGCCGCCACTCATGCGTCGGGATCGCCGTTCAGGTCGGCGTGGTGCAGGTCAGGATCGGCGCGCATCCCGGTACGGCGTGCCGCGGACTTGCGGGCCGCTCTGTCGAGACGCGTCGAACGCCCGCGGGCGGCGGCCGTCTTCGCGGTCACGGCGGTGGTCTTCACCCGGACCCGGCGCAGCCAGGTCGCCTCCTCGCGCGCCAGGTCGGCCGCACCGACCAGACCCGCCTCCGGACCGAGCACCGCGCGCACGATCCGCGCCTCGGGCCGGAATCCGCGGCCGGTCAGCGTCCGCTTGAACGCCTCCCGGGCCGGCGCCAACAGCAGCTCGCCCGCGTCGGACACGCCGCCGCCGATCACGAACGTACCCGGGTCCAGCGCGGCGGCCAGGTTCGCGAGGCCGATGCCGAGCCAGCGGCCGACGTCCTCGAGCAGCTCGACCGCGACCGGGTCGCCGTCCTTGGCCAGCTCGGTCACCATCGGGCCGTTGATCTTCCGCGGGTCCCCACCGGCCGCACGCAGCAGGTTGTGCGCGACCGGCGAACCGGACAGCGCCAGCTCCCGCGCCTCACGGGTCAGCGCGTTGCCGGACGCGTACTGCTCCCAGCAGCCACGGTTCCCGCATTCGCAGCGGTGACCGCCCGGCACCACCTGCATGTGCCCGAACTCCCCGGCGATGCCGAACTTCCCGCGCTGCAACGCGCCGTCGTTCAGGATCGCGCCGCCGATCCCCGTGCCGAGCGTGACGCACACCAGGTGGCTCTCGCCCTGGCCGCCGCCGAACCGCCACTCGGACCAGGCCGCCGCGTTCGCGTCGTTCTCGACCACGACCGGCAGGCCGAGCCGGCGCTCGACCGCATCCCGCAGCGGCTCGTGCCGCCAGGCGAGGTGCGGCGCGAACAGCACCGAGGAGCGGGTGCCGTCCACGAACCCGGCCGCGCCGATGCCGACGGCAATCACGTCGTGCCGGGACTCCAGGTCGTGGACGATCTCCGCGATCGCGTCCTCGGTCTCCTTCGGGTCCTTGGTCGGCGTGTCCCGCCGCAACCGGTCGAGAATGTTGCCCTCCGGGTCGACCACGCCGGCGGCGACCTTGGTCCCGCCGATGTCGATCCCGATCGTCAAAGCCTGCGTCAGAGCCACGGCACGCCCTTCTCTGCGGTAACCCCCACCCCAGTATCCCAGGTCACTGTCTGGCCAGGTCCGCCGCGCCGATCAGGCCGGCGTCGTTGCCCAGCTCGGCGAGCGTGAAGGCCGGATGCGGGCGGTTCGCCTTCGCCGGCAGCGTCTTCTCGAACGCCTCCTCGGCGGACTTCGTCAGCAGCTGCTTGGCCGCGCTCACGCCGCCGCCGATCACGATCAGCGTCGGGTCGAACATGGTCGCCAGGCTCGCCAGGCCCTCGCCGAGCCAGCGGCCGAGGTCCTCGAACAGCTCGATGGCGCACGGGTCGCCCTGCATCGCGGCCTCGGTGATCATCGGCCCGGTCAGCTCGGCCGGCTCGGTGATCCCGCACACGCTCAGCATCTGCGCCGCCGCCAGCGAACCCGCCTCGGCCTGCGCCCTGCCCTCGCGGACCAGCGCGTTGCCGGACGCGTACTGCTCCAGGCAGCCGCGTGCCCCGCAGCCACACCGATGCCCACCCGGTACGACGCGCATGTGCCCGAGCTCCGCCGCAACACCATGCGCACCGCGCAGCAACTTGCCGTCGCTGACGACGCCACCGCCGATCCCGGTGCCGACCGTGATGCAGACCATGTGCTCCACGTGCTTGGCGGCGCCGAACGCGAACTCGCCCCAGGCGGCCGCGTTCGCGTCGTTCTCGACCACGACCGGGACCTTCAGCTGCTCCGCCACCCGCGCACCCAGCGGCTCGTCGCGCCAGGCCAGGTTCGGCGCGAACAGCACCGTCGAGCGGTCCGACGACACGAAGCCGGCGGCGCCGATCCCGACCGCCTCGACGTCGTGGCCCGCGATCAGTTCGGCCGCGGCGTCACAGATCGCCGCGGCGGTCGCGTCGACCGAGTCCGCCGGGGTGTCGCGGTGCGTGCGCGCCGCGATCACGCCGTCCTCGCCGACCAGTCCGGCCGCGATCTTCGTACCGCCGACATCGATGCCGATGGTCAGTCCCATGGTTCGGGGTCCTCACTCACGTCGATCCGGTCCACCCGGGACCGAGTCGATTCTTGGGCCGATTCCTCGGGTTGCGCGGACCGCGACGCTGCGTCCTCGCGCGCCTGCCGGGCCGCGTCCGCCGCGGACTCCAGCAGAGATCTCAGCGAGCCCAGGACATGCGCAGCCGCGGTCGACAGCTGCTCGATCGTCTCCGGGCTGGTGTTGCGCACCCGGTGGATCAGCTGACACACCGGGCACCAGACGCAGTCCGGCCCGAGCTTGTGTTCGTGTTCGCCCTCGGATTCCTCAGCGGGAGGCGAATCGGAGGCGGCGTTCTGCAGTACTGCGAACAGCTTCGCGGCCTCTTCCGCGACCGAACCGACCGGCTCCTTCATCGACCTTCTCCGATGGCCGCCTCGCGCCGGGCCAGCTGTTCGTGGTACTTCGCGGTGAGGCCCTGCGCCAGCTCCTGCGCGGACTCCAGCGGCCCCGATCCGCTCGGCACCTCCGGGGACGGTGACGCCGCCGGCCGCGAGGCCTCCTTCGGCGCGAACCGCACCTGTAGCCGACCGTCGTCCAGCCGTGCGCCCGCGACCACGCCACGCGCCAGCGCGGCCGGCAACGGCAGCACCCGCCGGTACGACCCGACGGTGATGATCAGCTCGTCCCCGTGCCGCGCGAGCTCCAGCTCGTCGGCGGATGCCAACGGCAACGGCATCGTCAGCGTGTACGTCCGGCCGTCGGTGTCGATGTGCCGATCCACCCACAACGACGTCTCGTCGGTGGCGCGGGCGAACGGGTCGTCCCCGCCGTACATCTCGACCGCGAACGCCGCGAGCTCCTCGACGCCGACCGGCTCACAGACGCGATACGGCGACTCCCAGATCGGCAGCGGCCGGAATGAGTCGGCGACCTCCTCGAGGATCCCGCGCTGCGCGGCGACCCACTGCCGGCGCCACGTGTCCGCGCCCGCGGCTGGGAACACCCGGTTCGCCACGACGCCGTCCACGCGGTACCCGTACAGCGACAGCCTGGTCAGCGAACGGCGGGCCTCGGCGACCACGACCGCCTCCGGCGTCAGCACCAGCCGCACCGACGCGTCCGGGCCGGCGAGCAGCGTGCGGATGTCCGCCAGGTCGCTCTGCAGCCGGCGCAGCGCGTCGAAAACGTTGTCGTCCGGCATCGGGATGCCGGCCCCGCGACTCAGACTGACGCCGCGGCCGACGAACGGCCGGAACGTCCGCATCATCTTCCGCTCGGCGCTGAAGATCCGGTCGAGGTACCAGTTCAGGGCCTCGGGCAGCCCGAGCAGCCGCAGCGTCTCGGCGGTGGGAGCGCAGTCGACCACGATCACGTCCCAGCGGCCGGACCGGACGTGGTCACGCACCTCGAGCAGCGCGAGCACCTCCGCGGCGCCGGGCAGCACGGTCAGCTCCTCGGCCTCGATCGGATCCATCCCGACCGTGTGCAGCACCGACCGCAGGTACGTCTGGATGTCGCCCCAGGACCGCTCGAACTTGCGCTGCGCGTCGATCTGCTGGACGAACAGCAGGTCGTCGATCTCGGTCGGCTCCGGACCCACCTCGGAGTCGAACGCGTCCGACAGCGAGTGCGCGGCGTCCGTCGACAGCACCAGCGTGCGCAGCCCGCGGAGCGCCGCGAGCGTGGCCGTCCCGGCAGCGGAGGTCGTCTTGCCTACGCCGCCCTTACCTGTGTAGAGCAGAACCCGGGTCACTGGCTTACGACTCGACGCGCTTCTTGAGGCCCTTGAGGGCGGTGTCGATGATGACCTTCTCGGCCTTGCGCTTCAGCATCCCGATCATCGGGATCGCGACGTCGACGGCCAGCCGGTACGTCACCTCGGTACCTTCCGCGCCCAGGTCACGCAGTAGGTAGGCGCCGTCCATCCCCTTGACCATCTTCGCCTCGACCAGCGTCCAGGTCACCTCGTTGCGGGACCAGACGTAGGCCAGCGTGTACTCGTCGGAGATCGCGCCCGCGTCGACCTTGAAGCGCACCTTGTTCGGCCGGCCGGCCTCGTCGGTGGACAGCACCTCGGTCTCCCGCATCGAGTCGGCCCACTCCGGGTAGGCCGCGAAGTCCGCGATCACCGCCATGATTTCCTTGGGGGTCGCGTTCACCTGGATGGTCGAGGTGGTCTGTTCCGCCATCGATTCACCTCTTCGCCGGTCGGTTCTGGTGCGAGGGACCGGCCGGTGGGCCGAGGTCCTCCCCGGAGACTATCGCGGGATCGGATCCGGTACGGCGTTCACCTGCCGCGCGGCCCGCCTCGATGTCGTCCTTGAACCGCCACAGCCGCTCCCGGTACGCCGCGACGTACCGCTCCTTGAGCCGCTCGGCCGCCCGGCCCCGCAGCGGTTTGGCCGGGTCGACCCGCAGGTACCAGTGCACGACGACGCCGTCCCGGACGGCCTCCAGCCACCACTCCGCCGTACCGGTCACCGCTCCGGTGACGGCCCAGCGCACACCCTCGCGGCCGCGCCGTTCGGTGGGCGTGAGGGTGAGGTCCGGCCACCACTCACGCCAGAGGGTGTCCGAGCCGAGCCGCTCGGCGACGTAGGCTGGATCAGCAACGACCAGGTCGTCGCAACTGATGTCGAGCAATGGCATGGCTTGAACCTAGTTCCGTGGGTCACATAAAGGTGGCTACTTGTGGGTAGGTGACTGTAGCGTGCGCCGGAAGTCGACAATTCGTGACCGACTGAGGAGACGCGGATGCGTGAGTACACCGTTCCTGCTGTGACAGAACCGTCCACCGGGAGCCTGAGCGACCCAGTGTGGGCGAACGCGTCCTCCCATCCTGACACCGCGGTGTTCAGCCGCCGGACCGGGGACAGCTGGTCCGACGTCACCGCCGCGGAGTTCGCGCAGCAGGTGACCGGCGTCGCCAAGGGCCTCATCGCGGCCGGCGTCAAGCACGGCGATCGGGTCGCCCTGCTCAGCCCGACGCGGTACGAGTGGACGCTGATCGACTACGCGATCTGGAGCATCGGCGCGGTCACGGTGCCGATCTACGAAACCTCCTCGGCCTCACAGATCCAGTGGATCCTGACCGACTCCGAGGCGGTCGTCGCCGTCGTCGAGAACGCGACCCACGGAGCCGTCGTGGAGTCCGCCCGCGCCGAGGCACCCGCGTTGCAGGAGGTCTGGCAGATCGAGGCCGGAGCCGTCGACCAGCTGACCGCGCTCGGCCAGGACGTCACCGACGCCGAGTTCGACAAGCGCCGCTCGGCGGTCACGCCCGCCGACCTCGCCACGCTGATCTACACCTCCGGTACGACGGGACGCCCGAAGGGCTGCAAGATCAGCCACTCGAACTTCATGGACGAGCTGGGCCCGGCGGTGAAGATCCTCGACGACCTCTTCGACACGACCGGCGCCAGCACGCTGCTGTTCCTGCCGCTGGCGCACGTGTTCGCGCGAATCATCCAGGTCGGCTGCGTGATGAAGATGGTCAAGGTCGGCCACAGCGCCGACGTGAAGAACCTGGTCGACGACCTCGGCGCCTTCCGGCCGACGTTCATCCTGAGCGTGCCACGGGTGTTCGAGAAGGTGTTCAACTCGGCCAGCCAGAAGGCGCACGCCGACGGCAAGGGCAAGATCTTCGACGCCGCCGCCGAGACCGCGATCGCGTACTCGCGGGCGCAGGACAAGGGCGGCGCGTCGTTCGTGCTGAGGGCCAAGCACGCGCTGTTCGACCGGCTGGTGTTCGGCAAGCTGCGGGCGGTGCTCGGCGGTCAGGTGCAGTACGCCGTGTCGGGCGGCGCCCCGCTCGGCGACCGGCTGGGGCATTTCTTCCGCGGTATCGGCGTACCGGTCCTCGAGGGCTACGGCCTGACCGAGACCACCGCCGCGGTCGCGGTGAACCTGCCCGACGACATCCGGATCGGCACCGTCGGCCGGCCGCTGCCCGGAGTCTCCGTCGGGGTCGCCGAGGACGGCGAGCTGTGCTTCAAGGGCGGCCAGGTGATGCAGGGCTACTGGAAGAACGACGAGGCCACCGCCGCCGCCATCGACGACGAAGGCTGGTTCCACACCGGCGACCTCGGTGAGTTCGACGTCGACGGCTTCATCAAGATCACCGGACGCAAGAAGGAGATCCTGGTGACCGCCGGCGGCAAGAACGTCGCGCCGACGCTGCTCGAGGACCAGATCCGCCTGCACCCGCTGGTCAGCCAGTGCATGGTGGTCGGCGACGGCAAGCCGTTCATCGCCGCGCTCGTCACGATCGACCCGGAGACCATCGTCCCGTGGGCGACCGAGCGCGGGAAGCCGACCGACGTCGCGTCGCTGACCCAGGACGCGGACCTGATCGCCGAGGTCCAGAAGGCCATCGACGACGCGAACGCGTCGGTGTCGCACGCCGAGGCGATCAAGAAGTTCTCGATCCTGCCGATCGACTGGACCCAGGAATCCGGCGAACTGTCCCTGAAACTCTCCCTACGCCGCCACGTCGTCATGAAGAACCACACCACCGACGTCGAAGCGCTCTACGCGAAGTAGGTTAAGCCGAAAGAACAAGAAAAATAAGACAGATTTTAGAATAGTGGCTGGCCTCAGCGTTCAACCGCAGGTCCGCCAAATTCCGGCATCAGGGTCGGAACGCGAAGGCGAGAAGCTACTGTTCGTCGACGGCGAGGTCTTGTCCCGCGAACAACGCAATCAAGCTCCAGGCCGACGAACTTGAGCAGTTCGACTTCTTTGATCGCGCCGCCTTCCCGCAAGTCCTCACCGATCGACTCATCCGGCGCATCGCTGTCGCCCTCGATGCCGCCACGACCGGCTCGTACGCCTACCTCGAATATCGAGTCGTGGATTCCGGCGGTCTACGACAACCGCATTTCACGAGTCGACAACCCGCTGCGGAGCCCTCCGCCACGACTCGGCAGCCATGCCGTCGGCCTGGGCAGATTGGGAATAACTTTCTGCTCGGATCGGCAAGAAATACTCCCCACGTCAGGTGAGAACCCGGCACTCCTCTTCTCTTCGACCACTCGCCCCAGGCCCGTCGGTCGCACCTTGGCATCAACCGAATGGCTGATGCCGGGTCGAGCCCGTCGGGCGATGTGTGGGCGGTACGCCGTCGGCGAAGCTCGAGGGCATGATCACCAGCAGCGCGACGGCACCGATCGTCGAAGTCAGCGGCCTGCGGAAGGCGTACGGCGGGCGGACGGTGGTGGACGAGGTGTCGTTCAGTGTCGACGAGGGCGAGATCTTCGGGATCCTCGGGCCGAACGGCGCCGGTAAGACCACCACCGTCGAGTGTGTCGAGGGTCTTCGGGTCCCCGACAGCGGGCAGATCCGGGTCGCCGGGCTGGACCCGGCCGCCGACCACGCGGCCGTCACCCAGGTCCTCGGCGCGCAACTCCAGGAGAGCGAGCTGCAGCCCAAGCTCACGGTCCGCGAGGCCCTCGAGCTGTACGCCGCCTTCTACCCGAATCCGGCCGACTACCGCCCGCTCGCCGAACGGCTCGGCCTGTCGGACCACCTGGACAAACGCTTCGGTGTCCTCAGCGGCGGCCAGAAGCAGCGCCTGTTCATCGCGCTCGCGCTGATCGGCAACCCGCGGGTCGTCGTGCTCGACGAGCTGACCACGGGCCTCGACCCGCGCGCCCGGCGCGACACCTGGGAGGTCGTCGAGGACATCCGTGCCCGCGGCGTCACGGTCCTGCTGGTCACGCATTTCATGGAGGAGGCGCAGCGGCTCTGCGACAGGATCGCGCTGATCGACAAGGGCCGGATCACCGCCCTCGACACCCCGCAGGGCCTGATCAGCCGGACCGCGGGCGCCACGATCATCTCGTTCAACCCGTCGTCGCCGCTCGACGACGAGCAGCTCGCCGCGCTGCCGGCGCTGGCGTCGGTCGAGCACAAGGACGGCCGGATCACGCTCGGCGGGTCCGACGAGACCGTCACCGCGCTGCTGTCGCTGCTCGCCCGGCAGCGGATCACCGCGCATCAGCTCCGCGTCACCGACGCCACCCTGGACGACGCCTTCCTCGACCTCACAGGAGCCACGAAATGAACGCCGTACTGCGGGCCGAGACGCGACTGTTTCTCCGGGAGCCGGGCATCCTGTTCTGGATCCTGGGCTTCCCGCCCGTGCTGCTGATCATCCTCGGGTCGATCCCGAGCTTCCGGAAGGTCGACGACGGTCTCGGCCTGCGGCTGATCGACGTGTACGTGCCGGTGCTGGTGCTGGTCGCGCTGATCGTCACCGGGCTGCAGGCCATGCCGCCGCTGATCACCGGTTACCGCGAGCGCGGCATCCTGCGCCGGATGTCGACGACACCGGTCCGCCCGTCCGCGCTGCTGACCGCGCAGGTCGCGTTGTTCGGCGCCACCGGTCTTGCCTCGGCGCTGCTGTGTATGGCGATCGGCCGGCTCGCGTTCGACGTACGGCTGCCGCGGCAGATCGCCGGCTACGTGCTGGCCCTGCTGCTCACCGCAGTCGCCGCGCTGGCGCTGGGTGCGCTGGTTTCGGCACGAGCCCGGACTGCCCGGATCGCGACCGCGTTCGGGATGGCCGCGTTCTTCCCGAGCCTGTTCTCCGCCGGCCTGTGGGTCCCGGTTCAGGGCATGCCACACGTGCTGCGGCAGATCGTCGTACTGCTGCCGTTCGGTGCCGCGGCGCGGGCGCTCGACCAAGCGGCGGCCGGGCACTGGCCCGCTTGGTCCCACCTGGGCGTGCTGATCGCGTGGACGGTCGCGCTGGCCGCGGCGGCGGCGCGCTGGTTCCGCTGGGAGTGACTTCGTGCAAACTGGGCAGGTGACGACGGCCGACAGCGACCTCGATCGGCGCCAGGCGGCCTTCCAGCGCTGGGCGCCGTACTTCCTGCTCGGCCTCGGCTCCCTGCTGGCGATCGCGACGGCGGGCACCCTGGCGCCGCTCACCAACGAGCGGCAGACCCAGGCGTTCGGGCTGGTGGGTACGGCGCTGGTGACGCAGCTGTGGTGGACGTGGAGCGGCCGCGTCCACCGGGAGCCGAACGCGATCTCGGTGACGTACTACGTCCTGCGCTGGGCGATCGCGTTCGCGCTGACGATCCTGAACCCGTTCTTCGCCTTCTACGTGGTGGCGGGGTACTACGACGCCGACGAGCTGATCCCGGGCCGGAGACGGCGGCGGCTCGCACTGTTCGCGTGCACGATCCCGGTCGCCGGCGCACAGACCGGCGGCTTCCCGCTGCACGGCACGAACTGGATCGTGTTCGGCGGCCTGGTGATCGCCAACAACGTGCTGCTGACCGTCGTCAAGCACTTCGCCGACCAGCAGGAGGCCCGCTCGCAGGCCCGGGCCGACACCATCACCGAGCTCGAGCAGGCACACAAGGAGAACGCGGCGCTGCAGGCCCAGTTGCTCGTCCAGGCGCGCGAGGCCGGCATCTCCGACGAGCGCCGCCGGCTGGCCGCGGAGATCCACGACACGATCGCCCAGGGCCTGACCGGCATCATCGCCCAGCTCCAGGTGGTCGCCAACGCCACCGACCCGGCCGTGATCCAGGACCACGTCGGCCGGGCCAGCGAACTGGCGCGGCACAGCCTCGGCGAAGCCCGCCGCTCGGTGCAGAACCTCGCCCCGGCGGCCCTGTCGTACGACGATCTCCCCGAGGCCCTGCGCAAGACCGTCGACCAGTGGTCCGAGCGGACCGGCGTACCCGCCGAGTTCACCCTGACCGGCACGGCGCAGCACCTGCACGGCGAGTTCGCGGCGACCCTCCTGCGGATCACGCAGGAGGCGCTGGCGAACGTTTCCAAACACGCCTCCGCGACCCGCGTCGGCGTGACACTGAGCTTCATGGACGACGAGGTGACGGTGGACATCCGCGACGACGGCAAGGGTTTCGACCCGCTGGCAGTACCGGCCCGGTCGGGCACCGGCGGCTTCGGCCTGGACGGCATGCGGGCCCGCGCCGAGCGCATCGCCGGCTCCCTCACCGTCGAAGCCGAACCAGGCTTCGGTACGGCGATCTCCGCGCACGTACCGTTGGTGCTCCATGCCTGACTCCATGACTGACCCGATCTCGTTGCTGCTCGTCGACGACCATCCCGTCGTCCGCAACGGTCTGCGCGGCATGTTCGAGTCCACGCCCGGATTCACCGTGCTCGCCGAGGCGTCGGACGGGGTCCAGGCAGTCGAGCTGGCCGCCGAGCTCACCCCGGACGTGATCCTCATGGACCTGCGGATGCCGGGCGGCGGCGGCCTGGACGCGATCACCGAACTGAACCGGCGCGGGATCCGGTCCAAGGTTCTGGTCCTGACCACCTGGGACACCGACACCGACACGCTGCGGGCGATCGAGGCCGGCGCCACCGGCTACCTGCTCAAGGACGCGCCGCAGGAGGAGCTCTTCAACGCGGTCCGCCTGGCCGCCGACGGCAAGACCGTCCTCTCCCCCACCGTCGCGTCCCGGCTGGTCTCGGCCGTCCGTACGCCGGCACCGACCCCACTGGCCGCCCGCGAACGCCAGGTCCTCGAGCTCGTCGCGAAGGGTACGTCGAACCGCGACATCGCGCGCGAACTGTTCATCAGCGAGGCCACCGTGAAGACCCACCTCAGCCACGTCTTCACCAAACTCGGCGTCGCCGACCGAGCAGCCGCCGTCGCCAAAGGCTACGAACAGGGCATCCTCGGCAGCGGTTGAGCTGGGGTTAGCCACCGGGTACAGGTCAGGACATGAAGCCATCATCGCGACCCCGGGGGATCAACTCCGCTCGCCGGCCGAAGGCCATCGGTGGGCCCTTCGTCTGCAGCTGGAGCGCTGTCGGTGATTGCGTCGTGTTTCGTGTTGCCGGTGCGATCGACAGCGGCACGTTGCCGACGTTCGATGCCGAGTTGCGGCACGTGATCACCACCAAACTGCCGCGGGTCGTCGTCGATCTGCGCCGGATCACCGCGATGGAGTCTGCCGGTCTCGACGTACTCGCCGACGCCCACGACCTCGCCCTCGAGCACGGCGGCTGGCTACGGGCGTCCGGTGCCGGGCAATGGCTTGCCGATCTGATCCGCAGTACCCGGGCCGCGCGGCCACTGGACCACTACCCGACGCTGCCCGACGCACTCCCCGCCTACCGCCGCTCGCAGGTCGCGGTCCGGCATCACCCGATCGGCTGATGCCGGACCAGCGACAGCTGTCAGGTCTTCGAGCCGGACAGAGCGATACCTTGCACGATCTGACGCTGGGCGATGACGAAGACCAGGAGCATCGGCAGCGCCGCCATCGTGGTGGCCGCCATCAGACTCGTCCAGTCGGATGAGTAGGCGCCCTTGAACTGGTTGACCACCAGGGGAATCGTGAAGTTCCGATCGCTGTTCAGGAAGATCAGCGGAGAGAAGAACGAGTTCCACTGCCCGAGGAACACGAAGATGCCGAGCGCCACGAGCGGCGTCCGCAACAGCGGCAGGATGATGGTCGTGAAGATCCGGACCCGCCCCGCACCGTCGATCGAGGCGGCTTCCTCCAGCTCCAGCGGAATGCCGCGGACATATTGGCGGAGCAGGAAGACGCCGAACGCGTTGAACAACGCGGGCGGGACGATCAGCGCCAGGTGGGTGTCGATCCAGCGGAGCTGCCCCATGATGACGTACAGCGGGATCACGGTCAGCTGGAACGGAACCATCATGGTGGCCAGGAAGACGCCGAAGAGCACCCTTCGCCCCGGAAATCGGATCCGCGCGAAGGCGTAGGCCGCCATCGAGCAGGTGATCAGCGTGAGGACCGTGACCAGGGCGGCGATGTATGTGCTGTTGAAGTACGCGCGCGCGAAGTCGGCGCCCTGCCAGGCGGTGACGAAGTTGTGCGGCTGCCAGGACTTCGGCAGCAGCGTCGGCGGCTGGGCGAAGATCTCGTCCAGCGGTTTCAGGGCCGAGAACAACATCCACAGGAACGGCACGAACATCACCAGCGAGCCCGCGGCCAGGAGCAGGTGCAGCGGAATCCAGGACGGCTTGAACCGGCCCTCGCTCAGCCCATGAGAAGCATTCTTTCGACGCGCCCGCCCGACGGCCCGGGCGCCGATCTCGCTTGATGAGGAAGTCATTCGGTGTAATGCACCCATCTCTTCTGCGCAAGGAACTGGAGGCCGGTCAGGACCAGCAGGACGAGGAACAGGTAGACCGCGATCGCCGCGGCGAACCCGAACTTGAACTCACGGAACGCGATGTTGACGATGTCGTACACGATCGTGTGGGCGTTCGCCGGCGCTGTGGTGTCGAAGAAGAAGTAGATGTAGTCGAACACCTGGAAGGACCCGATGATCGAGGTGATCGACAGGAACAGGATGGTCGGCGACAGCAGCGGCACGGTGATCCTGCGCAGCTTCTGCCATTCCGAGGCGCCGTCGATGTCTGCGGCCTCCATCAGGGTGGGCGAGATGTTCTGCAGACCGGCGACGAACATCACGATCATGTAGCCGAGGCCCTGCCAGATCGACACCAGGGCGATCGCCGGGATCGCCGTCCGCGGATTCTGCAGCCAGTCAGGCGGCTGGGGAATCCCGAGCGACTTCAGCAGCGAGTTGACGGGACTGATCTCGGGGTTCAGCAGCCAGAGCCAGACGGCGCCGACGGCGACGGTCGACGTGACCTGCGGCGCGAAGAAGAAGATCCGGTAGAAGGGAGTCAACCGGCCCGCCTTCTGGATGAAGAACGCGAAGAAGAAGCCGGTGATCAGCAGTCCGGGGACCTGGAGGGCGGTGAACCACGCGGTGTTCAGCCAGGACTGCCGCAGCTGGTCGTTCTGCCAGACACCGATGAAGTTCTGCAGCCCGACGAACGTGCGCGACCCCAGACCGTCCCAGCTCGAGAACGACAGCACGAGGGCGAAGACCAGCGGACCCACCATGAAGGCGATCAGGCCGATGAGCTGCGGAGTGAGAAAGGCATAGCCCCACAGGGCTTCGGCCCGCCGTCTGCGTTTCAGATCGGACGCGAGCGCCATCTGTCAGCTCCCGTTGTTGATGAACTTGCAGATCTTGTCGGCCCACACCTTCGCGCTGTCGCCGGCCTTGATCGACTTGTCCATCTCGGTGCCGAGGTTGGCTCCGACCTCCGCCTTGGACGCGATGGCCGACGGGATGGCGTAGCCCTTCTTCGCGGTTTGCGTGAACCAGGCACAGTGCTCGGGCAGCTTGCCCTCCATCACGACCTCGTCCAGCCCCGCGACGGACGGGACCGCGTTGCCTCCGCCGGAGAGCCGGGCCTTCTGGCCGTCCTTGTTGACGTACCGGGTTGCGAAGTACATCGCGGCGTCGGGGTCCTTCGCCTTGGCGTTCACGGCCATGGCCGCGGTGTAGACGATCACCGGCGGGACGGTCTTGCCGTCGGCGGACGCGAACGGTGCGATGTCGTAGCCGAACTTCAGCTTCTTCAGGTTCGGGAGGATCCAGCGTCCCACCTGGCAGCTGGCGAGTTGCTTGCTGTAGAACAGGGCGTCGATGGCCTGGCCCTTCGGCAGCGTCCCGCCGTAGGTGATGTTGCCGTTCGCCATTCCCTCCCAGAGCCACTCGAGGGTCTCCATCGACTTCGCGTCCTCGTTGAAGACCATCTTGTTGCCTTCGACAACCTTGCCTCCGAACGCGGTCATCCAGCTGAGCATGGGACCGAAGCCGCCTTCCAGCACCATGCCGCGCTTGCCGGTGGCCTTGATCTTGGTCAGGAAGTCGTCGAGGGCGTCCCGGTTCCAGGTGCCGGACTCGTGCAGTTGCGCGGGGTTCTGGGTGATGCCGGCGGCCTCGCACATGTCCTTGTTGAACCAGAACACGATCGGGTTGCAGTCGACGACCAGCCCGTAGGTGCCCGGGCTGCCGTCGGCAGGCTTGCACCAGCCCATCAGGTTCGGATAGAGGTCGTCGATCTTGACGGGCGAGTCCGGCTTCGACGTGAACTCGGTGAAATCGGCGACCTTCTTGGACTGGATGAGCCGCTGCATTCCGGAGTCCTGCACGTAGAAGACGTCCGGAGCGCTGCTGCCGGCGAGCTGGGTGAGCAGCTTCGCGCCGTAGTCTCCGACGACGACCTGGAAGGTGACCTTGGTTCCGTGCGCGGCCTCGTAGTCCTTCGAGATCTTCCGGAACCGTTCGGCCTCGCCCGGATTCGCCCAGGAGGCCCAGGTGACGCTGCCGCCTTTCCCGCCCGTGGCGCCCTTGGCGGCTGCGTTCGAGGTGCCGCCCGCGGTTCCACCGGCGCAGGCGGTCAGCAACGCGCTCGAGCCCGCTCCGGCAATGGCCGCACCGGCAATGGCCGCACCGGCCAGGAAACCACGACGTGTGATCGATCGCCCGAAGGGAAATTCATTGATCGGCATAACGGTTCTCCTTCGCTTTTCGGTTTTAGGCAGACGGCAGCACCGGCGCGGGTCGCCACCTGCGTGCCGGTACGGCGACTTTCTCGGAGAAGGGGCGGATATTAGCGGTAAAAACTAGAGAGTCCAGTCAATTACGTCAAGACTTCGGACCATGTTGTTTTACCGCTATAGTCCGGCACATGACGACATTCGAGATCCGCTCCCCCGACCGTCGCATCGTTCGCTCCGCGAGACTTACCGGTCCAGGCACGATCACCGCGCGGGCGGCGGCCGAGCCCGGCGTGCTCCGGTACGACGTGACGCCCGGCGCAGGCGCTGACCTGGCCGACGGCCGGCCGGTGACACTGCGCTGGACCTGGCCGGCCGAGGACGCGGTGACGCTGTGGCGAGCGGCCCAGGACTCCCGGCGCAACCTCCCGACCGACTGGGGCTCGCACCGTGAGGTTCGCTCCGTCCGCTCGGCTCCGGTCGCGTCGCTGGTCAACGGACAGGACACGGCGATCGTCACCGTCTCCCTGTCGTCGAACGTCCGTCGGTGTGACTTCGCCTTCGGGGTGAACGAGGAAACCGCGGAGCAGTTGATCGAGCTGACCGTGACCGACGTCGTGGGCGGAGGCTTCACTCTGCGGATCGATCTGCGGGCCCAGCACTTCGCCGAGGCGTTGCGTGCCGTGACGGCGGAGTGGACGGCCGAGCTGGGCCACCGGATCGCCGACGTCCCGCCGGTCGCGCGGCGGGCGATGTACTCGACCTGGTACAGCGACCACCAGCACGTCTCCGCCGAGTCCGTCGAGCGGCACGCCCGCTCGGGTTCCGCGTACGGCACCGAGGCCGTCATCGTCGATGACGGCTGGCAGACCGACGACACCCGGCGCGGGTACGCGTACTGCGGCGACTGGGTGCCGACCGGCCAGAAGTTTCCCGACATGGCCGAGCACGTCCGTCGCGTCCACGCACTCGGTCAGCAGTACGTGCTGTGGATCGCGCCGGCACTGATCGGCGTGCACTCGGAGGCGTGGGAGAGGCTGAAGGACCGCACGCTCGGCTTTGCGGACGGCGAGGTGACCGCTGTCCTCGACCCCCGCTTTCCAGAAGTTCGCGAACACCTGCTGGAGTGCTGCGTCCGTCCGGTGCGCGACTGGGGCGTCGACGGCCTGAAGATCGACTTCATCGATTCCTGGGCCAGGGACAGCATTCCCACGGCGTCGGGCAGTGACTGTTCTTCCGTCGACGAAGGGGTGGAGCGGTTCCTGCAGGCCGTCACGGACGAGCTGCGGAGGCTTCGGCCCGACGTGTTGATCGAGTTCCGTCAGGACTACGTGCACCCGAGGCTCTGGCAGTTCGGCACGTTCCTGCGTGCCGGCGACTGCGCGCTCGACCCCGTGGAGAACCGTGTCCGCACCATCGACTGCCGCTTGCTCGCCGGTGACCGCGCGGTGCACTCCGACATGCTGATGTGGAGCCCGTCGGCAGCCGCGGAGAACGTGGCGCAGCAGTTCATCGACGTGTTGTTCAGTACGCCGCAGGTGTCGATGAACCTGGACGCGCTGTCGCCCGAGCACGAGCAGGTGGTCCGGTACTGGCTCGGATTCATGCACGAGCACGCCGACGCGTTGCTGCACGGCGTACTGCTGCCGTCACGGCCCGATGCGCGGTACACGCAGGTTCGTGCGGTCGGTGCGACGGAAACCGTCGTTGCCGTGTACACGAATCCCGTGGTGCGGGTACAGGAGTCGCGCACCGTCGTGGTCAACGGTGGCGCCGCGCGGCGGCTGTACGTCGAAGGTGCGTGCGGCCGGCTCGCCGACCTCGTAGTGTCTGACTGTTCGGGCCACGAGCTGCACCGAGAGACGACGACTACGCCTGAGGTGTGGGCGATCGACGTACCGGCGGGTGGGTCGGCCCGAATAGTGTGCAATTAAGGGGGAAGGATTGGCTGCAGAGAAGCCGCGGCGTACGACCGTCGCGGACGTCGCCCGGTTGGCCGGGGTGTCGGCGATGACGGTGTCGAACGTGCTGAACGCGCCGCACCGGGTCGCGGACCCGACCGTCAAGACCGTGCGCGCCGCGATCCAGGAGCTCGGGTACATCCCGAACCACGCTGCCCGCGCGCTGTCGTCCGGACGCAGTCAGGTGATCGGTCTGCCGATGTCCTTCGAGGACGACTTCGGGGACGACGAGAACCTGGGCCTGGGCGGGTTCCTGCACAGCTTGCTCGGCGGCCTGGTCAAGGCGGCGACGGTCTCGGGGTACGGCGTCCACGTTGTCGAGACCCCGGCCGGCCACACGGCCGAGATCGCCCTGTACGAGAAGCTGATCGCGGCACGGCAGGTGGACGCGATCGTCGTCCTCGAGACGATGCCGCACGACGAGCGGATCGAGTTCCTCAGCCGGCGGCGGTTCCCGTTCGTGGCGTTCGGACGGACCGCGGCGGAGCATCGGCAGTGCTGGGTCGACGTGGACAACGAGGCCTCGATGGCCGGCATCGCGGCGCATCTGCGCTCGACCGGTCGGGAGCGGGCGGTGTACCTGGGGACGGACAGCCCGCTGCCGTGGGTGCATCAGCGGCACGACGGGTTCGTCCGGGAGTTCCCGTCGACGGTGGCGCGATCGTTCGGGTCGCTCGACGCGGTCTCGGCGTACGTCGAGGACGCCGAGCTGCCTGACGTCTTCGTCGCGGACAACGACGCGTACGCCGTGGTCGCGATGCGCAGCCTGCAACGACGCGGGATCGCCGTCGGTCAGGACGTCGCGGTGACCGGGTTCAACGACTTCCCGTTCGCGAGCATGCTGGACACGCCGCTGACCACGGCCCGGATCCCGCTGCGCGACATCGCCCGCTGTCTGTTCGCCCGGGCGTTGCGGGAGATCGCCGGAGAACCCGATGAGCCCGGCCGGCTGGTTACTGCGCCGCTGGTGGTCCGCTCGAGTGCCTGATCGCGGCCTCGACGAACCTGGCCACGTCGGCCGAACGGCTGCCGGCCGGCCACACCACGAGCATCTTGTACGGCTCGGCGCCGGTCACCGGCCGGTAGACGACGTCCGGGCGGATGTTGCGCTCGGCCATCGACCGCGGGACCAGCGCGATCGCCTGCCCGAACGCGACCACCTCCAGGAGTTGCGACGAGTCCTGCACGATCGGACCGTCCGCCGGATCGTCCGGCCGCGCCGACCAGTAGTTGCGCTCGGCAACGTTGGAGCGGTTCCACCGCGGCGCCGGGATGCCCGCCAGATCGTCCGCGGTCAGCACCTCTCGTGCGGCGAGGTCGTGCCCGGCCGGCAACGCCGCCAGTCGCGGCTCGGTGTACAACTCCTCGGTCTCCAGTCCGCGGTCGTCGAACGGCCGGCTGACCAGCGCGACATCGGCCCGCCCGTCCCGGATCATGTCCGCCTGCTCGCCGAACCCGCTCACCACCACGTGCACGCCCGGCAGCTCGTCGCTGAGCTCGCTGACGATCCGGTGCAGCAGTTCCGTTGCGACACCAGGCTTCGCCGTCACCACCAGTCCCTGCGACGCCAGGCCTGCCCGCTGCGTACGGCGTACCGCGGAATCCAGGGCGTCGAGCACCGGACCGCTCTCCTTGAACAGGGTCTCCCCCGCCGTCGTCAGCGCGAGCCGCGGGCCCGCCCGGTCGAACAGCTCCACGCCGAGGCGATGCTCGAGCTGACGCATCGCGCGCGACAGCGGCGGCTGGGCGATCCCCAACCGCTCGGCGGCGCGGGTGATGTTCAGCTCCTCGGCGACCGCGCGGAAGTAGCGCAGTTCGCGGATCTCGGGTTCCGGCATACCTCCAGGGTATGGCGAACCACCTGATCGGTGTTGGTCCGCGGCCGTGGGTCCGCGGTGGACTGGTGTCATGAATCAGAACGAAGTCGCCCTGGTGACGGGCGGGAACAAAGGCATCGGCCGCGAGATCGTCCGGCAGCTCGCGGTGCGCGGCCTCACCGTATATCTGGCCGCACGCAACCCGGCCCTGGGCAGCGCGGCGGCTGACGAACTCGCGGCCGAAGGGCTCGACGTCCGCTTCGTGCCGCTCGACGTAACCGACGTGGAATCAGTCGCGGCAGCCGCGAAGCAGGTCGACGCGGACTCCGGCCGACTGGACGTCCTCGTGAACAACGCCGGCATCGTGGCCGAGTGGGGTACGGCGGTCGCGGACATCACGGCCGAGCAGGTACGGACGGCGTACGACGTGAACGTGTTCGGGGTCGTGTCCGCGATCAACGCGTTCGTGCCGCTGCTGCGGCGATCGTCCAATGCGCGGATTGTCAACATGTCCAGCGGGCTCGGCTCGGTCAACCTGCTCTCGGAACTCGACGGCCGTCTCGCGACGCAGGGGCTGCTCGCGTACAGCTCGTCGAAGGCGGCACTGAACGCGCTCACGCTGGTCTACGCGAGCGCACTGCGTGCGGACGGCATCAAGGTGAACGCGGCGACGCCAGGACTCGTACCGACGGACCTGAACACCCAGGCGTCCGTACCGCGCGGCACCCGGACCGTCGCGGACGGCGCCGCCGTACCGGTCGCGCTCGCGACACTGCCGGCGGATGGACCGACCGGCGTCTTCAGAGGACCTGAGTCACTGGACGACGTGGCGCCGTGGTGAGGGCCTGACGGGCGAGCAGGAGGGTGATGGCCGTGCCGACGACGCCGGCCAGCGCGATCGTCAGGTTGGGGGCGACGAACGAGCCGACGACACCGCCGAGCGCGATGCTGACGCCTTGGATCGCCATCAGACCGCTCGTCTGGATTGTGAACAATCGACCGCGGTGCGCCGGCTCGACGGACTCCAGGATCAGCGGATCGATGCCCTGGTTGAACGCGAATCCGGCGCCGGAGATCGCCAGCAGGGCGGCCGCCACCGGGATCGGCGGCACGGTCAGGAACGCGATCGCCGGAAGCTGACTGCCGAGCAGGAACGGGACGACGAGCCGTCGCCGCACGGAAGGGGTGAACCGTGCGACGACGAGCTCGCCGGCCACTCCGCCGACCGCGTAACCGGTGAACAAGGCACCGGCCGCCGCGGCGACGGTGCCGACCTGGGCGGTGTATGCGACGGCGAGGCCGTCCGGAAGCGACGAGAACGCCGCGGCGACCCAGGTCAGCAGGATCAGGTTGCGCAGCCTGACGTTCGCGAAGAGCAACTGCAGTCCGGCCCACGAATCGCGGACCGCGCTGCGCTTCCGCTCCCCCGGCGGCGTGTACGGCGTCCCGAGCCCGATCAGGATTGCCGACAATCCGAACGTCACCACGTCGACAATCAGCAGCCACCGCGCGCCGATCGCCGCCACCGCGATCCCGCCCAGCGCGAACCCGGTCAGCATCGCGGTCTGACCGATTGCCCGGAGCAACGACCTCCCGACCGGGAACAGGTCCTGCGGCAGTAGGTTCGCCAGACTGGCCGCGCGTGCTCCGGCGAAAACCGGCGCGATCATCCCGAGCCCGACCAGCAGACCGAGCAGCCCCGCGACCGGCATCCCCGGCAGCAGCATCGCACCAACACAGGCCGCACTGAGCAGATCGCACGTGACGAGCACCCGCCGCGCCGGGAACCGGTCCGTCAGCGACGAGAACAGCACACCACTCACGGCGTACGGCAGGAACGAACACACCAGAACCAGTGCAGACAGCAGCGGGGACCCGGTGCGCTCGAAGATCAGGATCGAGAGCGCTACTTCCGCGGCGACCGTCCCGAGCATGGAGACGGTGTGGGCGGCGTACACGGCACGCATGCCGGGAAGGCGGAGTACAGCTCGGTAGGACCTCACGGCGCAAGCCTGCGACACCGCGGACGCGGCGGCGTAGACTTTTGGTTGTGGCCGAAAGTCTAGTCCGATGACCGTACTGCGCTTCACGCAGGCGGACACGCTGCGCTGCCGCTTCGGAGCCTCGCCGCTGTGGGAGACGATGTCGGCCGTGCGGGTGCTGATCCGTTCCCAGCATCGGCAGTTGTACGCGGACTGGATCGCGGCGAAACGGGACGCCGCCGCGCAACTTGACCTGAGCGGACTGGCGGCGGTACAGCCGCGGGCCGGATTCACGCCGGACTTCCTGACCCCACCGCCGAAGGCGTCCCGGGCGAAGTTCGCGACCGAGATCGCGCGCGTCCGCAGTACGCCGCTGGAGAAGGTCCGCGCGGAGCTCATCCAGTCCCGCGACGACCTGAAGAACCCGGCCGCACCCGAGATCAACAAGATGCTGGACGATCTGGCCGGCACCCGCGAACGCCTCGCAGACGAGATCGAAAGTGCCTGGGAGGCCCTGATCAGGCCGGACTGGCCGCTGATCAGCCGGGTCCTCGAGGACGACATCGCGCACCGCGGCCGGCAGCTCACCGACGGCGGCCTCGCCGGGCTGTTCGACGATCTGCATCCCACGCTCGCCTGGGAGGACGACCGGCTGATCGCAACGCGGTACCGCTCCGACGACCGCGATCTCTCCGGGCAGGGCCTGCTGCTCGTTCCCGGGGTGTTCGCCTGGCCGTACCTGGTGATCGTCGTCGACCCGGCGTACCACCCGACCCTGGTCTACCCGGCTCGCGGCGCCGCCCGGCTGTGGTCCTATGCGCCGGCTCCCCCGGACCCGCTGGCCCGCCTCCTCGGCCGGACCCGCGCCACGCTCCTGGTCGCGCTCGACCCGCCCGCCACCACGAGCGCCCTCGCCGCGCAGTACAACCTCGCCCTGGCCACCGTCGCGGAACACCTCTCGGCGCTGTACGACGCGGGCCTCGCGACACGTCGTCGTACCGGGCACCAGGTGCACTACCGGCGTACCGAGGTAGGACAGGCCGTCGTCGACGCCTCCGTCGGATAACCGGCTGGCGGCGCGAGAATGCTGCGGTGAGCAAACCGACGAAGGTCCGACCACCGAGCACCCGCCACACGCGACGCTGGCCTGCGTCGCTGGCTGTGTTCGCCGTGATTGTGCTGCAGTTGCTGGTCCCTACGCAGATCACCGTGCTGCCTCGCTGGCTGATGCCGGCGCTCGGGCTCGGGCTGCTCGTGCCGTTGGTGTGGATGAACCCGCTCCACCTGCACCGCGACGAGCCCTGGCTGCGGTCGGTCGAGGTGGTCCTGGTCGCCGTCCTGGTCGCGGTGAACGCGTTCTACCTGGCCGGGATGATCTTCTTCCTCAACAACGGCGACGCCAACGAGGGAGGGGTCCTGGTGAAGAGCGCGCTGCTGATCTGGGTGACGAACGTGGTCGCGTTCGCGGTCTGGTACTGGGAGGTCGACCGCGGCGGGCCGTTCGCGCGGGCGCCGGAGCACGAGCGCGAGGCCGAACGGGCGGATCTGCTGTTCCCGCAGATGACAGTCGACCTGCCGGGCTGGAAGGGCTGGCTGCCCGGCTTCACCGACTACCTGTACGTCGCCTTCACCAACGCGACCGCGTTCAGCCCGACCGACACGATGCCGCTGACCTCGCGGACCAAGGTGCTGATGGGCGTGCAGTCGGCGATCTCATTGTTGACAATCGCCATCATCGCGGCCCGCGCGGTGAACGTCCTCTGAGATCTCACTCGACAGCTCTGTAATGGGCGTGAGACCGTTTGCTCATGTACAGCACGAAGTCGGTGGGGTTGGGGTTCGCGATCTTCTCCGCGATCACCTTCGGCGGATCGGGACCGTTCGCCAAGGCGCTGATCGGAGCCGGTTTCTCCCCTGAGCAGGCGGCCTGGGTACGGATCCTCGGCGCCGCTGTGCTGCTCGTCCCGCTCGTGCTCGTGTTCCGCGGTCGCGCCGGGCTGCGCGCCGCCCGGGCATCCTGGAAGGCGCTGGTGGTCTACGGCCTGACCGGGATCGCGGGGTGCCAGACGCTGTTCTTCGTCGCGGCCAGCCGGCTGCCGGTCGGCGTGGCGCTGATGCTCGAGTTCTCCGGGCCCGTGCTGGTGGTGGCGTGGCTGAAGTTCGGCGCGAAGGTTGCCGTACCGCGCTCGGCCGCGATCGGCGTGAGCATCGCGGTCGTCGGTCTCGCCACGGTCGCCGAGATCTGGACCGGGTTGCGGATCGACCTGATCGGCCTGCTCGCGGGGCTCGGCGCCGCCGCCTGCCAGGCGACGTACTTCATCCTGATCGACCGGCTGACCGGCGCCGCGGATCCGCTGGTGATGACCGCGGCCGGCAGCGTGGTCGGTGCCGTCGTACTGACCCTGATCGCGGCACCGTGGACGACGCCGTGGCACGTGCTCGTGGAAGCGACCGCGATCGGCCACCGGCACGCGCCGGGCTGGGTGATGGCGGGCTGGCTGATCCTGGTGAGCACGGTCGTCGCGTACCTCGCGGGCGCTGCCGCCGTACAGCGGTTGTCGGCGCCGATCGCCGGAGCCGTGGCGTACCTCGAGGTGGTCGCGGCCTGCGTCTTCGCACTGATCCTGCTCGGTGAGACGCTGCGGACCAACCAGATCATCGGCGGCGTGATCGTGCTGGCCGGCGCCTTCGTGGCCCAGTCGTCGGTCGGGAAGGTCGCGTCCCCGGAGATCCCCGAGCCTCCCCGCACCGACGTGCTGGACCCGGTCATCTGAGCGAGTCCACCAGCTCGCGCGGCAGCCCGTGGGTCTCGTGCAGGTATTCGTAGTCGGTGTCGTCGAGCGACTTGTGGAACCGCTCGTGGCTGAGCACCTTGCGGCCGCGGTCGAGCAGGTTGCTGAACCGGATCTCCTCGTCGATCAGGATCCGCCGGATCAGCGTCACCGTCTCGCCCTGGTGGAAATGGCTCAGCGTGTGCTCGTACAGCTCGACCGGGACGTCGGACAGTGAACGCGAGTCGTCGTCCTGCCAGAGGATTGTCAACATTCGGCGGATCAGCCGACGCAGCACGTAGCCGCGGCCGGTGTTCGACGGGTGCACGCCGTCGCCGACGATCACGATGCTGGACCGCAGGTGGTCGATCACGATCCGCTGCGACTGCTCGTCCAGCTTCCACAGCCTCGGGACGATCCGCATCCACGGCTCGAACAGCGAGGTCTCGTACACCGACCGCTTGCCCTCGAGCAGCATGGTCAGCCGCTCGAGCCCGAGACCCGTATCGATGTTCTGCTGCTGCAGCGGTTCCAGCGACCCGTCGTCATGGCGGCGGTAGCGCATCATCACGTGGTTCCACACCTCGACCCAGCGGCCGTCGGTGGTCGGCGTACCCTCCGGCCGGCCCGTACCGGTCCAGACGAAGATCTCCGAGTCCGGCCCGCACGGACCGGTCGGGCCGTTCGACCACCAGTTGTCGTCGGTGGTCAGCTCGATCGGCAGGCCGAGCTCCTGCCAGGTGCGCAGCGACTCCTGGTCGAGCGGCACCTGGTGGTCACCGCCGAACACGGTCACGTAGAGCTGCTCGGGATCCAGACCGAAGCGGGTGGTGAGCAGTTCGTATCCCCAGCGCAGGGTCTGGCTGCCCCCGTAGTCCCCCAGCGACCACGAGCCCAGCATCTCGAACACGGTCAGGTGGGTCGGATCACCCACCTCGTCGAGATCGGTGGTGCGCAGGCATCGCTGCACACCGGTGAGTCTGCGCCCCAGCGGATGTGGCTCGCCTTCCAGGTACGGCGTGAGCGGATGCATCCCGGACGTCGTGAAGAGCACGGGATCACCGAGCCGCGGGATGAGCGTGGACCCCGTCGTCGGGACGTGGTCGCGGTCGATGAAGAAGTCGATGAAGGTCCTGGTGATGTTCATGGTTCGTGTCCTTGTCAGCTACAGGACCGGAACCAGACCACCGGCAACAGAAACGACAACACCGGCGAACCGTTTCCGGTCGCCGGTGGGAGTTAGCAGGAAGTCAGGCCGCGGCAGCCGGAGAGCATGAAGCTCGTACGGCTGCGGCAAGTCGGAACATCCGGTGCATGTCGGCCAGAGTACACGACATCCGCCGTCAGCTGTCCAGCAATACCCGCGCGTCACACACCGAGCAGTTCCCTGAGGACGGCTCCCGACCGGTCCCAGCCCCACTCGGCCTCGACCCATGTGCGGCCGGCTGCGCCCAGAACCTCACGATCCTGGGCGTTGGTCAGCAATCCGGCAATCCGCGATCCGGCCGCAGCCGGGTTGTACGGGTCGACGAGGTACCCCGTCGTACCGTGCTGGACCGTGTCGGACGCTCCGCCGGAATCACCGACGACGACCGGCTTGCCGACGGCTGACGCCTCCAGCGTGACGATCCCGAGCGCCTCCGGCTCCAGCCCGAACCGCCGCGTGCGGCACGGCATCGCGAACACGTCCGCCGCATCGACGTACGGCGGGATCTCGGCCCACGGCACCGGACCAGTGAACTCCACCGCGTCCTCCACGCCGTACCGGACCGCCAGCTCCTCCAGGTACCCGCGATCCGGGCCGCCGCCGACCAGCAGCAACCTCGCGTCCGGTACCGCCTGCAGGACCCGCGGCCAGGCCCGGATCAACGTGTCCTGGCCCTTCCGGCGGATCAGCCGCGACACGCACACGACCACCGGAACGCCTTCCAGGCCGAGGCCCTGACGGATCTGTTGCCCACCGCAACCAGGATGGAAACGCTCGGTGTCGACCCCCGGCGTGAGCCTGCGCATCCGGCGTACGGCAGTCGGCGACAGCGCCGGCGCGATCTGCTCCGCACACCAGGAGGACACGGTCGTGACGGTGTCCGCCGCATCCCCGATCCGCCGCAGCGCCTGCCGTGCACCCGGTACGCCGGCCCACCAGGTCTCGTGCCCGTGGGTCATCGCGACGATCCGCTGTGCCCCCGCACGTCGCAGCGCCGGCCCCATCAGCCCGAGCGGTGCGGCGGCCCCGAAGAGGATCCGGTCCGCGCCGTGCTCCCGCATCAGCGCCACGGCCCGTTCGGTGGTGCGGGGCGTCGGCAACAACATCGACGTACGGTCCCGGATCACCGGGAACGGTAGTTCTTTGTCGTACGCCATGTCGCCCGGCTCGCGAGAGGTGTAGACGATCACGTCGTCGCCCAGTTCGTCGCAGAGCGAGCGGACGAACGTCTCGATGCCGCCCTGGCGTGGCGGGAAATCGTTGGTGACGACCAGGACCGTCATCGTTTCGCCCGTGGCGGGACCGTGGCGCCGTTCTGCGCAGCCCACGCCCGGCCCATCGCGATCCGCTCCGGCGGCGTCGGGTGGGTCGCGAACATCCAGTACCGCCAGCGGCTCGGGTCCAGGCCGGAGATGTTCCGGACGGCCAGGTCGCGCTGCATCGCGACGAAGTTCCGCGGGTCGTTCGTCAGCCGCAGCGAGTGGTAGTCGGCGCGCGCCTCGATCTTGCGGCTGACCAGGTTCTGAACGGGGCTTCCGAGGGTCGTGGCGACGACCACCAGCGCCACGAACGCCCCGGTCCGGCGCGGATCGGCCATCCGGGCCCCGAGCAACAAGTACAGCAGCGTGACGCCGAACGCCGTACCGAGAACTCCGATCAGCGTGCCGTGCAGTACGTCGTCCTCGGCCGCGTGACCGAGCTCGTGCGCGACCACGAGCCGGACCTGCGCAGGCGGCGTGTCCTTCAGCAGCGTGTCGTAGACGACCAGCCGCCGCGTCGACCCGAAGCCGGAGACGTAGGCGTTCAGGGCCGTCGTACGCTTCGACGCGTCCGCGACCAGCACGTCCTTGACCGGTACGCCGTCCTCGTCCGCGAGCTTCAGCAAATCGTTGCGCAGGGCCCCGGCCGGCATCGACGTGAAATTGTTGAACCGCGGCTCGACCAGCACCGGATAGGCGAACGAGACCCCGAGCACCAGCAACGCCGCGATGATTGCGCCAGGCAACCACCAGCCGCGTTGTGAGCGTTTCGCCAGCGCCATCAGCACGACCGCGATCACCGCGACACCGAGCGAGGTGAGCAACCAGTTCACGCCGCGGTCCCAGACCCAGAGCCGCCAGTTCTCCACCGAGAGCCCGTACTTCAGGCTGACCCGCTCGGCGAGGACGTCGGTCGGGACCGAGAGCAGGTTCGTGATCAGGGCGATCCCGGCCACCACGACCGGTACGGCGAGGAACCACGGGCGGACCCGCAGGGCGTCGTACATCCGGCGGCCCAGCGGGCTGAACCCGATCACCAGCGGAACCACGATCGAGATGATCCACGACGTCGTCGACCACTTCAGGATCTCGTGCCGGAACGCGTTCTGCCGCGCGATCTCCGCGGCGCTGAAGTCCAGCGCCGCGTCGGGCTTCGGCAGGTCGATCAGGTGCCACGGCGTGGTGACCGCGATCGTGAAGACCAGGGCGAGCGCGAGCAGACCGCCCGTGGCGCGCGGCGCCCACGAGCTTCTACGCACCTGCGAGCCTCTCGAGGTACTTCTGCCACTGCACGACGAACTCTGCCTCGGTCGTCCCCAGCACCGACTTGAACGCGTCGGCCAGCCCGGTCGAGCTCCTGGACGCGTGGACGGCACGGTAGAACGCGACCAGCTTGTCCTGGCCGTCACGCTCGGCGATCAGCCGGCAGGCCAGCCACGCCGACTCGTACGCCTGCGGCAGCTCGGTCGCCGAGGCTGCGAAGTTCTCGGGGGTCGGCAGCGACGGCGGCACGTGACCGGCGCGGACCGCCTTGAACAGCTCCTTGGCCGCAGAGTCGTCCTGGACCGGTACGGCGGTGAACGCGACATAGTCCGCGAAGCCCTCGGCCAGCCACAACGGGACCGGTGAGGCCGTCGCGTTCGATGCGACGTGGGTGGTCTCGTGGGTCAGAACGATCCGGCGGCCCTGCTTGCCGAGCTCCTCGAAGAGCTTCGGGTTCGCGACGATCCGCACCGGCGCACCGACCGCCGGCGTGTCCAGCTCGGCCATCGTGACGGCCGCGATCTGTGTGTAGGTGTTCGGCTTGGCGCCGAGGATGCCCTCCATCTGGGCCTGCTTGGCGGGCAGGAAGACGACCACCTTCTGCCGCCACTTCTTGCCCCAGACCTTGCTCACCGACTCGACCGCCTTGTCGGCGACGGACACATAGCTCCGCGCCTCGGCCCCTGAGTCGAGGCTGACCACCAGGCTGTGCTCGCCCTTGGCGATGTCGATCGGGCCGAGCGCCCATACCGGTCGCCGCTGCCCCGCCGCGAACCGCTCCGAGAACGATGCGGCGTACGTCTTCCCGTCGCGGGTGACGAACGTCACCGGGAGCGTCTCGCGGGCCGGCGTGGCGTCGTACCCGGACAGCTGCCAGGAGACCTCCACCTGGGCGAGCCACGACTGAGTCCCGCCGAGCTCGGCCTGCCGGTCCGGTGTCAGGGCGGCCGCGTCGTCGCTCACGTACCGCAGCTGGAAGGTCCCGAGCGGAAGCGTGCTGAGGTTGCCGAAGATGGTGCGCGCGCTGGTCCGGAACGCCGTCGCGTGCGGGTCGATGGTGTTCAGGAACTCGGTGCGGTTGTCGTTCTCGACCGCGTCGGCCATCTTCTGCAGGACCGCCTCGCCGGCCACGGCCCGCTGGACGCCTTCCTGCGCCTGGTCGGGCGTGCTCGGGGTCGCGGACGCCGGCGGGTGCGCTCCCGAGCCGTTCGGGTCTGCCGGGGCGTCGGCGATGTGCTGGAGTCCGGCGTACCCGGCCCCGGCCACCAGGCAGACGGCCACGCCGAGGGCGACCTTCTTCAGGATCGGCGCGAACGGAGGCCGCTGCGGGTCCGGCTTCTGCGGGTGACCGGCCGGCTCCTGTGGGTCACTGCCGGACGGGATCATCGGCAGCGGAACCGTGTCGCCGTGCTCGTCGATCACCTCGGCCCCTCGCTGCTCACCTGCCTCGGTCAGGCGGGACACCCGGCCTCCTCCGACCGTACGGCATCACGATGACATGACTCGGCTCCGGAGCATGGAGTCCCCGGAGCCGCAGAGTATGTCAAAGGTCTCAGGTCAGCCGGGACGGACCATGGAGTTGATCGGCATCTCGTCGAGCGGAGCGATCTCCACGCTCTTGCCCGGGCGCGGCGCGTGCACGATCCGGCCGTTGCCGAGGTAGATCGCCACGTGGCTGACGGGGCTGTAGTAGAAGACCAGGTCACCGGGCGCGAGCTCGGACCGGCTCACCCGGCGGCCTTCGCCGACCTGGGCCTTCGAGGAGTGCGACAGTGAGACGCCGGCCTTGCCCCAGGCGTACATGGTCAGGCCGGAGCAGTCGTACGAGTTCGGGCCGTCGGCGCCCCACACGTACGGGTCGCCGAGCTGGGACAGCGCCGCGTTGACCGCGATCGCGCCGCGGCCGCTGGCCGGGATGTTCGGGATCTTGTCGTCGCCGGAGCGCTCCCCGTCGCGGGTCGGGCGCTGCTTGCGCGCGTCCTCCGCGGCCTTGGCGTTCTCGTCCTCGATCCGCTTGCGGTCGGCCTCGCTGAGCTTGTCGAGGACCTTCTGGGCCTGGTCGAGGTTGGCGTTCAGCTGGTTGACGAAGCTCTTCTGCTTGGTCTGCACGGCCTGCAGCGCGGACAACTCGGTCTGCTGGCTGGCCTGCAGGTCGGTCAGCTTGCCCTGAGCGATCTGGTAGCGACGCAGCGCGGAGTTCTGCTGGCCGGCGAACGCCTGGGCGGTCGAGGCCTGGCTGAGGAACTGGTCCGGGTTGTTCGACAGCAGCAACTGGGCCGTCGTGGAGATGCCCGAGGTCTGGTAGCCGGCCACCGCGAGGGAGCCGATCTGCCGCTTCACCGCGTCCACCTGGGCCTGCTGCTTGGCGATACCGGCCTGCAGCGCGTTCACGCGAGCCTGCGAGGCGCTGATCTGGCCGCGGAGGTCGTTCGCCGACTCACCGGCCACTTCGGCCTGGTGCTCGAGGTCGGCGACCTGCTTCTTCGCTTCCGCCAGGGTGGGCTTGGGGTCGGCGTCCGCCGCTCCCTGGATCAGGAACACACCCGCGGCGACAGCCGTGCTGGTGATGGCGGCGAGGGCGATTCCCTTGGTGCGGTTGACGCGTCCGATGGACACAGCCCGGTCGGTCCCTTCCTCTGCTCGCGCCGTCCCCGTTGACCAGGCCCGCCACGGACATCACGTCCGCGCGATCCGCCGGATCACTCCCTCGGCTTGCTGCTGCCCGGTCGGCCGGAGCGGCCGACACCCTGAGGCAACGAGAGGTAACAGTAGTGACCGTTTCGTGACCAGTGCAATTCGCCCCTCTGGTTTGATCGAAAATTAACGAAGCCGGTGCGCAGCCAAACGACCGTTTCGCCTGCCGTTACAGGGGTTCGGGCAGCATGGTCCTGACATACCGGTGGTGTCAGCCCGTCTGTTCCTCCGGCCCGGCCACCTCGATGCTGTCCACCGCGTGCACCAGCCGCAGCGGCGGGACCAGTCCGGACTCGGCCAGCGCGTCCAGGGCGGCCTTCTCGTCGTCGTCGATCCGCAGGCTGCCGGACCTCTCGGCCGAGAACCCGAGCACCACCGTGACAACACAGTCCTGGCAGCCGGGACCCTTCATCACACATGCGTCGCAGTCGATCAGCACAACGTCCTCCAAGTGGGGAAGCACCCGGACTTGCATCCGGCTGAGAAGGACGCTAGAGACCCCCGCCGACAGTTTCCGGTTCTACGTCCTGGCGATCCGGGCGATCAGGCTGGTCGCGGACAGTGCGCGGGCGCCGAGTTCGATGATGCTCTCGGCAACTTCGCGGTCGGTGGAGACGACCACCACCGGGCGGCCCGGCGGTTCGGCGCGGACCAGTTGCCGGATCACCTCGTCGGCGATCACGCCGGCCGGGCTGAACCGCACCCGCACCCCGCGCGGCGGGTTCAACTGCACCGGCCCGGACAGCTCTGCGCCGTCGAACACCACCGTGACCTCGACACGACGCTGCGCCACCAACGCACCCAGGGCGGTAACCAGGCGCTGACGCTGTGAGTGCAGCGGTGAGTTCGGCCATGCGGTCTTCGTCACGTTGTAGCCGTCGACGACCAGATGCACCTGCGGCAACGCCAGCAGCTCGTCGAACAGCGCGGGGTCGTCCTCCGGCGCCGTACGTCCCACAGGGGCCGCCTCAGGCTCAGAGCCGGCCACCGTGTCCGCCGGGCGGAGCTCTCCCCCGGGCGGGAGCGCCAGCTCGCGGCGCAGTCCGCTCGCTGCCTCCAGCAACGTGTCCAGCAGCAGGCGGGTCCGCGTCGTCGCAAGCTCCCGCTCCTGCCCCGCCGTACGCCGCGCTGCATGCTCGACGGCTTCGAGCTCGGTGATCCGCGCGCGAAGCTTGCGCAGCTCACGCTCGACCTCGGCCCGGGCCGCGGCGACGCGCTCGTCGGCGGTCTCGGCCTCCTTGGTGCGCTGCTCGACCTCGGTATGCAGCCCGGTGATCCGCTGCCGCGCCTCGTTGAGCTTGCGGCGCAGCGTGACGTTCTCGGCCTTCAGCTCGTTGACCTGTTCGCGAAGCCGTTCGCGGACCTGGCGGGTCTCGGTGCGGGCCTGATCGAGCTGGTCGGAGAGCCGGTCGACCGCGGCGGAGTCGGCGCGCGGGTTCTCCACCGGGACCTGGGCAGCCGCGGCGACGCGCTGCTCCCAGTCGTCCGGGCGGAGCAGGTAGGCGAGAGCAGCGACCTCCACCGGGTCGGCTGCCGGCACCGGTACGCCGTCCGCGACCGCGTCGCCGAGCTCCGGGTGCGCACGCCGTACCTCGAACGCCGCCAGCTTCCGGAAATGGTCGTCGGTCTCCAGGATCGGGCCGAGCACCGACGCGGACAGCTTCGCGCGCTTCGCCGGTGCGAAGCTGGCGAAGCGGCGCAACGGCGCCGGAATGTCGGTGGCCGGGAGCTGGCCGAGGGCGTGCGCGGCGAGGGTCAGGACGCGTTGCCGGACCGGTTCAGGCAAAGTCGTAGCGGCGGAGCTCGCGGCGGTGCCGGCCTCAGTCACCGGTCCGCTGTCCGGCCGGAACGACGGCCCGAACGGGCCGGTGACGCAGACCACAGTGAACGGGCCCGCGGCCCTGATCCACGGTGATCGCCTGTGTACGCATACAGAGAGCCTAGTCGACTCGTCTGCGTGTCACCTGCGGAATTGTCGGTGGGGGCTCCTAGCGTCGTTGCCATGACAAGCGCCGGACGTGCCCAGGCCGCGGATCCGCAACTGCCGATCCGTGGCGTGCAGCACAGTTTCGACGACCTCGGTACGCCGCTGCGCGACATCACGTTCTGCGTCGTCGACCTGGAGACCACCGGCAATCCGCCGGGTGTGGGCGGCATCACCGAGATCGGCGCGGTGAAGGTGCGGGCCGGTGAGGTGGTCGCCGAGTTCCAGACGTTGGTGAACCCGTCGGAGCCGATCCCGCCGTTCATCGCCGTGCTGACCGGCATCTCGGACCTGATGGTTGCCTCCTCACCCCGGATCGAGTCGGTGCTGCCGGCGTTCCTGGAGTTCGCGCACGGGTGCGTGATGGTCGCGCACAACGCGCCGTTCGACATGGGCTTCCTGAAGCACGAGACCCAGGTGCACGGGTACGACTGGCCCGACTTCGCCGTCGTCGACACCGCGCTGCTGGCGCGCCGCGTGATCACGCCGGACGAGGCGCCGAACTGCAAGCTCGGGACGCTGGCCAAGCTGTTCCGTACGACGACCACGCCGAACCACCGGGCGCTGTCCGACGCCCGCGCCACCGTCGACGTGCTGCACGGGCTGTTCGAGCGGGTCGGATCGTTGGGCGTGCAAACGCTGGAGGACCTGCAGACGTTCTCGTCCCGGGTCGCGCCGGCGGTCCGGGCCAAACGGCACCTGGCCGAGTCGTTGCCGCACGCACCGGGTGTGTACCTGTTCACCGACGACCGCGGCGAGGTGCTGTACGTCGGGAAGTCCAAGGACCTGCGCACCCGCGTCCGTTCGTACTTCACCGCCTCCGAGACCCGCAACCGGATCGGCGAGATGGTCGGCATCGCCTCCGCCGTCCGCGGGATCGAGTGCGGTACGCCGCTGGAGGCCGAGGTCCGGGAGCTGCGGCTGATCGCGGAGCACAAACCGCGGTACAACCGGCGGTCGAAGTTCCCGGAGCGGCAGCATTGGCTGAAGGTCACCGTCGAACCGTTTCCGCGACTGTCGCTGGTCAAACAGGTGCGGGACGACGACGCCGGGTATCTCGGCCCGTTCAGCTCGCGGAAGACCGCCGAGCGGGCGATGGCCGCGCTGCACGAGGCGTTCCCGATCCGGCAGTGCACCGCGCGGATGTCCAGGCATCCTTCGCTGTCGCCGTGTGTGCTGGCGGAGATGGGGCGGTGCGTGGCGCCGTGCGACGGGCGGATCTCGATGGATTCGTACGGCGAGTTCGTGACTGCTCTGCGGTCCGCGCTGACCGTGGATCCGACGCCGGTCGTCGACGCGCTCGACCGGCGGATCGACGTACTGTCGGCGGATGAGCGGTTCGAGGACGCCGCTGTGCATCGGGACCGGCTGAGCGCGTTCGTGCGGAGCTCTGCGCGGATGCAGCGGATGGCGTCGGTGACCGGGTGCGCCGAGATCTGTGCCGCCCGGCGGACCGACGACGGCGGCTGGGAGCTGCACGTGATCCGGCGCGGGCGGCTCGCGGCGGCCGGGTTCAGCCCACGCGGGACGGATCCCCGGCCGCACCTGGAGATGCTGCGGGCGTCGGCCGAGACCGTGCTGCCCGGGATCGGGCCGGTCGCAGCGGCGTCACCGGAGGAGATCGAGCTGATCCTGCGCTGGCTCGAGCTCCCCGGCGTTCGCCTGGTCGAGATGGACGGCACCTGGACCTGCCCGGTCAGCGGCGCCGGCCGGCATCTCACCCGCCTCGACAACGCCCACTCCGATCAGCACCACCACCCGACCGAACGCCGCCGCCACCTGCGCCCCCTGGGCCCCGTGCGGGTCAGTTAGGCCTCGATGAACTGGTAGTCGGTGCGGATCCGGCCGTCCGGAGCGAGCAGCAACAGATCGATGCCGACAGCAAGCGCCTCTCCGCCGCCGGCCGGGACCATCGCCCAGCGCAGCTTCACCAGGTCCCGCAGTACGACGGCCTCACCGTGCGGGACGAACTCGAACTGGCCGGGCGCGACGAATTCGCCGTACGCAGTGGTCACCCTTCTCGTCAGCTCCTCGTAGCCGCGCGCCTCCAGCGTCGCGGTGACGCCGATCTCTTTGGCGCGCTTGACGATCTCCTCGGGCGGTTCGAGCAGGTGTACGCCGTTCTCGGTCCACAGCTCCTCGACGGCCTTCCGGCGGGCGTCGGCGGCGGGCTCGTTCCAGACTGCGACATAACGATTCGCGAGTTCCTGGGCTTCGTTGTTGTTCATGTCCGTGAGCCTGCAGGGGTTGGTCGTGGGCGGACAATTCCCTGCGCGGTATGGATTGTCGGTGGCATGGGTTACAACTCAGGGCATGGCATCTCAGGGCATGGCATCCGAGGTGGCGGTGGGTCTGCGGTCGTGGCGTGCCCGGCGGCGGGTCAGTCAGCTGGAGCTCGCCGTGCGCGCGGGCACCACGCAGCGGCACGTGAGCTTCATCGAGAACGGCCGGTCGGTGCCGGGGCGGGAGATGGTCATCCGGCTCGCCGAGTCGCTCCAGGTGCCGCTGCGCGAGCGCAACCAGTTGCTCGTCGCCGGCGGATACGCACCGGCGTACGACGAGACGCCGTACGACTCCCCCAGCCTCGGCGCGATCCGGACCGCGCTGGCCGGGATCCTCGACGGGCACGATCCCAGCCCCGCCGTGGTGGTCGACCGGCATGCTGACGTGGTGCTCGCGAACCGGTCGTTCGACGCGCTCGTCGCCGGCGTCGCGCCGTACCTCCTGGAGGCGCCGGTGTCGGTGCCGCGGCTGTTCCTGCACCCGGACGGGCTGGCACCGCGGATCGTGAACCTGGCCGAGTGGTCGTGGCATGTGATCGACGCGCTGACGCGCGAGGCCGCTCTGGCGCCGAACCTCGAGTCCGACGCGCTGATCGCTGAGCTGGTCGCGCTGATTCCGCCGCGTCCGGAGGCGGGGCCGGACCACCTCGGGTTCGCCGTACCGCTGCGGCTGCGGTCACCCGACGCGGAGCTGCGGCTGATCACCACGCTGACGCGGTTCGGTACGGCGATCGACGTGACAGTGTCGGAACTGCGGATGGAGGCGTTCCTGCCCGCGGACGAACCGACGGCGCGGGCGTTGCGGGGTCTGGGCCGCACTATGCTTCAGCGCGTTGAGATGTGAGTTCCGGAGGGGTGCTTCCGGACGGTTCCGAGGAGAGGACGGCATGGTCACCGCGATCGTGTTCATCAAGGCCGACGTCGCACGGATCCCGGAGGTCGCCGAGCAGGTGGCGGCCATCGAGGGCGTCAGCGAGGTGTACTCCGTGACCGGCGGGCTCGACCTGATCGCGCTCGTCCGGGTCGCCCGGCACGACGACCTGGCGACCGTCATCCCCGAGCACGTCAACCGGGTGCCGGGCGTGCTGAGCACCGAGACCCACATCGCGTTCCGCGCGTACTCCAGCCACGACCTGGAGGCCGCCTTCAGCCTCGGCCAGGAGGACGGTGTCTGAGATCCGGCCCGTCTGACACGAGCTGAAGTTACGGTGAACACATGAACGTCTGGGGTCAGTTCGCTGCCGGCAAGGTCCGCGCGGTCGCGGCGGCGGGGCAGCGAGGACGCGGATGAGCAACCCACCCGCCGGCTGGTACCCCGACCCCACCGGGCAGCCCGACATCATCCGCTTCTGGAACGGCGAGAAGTGGACCAACAAGACCCAGCGCGAAGACGAGCCCACCGACGACCCCACCGCCGGTACGCCGACCACACCAAGCCGGCCCACGCCGGAACCAACCCGCCCCGCCGAGCCCACACCCCAACCCACAGGAACTCAGCAGCCCGCCCCCACACCGCAGCAAACCCGGCCCGACCAGCACCCCGACAACACCGGGCAGCAACAGCCGTGGCCCGCTCACCAGCCCGACGCGCACCCCACCCAGCCGCAGTGGCAGGGCGACCAGTCCAACACCCCCGACACCAACCAGCCAGCCTGGACCGCCACCCAGCAACCGTGGGCCGCCGACCAGTTCACGTCATACGACCAGCCCGACTCGAGCGCAGACCCGACCCAGCAGCAACCAACTGCCCATGCCACCGGCCAGCAGCAATGGCCCGAGCAACAGCAGCAGTCCTGGCCCGCGCAGCAGCCCGAGACGCACCCCACCCAGCCGCAGTGGCAGGGCGCGCAGGGCGACACGCCTGACACCAACCAGCCGGCCTGGTCCGCCAGTCAGCAACCGTGGGGCGCCGATCAATTCACGTCGTACGACCAGCCGGACCCCAGCGCCCACCCGACCCAGCAGCAGCAGCAGCAGCAGCAGCAGCAGCAGCCAAATGCTGCCGATGCTCCTAGCCCGCAGCAATGGGCTGGACAGCAGCAGTCGTGGCCCGCTCAGCAGGGCGAGACGCACGCCACGCAGCCGCAGTGGCAGGGCGGGCAGCCCGACACGCCAGACAGCAACCAGCCAGCCTGGTCCGCCAGTCAGCAGCCGTGGGGCGCCGACCAATTCACGTCGTACGACCAGCCGGACTCGAGCGCAGACCCGACCCAGCAGCAGCAGCAGCAGCAGCAGAATGCTGCCGATGCTCCTGGCCCGCAGCAATGGGCTGGAGACCAGCAGTCCTGGCAGACCCAACAGGCCGACACGCACAACACCCAGCCGCAGTGGTCGGGTCAGCAGGCAGGTCCTGACCCGAACCAGCCTGCATGGACGGCGGACCAGCAGCCGTGGGGTGCTGACCAGTTCAGCTCGTACGACCAGGCCGACCCGGACGCCGAGCAAACCCAGATCCAGCCGACGGGCCAGTACGGCACCTCACCTGACTTCGAGCAGACCCAGCAACAGCCGTGGTCCGGCCAGCAGTTCACCGTGCACGAACAGCCCAACTCTGGCACGCCCCAACAACCGTGGTCAGCCGACCAGCAAACCTGGGCCGCCGACCAGTTCACCGCCTACGAACCAGCCGAAGCACCCCAACAAGCAGCCGCCAACCAGCAGCAGCCGTGGCCCGCCCAGCAGCCCACGGACCACGAGCCCAGCTCCGCGCAGCAACCACCGAACAACCAGCCCCCCGCGCAGGACCCGGGTCCGCAGGCGCAGCCAACCCGCCAACCCTCCTCACAGCCAGAGCAGCCGGCGGGCGCTGGCCAGCAAGCCCAGGCCGGCCCTCTCAGCGCAAGCGAACAGCCACAGACCGCCCAGTCGGGGCCCACCCAGTCGGGGCCCGCCCAGTCGGGGCCCGCCCAGTCGGGGCCTGCGCAGTCGGATGGCGCTCAGTCGCAGGCCGCGAGGTCGGGGATGGCGGAGTCGCGTGGTGGGGTGCAGGCGGGTGAGGGTCAGGTGGCCCGCGGTCTGCGGTCGGTGCAGCAGACAGGTACGGGCGCCGAACAAACCGAGGGCGGCTGGTGGCAGCCGTCAGGTACTCCGCAGCTCTGGAACACAACGCAGCCCGGCAACGACGTAGCCACAAGCAACGGACCACGCCTCCGAGCAGTGTCCCCAGACGAATACGTCCAGCCGCCGGAGCCTTCCCCCGCACACGAGACCCAGACCGCTCCCGAGCCCGTCCGGACACCTGCTCAAACCTCCAGCTCGGACACCGGCAGCGGACCGACTGACGATGACAGCGGGCTGAGCCCGGCAGAGCGTGCCCGCGCGACCTGGGGCGCTCCAGAACTCGCTCCCGCGCCCGCCGAACACTGGACGCAGCGCGACATCGCCGAACTAGAAGCAGAACTCGACGCAGCCAACGCCGCCGCGAACACAAACGCACAAATCAGCGCGAGCGCAACCGAAAAACCCGCCGGCCGCACTCTCAGGCTGGCCGCTCCCCCAGAGGACGGCAGCCCACCTGCGCAGTCGGCCCCGGCGACACCTACAACCAGCACCGACCCCGGCACCCCGAACGCCGCCGAGGCACCCACCGCCGCGACAGCCACCGCAGCAACGGGTACTGCGATCACCGGCACCACCACCGCGAGCACGCCCGCCGCGGAGGTACCCGCTGCGAGCTCAGCGCCGACCGTCACACAAGCAACCGTCACGCAGGCAACCGACGCCCAAGAGGACACGGATGAGGCGGCTGCGGATGACGCGGAGTCGGCGAGTCTGTTGCAGCCCGACTGGGGTAGCCAGGGAGGCGACGAGCAGGACGAGCAGCAGAGCGACGTACCTGCCTGGGGTGTGGAAGCCTCGGACGAACAGGACCTGCAGACCCCGGAGAAGGCAGGCCCGCTCTGGGCGATGCCGGAGTCGACGGATACCACCCCGGACCAGCCGGTCCAGCTCTGGGGCGACCAGAACCAGTCCCAGGGCTGGAGCGGACAACAGGCCGGGGCCAACCAGAGTGCGGGCGGTCAGCAGCCTGCACAGTCGGGGCAGTTGTGGGGCTCCCAGCAGAGTACGCCGGGTACGGACGCGGCGCCGGCCGACAACGGCTGGGGCCCCGGCGAGCAACACGGCGTACAAGAAGAAGGACCGTGGGGACAGCAGCCGACTGCTGATGCCCAGCAAAGCCCCAACCAGACATGGGGCGCCGGGCAGAGCTGGCCGGTGCAGGAGTCCGGCAACCAGCAGAGCGGCAACGGCTGGGGCAACGCACAACAGACTGGCCAGCAGATCGCTCAGCAGACCGGACCGAAGCAGTGGGGTGCTCAGCAAGGCACGGGTACCCAGCAGGCTCCGCCGCGCGCCTGGGGTGACGACGGGAACGAGTCCTGGGGCGGTAAGACCGACCTGAGCTCCGGCGTCGGCAAGCGGGACAAGGGCAAGAGCAAGAAGTCGAAGAGCGCTGGTGGCGGCGGTCCGTTCGGTGGGAAGTTGCCGCTGGTCGTCGGCGGTGGCATCGCGCTGGTGCTGCTGATCGTGGCTGCTGTGGTGCTGCTGACCAACAAGGACGACAAGACGGCCGATCCCACACCGAGCAGTACGCCGACACAGAGCACGTCGCCCTCTCCGTCGAGCGGGGTCAGCCCTGGTCAGTCGAAGAATCCGAAGCTGCACGAGGGCGCCAACCGGATCTCCTCGGATGCGATCTCCTTCCCGCGCCGGAACGCGCCGTGGTCGGATCACAAGCTGTTCGTTCCGCAGGTGCGCAATGCGGGCGGACAACGGATCCTGCTGCAGCAGGACGCCGCCGGTACGAAGGACGACTGGAGCGCGGACATCTTCGTCGGTGGCCTGGGGACCGGCTCCGGGTTCAACGGCGACCCGAAGGCGACCGCAGCGACGCTGTCGACGCAGTTGCAGAGCACCATGTACGGGAACATCCCGGTCACGTACAAGACCATCGCGAACGGCGCCGTGAAGCGGACGGACAAGTCCGGCTGGTTCTTCCAGCAGACCGTCACCGCAACGGCGGCCACGGTGCCCTCTCGGGTGCTTACGCTGACGGTGGCCGTGTTCGACCTCGGCGACGGAACTGCCGTCGCGTACGTCAGCGGGATCCCGAACAACCGCCCGGATCTTAAGACGGCCGCGGACGAGGCCTTTAAGGGAATTCAAGTTGGCTGAGAACGAAGACCAGAACCGGCCACCACGGCAGGACACACCCGCAGGTACGCCGGGTGAAGCCCGCCCAGGCACAGCCGGCAACGAGCACCACCCCGCCGCTGAGGGGCCCGGCCGTGAGGCATACCGCGGCGCCGCGGAGGAGGCAGGCTCAGGGACATCTGGCCGCGAGGCGTACCCCGCCGCGGGCGAGGGGCGCTGGGGGACGTTTGGCAGTGAGGCGTACCCGGGTGAGGCGCGCTCTGGTGCGCCGGTCGGTGGCATGGGTCGGCCGTCGGGTGATCCGCTTTCCGGTACGCCGCAAGTACCGCCGGCGCCCGCCCCGCGACCCGGGCAGAACCCGGACCGCCCGCAGAACGCGGACCAGACAGGCTCGTCCGACGTCCTGTTCGGCCAGTCCCCCGCACCGGCACCCCCTCCTCCGCCGCCAGTGCGCCCACAGCACGCAGCCCCACCACAACAACAACACTGGACCAGCCGGCCCGCACCACAAACCGACTCCGGCAACCAGCCGAGCACACAAGACCCGCTGAGCTCACACCAGCCGAGACTCCAGCAGCCGAGCCCGCAGCAGCCGGGCATCCCGCAATCGAACGCACTGCAGTCACCTGCCCAGCAGCCGACTGCGCAGCAGCCCGGCGATCCCACCAGGGACTCTCAGGCCTGGGGAGCCCAGCAGCCGGGCGCCCAGCAGCCGGGTATCCAGCAGCCGGGTATCCAGCAATCGAGCCCACAGCGCCCGGGGGTCCTGCAATCGAACGCACCGCAGCCCGCTGCCCAGCAGCCGATTGCACAGCAGCCTGGCGAGCCCACCTGGGACTCCCAGGCGTCGGCCGCACAGCAACCCGGCCTACAGCAGCCGGGCCCACAGCACTCAAGCCTCCGGCAGCCGGATGCCCGGCAGCCGAACTCTCCGCAGGCAGGTTCCCAGCAAGCAGGTTCCGCGCAATCGGGTCCGCAGCAGCCGGGTTCACAGCAGCCAGCTCCGCAACAGCCGGGCTCACAACAGGCGGGTTCGCAGCAGCGCGGTCCGCAACAGCCGGGTTCACAGCAGTTGGCTCCGCAACAGCCGAGCTCACAACAGCCGGGTTCGCAGCAGGCCGGTGGGGAGCGGGTGCGTGGGCAGCATGCGGCTCCCCCGGCGGGAGCGCAGTACGGCGGCCAGGAGCCGTGGCAACCTCGGCCGGGTCAACAGTCGCAGGCGCAGGCACAGACAAGTCAGCAGCAGCCGGGACAGCCGCAGCAGGCTGGACAGGCGCAGGTGCAGCAGCCGGGACAGGCGCAGGTGCAGCAGGCTGGACAGCGGCAGGTTGGATGGCAGGCGCAGGCGATGGGGCCGCAGTCTGGTGAACGGCAGCCGGGTTCTGGTGGTTCGCAGGGCGGACAGCGCCCTGGACAACCGAGCAGTTCCCAGCACGGGCCGCAGGGCGGTCCGCAGGCTGGTCAGCAAGGTGCGCCGCACGGTCCGTACTCGGCCCCGCAGCCGGCTCCTGGTGGCTCGCAGGGCGGACAGCGCCCGGGACAACCGAGCACTTCACAGCACGGGCCGCAGGGCGGGGCGCACGGTGGGGCGCACGGTGGGGCGCAGGCTGGTCAGCACGGTGCGTCGCATGTGGGGCAGCAAGGCGGGCCTCAGGGTGGTCAGGGAGCTGGGCAGTACTCGCAGCCGGGGCAACAGCAGGCCGACCAACAGCGCGCGGGAGAGCAGGCGGGACCGCAGCAGGGTGGGCGGGCGGCGCAGCAGGCTGCGTTTGTTGAGGTGATTGCTCGGGCTGCTGGGCCGCATGCCAAGACCTCCGGGGGTCGCGGCGCTGGTCAAGGTGCAGCCGGAGGTCAGGGGCCGGTTGAGCGGCAGGGCGGTCCTGGTGGATCCGCCGGCGGACAGGGCGCAGCTGGCGCGCACGCAGCTGGGCAAGGTGGTTCGGCTGGGCAGGGCGCAGCTGGTGGAGGTTCTGCTGGGCAGGGCGCCTCCGCTGGGCAAGGTGGTTCGGCTGGGCAGGGCGCGGCTGGTGGAGGTCCTGGTTGGCAGGGTGGTTCGGCTGGGCTGGAGGCGGCTGGCGCGCAGGCGGCTGCGTACCGCGGTGGGGCTGAGCACGGTGGGGTCGGTGGGACTTCGGCCGGGCTGGGCGGTTCCGGTGGGACTGCCGCTGGGCTAGGCAGGTCCGGTGGGCCCGCGACTGGGCTGGGCGGTTCCCATGGGCCTGGGCTGGGTGGGTCGGGCGGGCGCGCTGGTGGGCACGGCGCGGTTGGTGGGCGGGCTGGCGTGGTTGGTGGGCGTTCGGCCGGCTCGGGGTTCGTTGGGGATGGTGTGGCTGGGCGGGCTCGGGCTGTGGGGGCTGTGGTGTTGGTGGTGGCTGCGTTGGCGGCTACCGGGTTGAGTGCCGGATGGATCTGGGACAGGGCCGACGCCACCACTCCGGTCGCGTTGCCGACTGGTGGGAAGCCGCTCGAGACGGTCAGCCCGTCGGTGAAGCCGTCCGAGACGCCGACGCCGTTCGGCAAGGTGATCGGTACCCAGATCGTTGCCTCGAACAACGACACGATGCCGATCATGAGCTCGGCCTGGACAAACACAGGCGAGCGCTCCGGCCTGTGGGGCGGCGGCGCGATCTGGCTGACGGTGCACAACAACTACAACGGCAAGGGGGCGAGCTGGGGCAACTACACCTCGTTCGGCCAGTTGCCGCCTGACATCCCGTACCAGAACACCCCGGCCGGCCTGAAGGCTGCCGCCGTACAGATCGGCAGCCGCGCGATCAGCAGCCTGTACGGCGAGAATCCGCAGATCATGAAGGGCACCACGCACAAGGTGCTGACGGTCGACGGCCACCCGGGCCACGAGATCGTCGCCAAGGTGGCCGTCAAGGTGCCGAAGCTCGCGGAGACGTTCTCGACCGTGATGATCGCCGTGATCGACCGCGGCGACGGCACCGCGGCCGTGTCGATCGCGGACATCGCGGGTTCGACGCCGGACTATCAGAAGGTCTGGCGCTACAAGGTCACGCAGATCAAGATCAACAAGTAGCAGGAAGGACCGGCCGGGATGTCCCGGCCGGTCCTCCTGCTACAGCAGTCAGCCGCGGACGTCGGCGCAGGCAGCGATCCACCGGTCCAGCACGTCCTTCGCCGCACCGGAGTCGATCGCCTCGGCAGCCCGGTCCATGCCGGTCCGGATCCGCTCCGTCACGGTCCCCGCTTCAGGCGTGTACGCCGCCAGCGCGGCACCGGCGTTCAGCAGTACGACGTCCCGCACCGGACCCGTCTCGCCGTCGACCAGCGCCCGGACGACCTTGGCGTTGTACGTCGCGTCCGCGCCCTTCAACGCGTCCGCCGACACCGGCTCGATGCCGAGCTCCCGCGGGTCCAGCGTGACCGGACCCTCGACGGTCCCGCCGCCGACGACCCAGACCTGTGACGTCGTCCGCGTGGTCAGCTCGTCGAGGCCGTCGTCGCCGTGGAACACCAGCGCATCGATCCCACGCCGCGCCAGGACGCCGGCGACCAGCCCGGCCACCCGCGCGTCCGCGACGCCGACGGCCTGCGCCGACGGGTCGCCCGGGTTCGCCAGCGGGCCGAGCAGGTTGAACGTCGTCGGTACGCCGAGCTCACGGCGCGGAACCGCCGCGTTCCGCAGCGCGGGGTGGAACGCGGACGCGAAGCAGAATGTGATCCCGGCCCGCTCCCCCACCTCGGCGACCTGCGGCCCGGTGAGGTCGAGCGGGATCCCGAGCTCCTCGAGTACGTCGGCGGCGCCGCAGGCGGAGGAGGCGGCACGGTTGCCGTGCTTCACGACCTTCGCGCCGGCACCGGCGGCGACGATCGCGGACATCGTGCTGATGTTCACGGTGTGGGCCTGGTCACCGCCCGTCCCGACCACGTCCAGGGTCCGCCCCGGGACGCTGATCCGGGTGGCGAACTCGCGCATCGTCTGCACGAGGCCCTCCACCTCGGTGACCGTCTCGCCCTTGGACCGCAGCGCGATCACGAACCCGGCCAGCTGGGCCGGCGTCGCGGCCCCGGACAGGATCTGCTCCATCGCCCACGCGGTGGCGGCGGCCTCCAGGTCCTCGTGCCGCAACAGCGGCCCGATGACGTGAGACCAGGTGTACCCGGTCATGGGGCCTCCCGGCCTGGACTGAGGAGCGCAGGGAGCGCAGCGACGAGGGAAGGCCGGGAGTTACAGCCCCATGACCCGCGACGGAGTCGCGGCATTAGCAGAGCCATCGGCCCGGTCAGGCGCTGGTGGCGGGGAGCTTCGCGATCCGCTGCCGGAGCAGGTCCGCGGTGACCTCGGCCAGCTTGATCGGGTCGATCGGGTGCGAGACGACGCCCTCGGCCCGCGACCAGGTCGCCAGCCAGGCGTCCTGCGGCCGGCCCGTGATGACCAGCACCGGCGGGCACTGGAAGATCTCGTCCTTCAGCTGCCGCGCGATCCCCATGCCACCGGCCGGAACGGCTTCGCCGTCCAGGATGGCCAGGTCGATCCCGCCCTTGTCCATGGTCTTGATGACGGCCGGCTCGGTGGCGCACTCGACGTAGGAGAGCTCGGGCAGATCGGCCGCCGGCCGCTTGCCGAGAGCCAGCCGGACGGACTCCCGCGTCGTACGGTCGTCGCTGTAGACCAGGACCTTCAGCGGACGCTCTGAACTCATCGACCCATCCCAAGCTGTGTACTCGTGAAACCGGACACCGCGCATGCTACCGGGGTGCCTGTCCGGCCCGGCGAGCCTGTTCCTCCAACCGGTCCAGACGGCGGTCCTCGCGACGTGCCTCACGCTGCGACTCACGCACCCATTGGACGAACAGTACGGCGAAGAACACCACGCCGACGATGTCGCCCGAACCCCACAACAGACCGCCGGCGATGTACTGGTCGCGCAGCGGCGACGGCGGCCAGGACCGGCCGAAGCTGGTGTACCAGTCCTCGGCGATCAGCTTGTTCGCCGACATGATCGTGATCCCGAGGAACGCGTGGAACGGCAGCGTGAGGAACGTCATCATCAGGCGGAACGGATAGATGACGCGTCCCGGCACCGGGTCGATGCCGAGCAGCGGCCAGAAGAACAGCGATCCGACCAGGATGAAGTGCAGGTGCAGCAGGTCGTGCAGCACGGTCGAGTGCAGCGTCGCGTCGTACCAGCTGGTGAAATACAGCGCCCACGGGCTCAGGACGAACAGCGTGAACCCGACCAGTGGGAAGCACAGCACCTTCGCGAGCCGCGAGTGCAACACGGAGAGCAACCACTTCCGGGGCCGCTGCGGCAGCGTCCGGAGCGCGAGCGTGACCGGGGCACCGAGCGCCAGCATCAGCGGCGTCAGCATCGACAGGATCATGTGCTGCGCCATGTGCACGCTGATCAGCACCGTGTCGTAGGTGCCGAGCGCCGACTGGGTGGCGATCACGGCACTGCCCAGACCCGCGCCGACGAACGCGAACGTGCGGCCGCGCGACCACTTGTCACCACGCCGGCGGAGCCTGTGGACGCCGTACAGATAGAGCGCGCCGAGGACCACGATCACGGCGAGTAACACCGGCTCGAAGGTCCATGCCGTCAGCAACCGGAGCGCGGTCAGCGGCTCGATCCGGTCGCCCGGGGTGGCGTGGAGGGGAAGCACGGTTCCACAGTAAGAACAGCTGGTTGACGACATGCACGGGGGTGGTCGTAGCGCTGAACGCGAGGACCGACATAATGACCGCGTGGCCACTGCAACCGCGCTCCCAGCGTCTCGTGAACACGGTCATGCCGACCGTCCCAGCATGGTCAGTGTCGGCACGATCGTCTGGCTCTCGAGCGAACTGATGTTCTTCGCCGCCCTCTTCGCGGCGTACTTCACGATCCGGTCGGTGACGACCGCTGCCGCGGCTCCGGGATCGGAGACGCTCTGGCAGCTCATGACCGAGCGGCTGGACGTCCCGTTCGCCGCGGTGAACACGACGATCCTGGTGCTGTCGTCGTTCACCTGCCAGTTCGGCGTCTTCGCGGCCGAGCACGGCCGGGTCGGCCGGACCGGCTCGGTGCTGAACCCGCGGGCCTGGGGCATGCGTGAGTGGTTCATCCTCACGTACATGATGGGCGCGGTCTTCGTCGCCGGGCAGGTGACCGAGTACACCGCGCTCGTGCAGGAGGGCCTGACGATCTCGTCGAACGCGTACGGATCGGTCTTCTACCTGGCGACCGGGTTCCACGCCCTGCACGTGTCCGGCGGCCTCATCGCTTTCATGTTCGTCCTGGCCAGGACGTACATGGCTCGTAAGTTCACCCACGAACAGGCCGTCTCGGCGATCGTCGTGTCGTACTACTGGCACTTCGTCGACGTGGTCTGGATCGCCCTGTTCGCGACCATCTACCTGCTCAAA
>DASXXB010000222.1:0-17670 GCA_036503355.1 Kribbella sp. | reverse complement strand
GGTGCTGCGGGTACGGCGTCGGCTGCTCACTCGACAGCTGGTCCTGCTGCAGGTGCTGCTCGTACGACGAACCCTGCAACTCCTGCTCGTACGGCGACGACTGCTGATCGCGCGCGGACTGCTGGTCCGAGGAGGAATCCTGCTCGACCTGTTGGGCGTACGCCGCCTGCTGCCCGGGCGCGGGCTGGTCCTGCTGCAGGTGCTGGTACGACGCTGCTCGCGGGTCCGGCTCGTACGCTGACGGCTGCTGCTCGGACTGCTGCGGGTACGACGCCTGGTTCTCGTGTGCGGGCTGTTGCTCCGAGGCGCGTTGCTGCTCGGGGTGCTGCGGGTACGGCGTCGGCTGCTCACTCGACAGCTGGTCCTGCTGCAGGTGCTGCTCGTACGACGAACCCTGCGACTCCTGCTCGTACGGCGACGACTGCTGATCGCGCCCGGGCTGCTGGTCCGAGGAGTAATCCTGCCCGACCTGTTGCGGGTACGCCGCCTGCTGCCCGGGCGCGGGCTGGTCCTGCTGCAGGTGCTGGTACGACGCTGCTCGCGGATCCGGCTCGTACGCTGACGGCTGCTGCTCGGACAGCTGCTCGGACTGCTGCGGGTACGACGCCTGGTTCTCGTGCGCGGGCTGTTGCTCCGAGGCGCGCTGCTGCTCGGGGTGCTGCGGGTACGGCGTCGGCTGCTCACGCGACAGCTGGTCCTGCTGCAGGTGCTGCTCGTACGACGATGCCTGCGACTCGGACTCGTGCCGCGACGGCCGCTGCTCGCGCGGGGGCTGCTGAAGGGGATGCGGTTGCTCAGGCTGAGGCGCGGGCTCCTGAAGACCATCCGAGTACTCGGGCTGAGGCGCGGGCTGATGGAGGCCGTCCGGTTGCTGAGGTTGGTGCGCGGGCTGCTGAAGGGCGTCCGGCTGAGGCTGGCGTTCGGTTGTCGGGGGTTCCGACTGAGGTGCTGGTGCCGAGGTCCAGTGCGTTGGCTGCTGTTCCGCAGCAGCTTCCTTCTGCGCAGGCGCCGGCCGCTCATCCACCGGCTGCGCAGTCCAGTGCGCCGCCCCTTGCTCCCACGGCAGAGCAGCCTGCTCCGCACGAGTGTCGCCGTACCCGACCTGCTGCTCAAGCGCGGCCTGTTCGCCGCGGGTCACGTCATCGCCGGACGCCTGCACAGGCGCTGGCTGCTCGCCGCGCGTCTCGCCGTACCCGGTCGACTGCTCGGACGCTGGCTGCTCCGGGCGCGTCTCGCCGTACCCGACCGACTGCTCAGATGCAGCCTGCCCGCCGCGGGTCACCTCGTAGCCAGCCGACTGCTCAGGCACCCCCTGCTCGGCGCGCGTCTCGCCGTACCCGGGCGACTGCTCGGGCGCTGGCTGCTCCGCGCGCGTCTCGTCGTACCCGACCGGCTGCTCAGGTACCGCTTGGTCGCCGCGGGTCACCTCGTAGCCAGCCGACTGCTCCGGCACCGCCTGCTCGGCGCGCGTCTCGCCGTGCCCGGCCGACTGCTCGGGCGCTGGCTGCTCCGTGCGCGTCTCGTCGTACCCGACCGACTGCTCAGATGCCGCCTGCTCGCCGTGGGTCACGTCGTAGTCAGGCGACTGCTCGGGGGGTGTCTGGTCGGCGCGTGGTTGGTCGGGTGCGGGGTGGGGGGCCTGGTGCGGTTGGTTGTGGGGCGGCTGTTGGTCTGGGGTTGGCTGTTGGGGGTTGAGGTCGGTGGGGGCGGGGGTGCGGCGGGGGGCTCCGGGCTGGGATTGGGCTTCTAGTACTGCGCGGGCTTCGGCTTGTAGGCGTTCGTACTCGTCGCCTGTTGCCTGGCCTGTGCGGGGTAGGTCGCTTGTTGGTGGCTCGTCGTCGTCAGCGCTCGGCTGGGCTGCTGCGGAGGCGTCGGACCGCGCACCACCGTCGGTACGTGCGGCGTCGGCAGTCTCGCCTGCATAGCTGCCGGGTACAGCAGATCCCGCGGCACCAGAACCGCTGCTTTCAGGGCTATCAGCAGGAGCGCTGGGTGCGTCCTCGGCCGCAGTTGCTGGGGAGGCGGCGGCGCCGCGCTCACTCGCGGGGCTCCCGGGAGTAGCAGAGTTCTCAGCAGTTGAGCTAGGGGCGGCAGCGTCCCCGGACGCAGAAGAATCTTCCGCCGAGGCACCAGAAGCCGCGGTGCCAGAGTCCGCCGCACCAGACTCCGCGGTGCCAGAAGCCACCGCGCCAGACTCCGCCGCGCCAGAGTCCGCCGCGCCAGATTCCGCGGCGCTCGAGGTCGCGGCGGCGGGGTTTGCGGGCTCGGCGGTCTCTGTTTCAGGGGTCTCGGGGGTGGGTTCTGGGAAGTTGCCGCCTACCAGGATCGGTTGCTGGGTGCCGGTGTCGTCGAAGTCGGTGGGGTCGTACGGTTTCGAGGTGAAGCCGTGGCCCTCCGGTGCCTGGACGATGGGGGCGACGGCGCGTTCGAGGTCGGCGATCCGGCGGTCGCGTTCGGCGACCTCCTTGGCGACGCGTTCGAGCAGCGTGTCGACCTCGTCCATCCGGTAGCCGCGGACACCGACCGCGAACCGGGCGGACTCGATGTCGGTGGAGGTCAGCGCCTGCCGCGCCGGCACGGTCATGTCGGGCCGGTCGTCGTACGCCGTACTCATGGCACCCCAACGACCCGAGGCGACGACAGCGACAGCCCCGATCAACAGCACCACGATCAGCCCGAAGAACCACATCACGGGACCGATCGTGCCATGCCGCGCGAGTCAACCGCGAAAACACCCAGGATTTCAGCTCCCGTCGGAGCCCAGGCGGGACTCGGCGTCGTGCGCGGAGCCGATGTCGTGGGCAGCCTCGGCCGCGGCTTCGGCGGCCGCGGCGTCGGCGAGTTCGCCGGCCTTGACGATGTAGCTGATCGCCTCGTCGACGTCGTCGGTGACCACGAACATGTCCAGGTCGGCCGCCGAGATCTTGCCGTCGGACAGCATCGTGGTGCGCAGCCAGTCGACCAGGCCGCCCCAGTACGACGTACCGAACAGCACGACCGGGAACGACGTGACCTTCCGGGTCTGCGCGAGCGTGAGCGCCTCGAACAGCTCGTCGAGCGTGCCGAACCCACCGGGCATCACCACGAACCCCTGGGCGTACTTCACGAACATCGTCTTGCGGGTGAAGAAGTACCGGAAGTTCATCCCGATGTCGACCCACTCGTTCAGGCCGTTCTCGAAGGGCAGCTCGATGCCGAGCCCGACCGACACCCCGCCGGCCTCGGACGCGCCCTTGTTCGCGGCCTCCATCACGCCCGGCCCGCCGCCGGTGATGACGGCGTACCCGGCCTCCACCAGCTTCCGCCCGCATTCCTCGGCGGCGGCGTACATCGGGTCGTCCGGCTTCGTCCGCGCCGAACCGAAGACGCTGATCGCCGACCCGAGTTCGGCGAGCATGCCGAAGCCCTCGATGAACTCCGACTGGATCCGCAGCACCCGCCACGGGTCGGTGTGCACCCAGTCCGAGGGTCCGCGGCTGTCCAGCAGCCGCTGCTCGGAGGTCGAGTGCTGCACCTGCTTGCGCCGCATCACGATCGGCCCGCGCTGCTGCTGGCCGACCGGGCCGACCGGTCTGTCGGGGTGGATCGATGGTTCTGACATGCCTCCAGGTTATTGCCTGAGCGGTAACCGGGCCTGCCTACGCGCGGTCAGTCAACCAAGTCCTCAACCGCTGTTCACACAGCTCGATCTCCGCCTCGGGCACGAACTCGTCCTGTTTGTGCGCGTACAGCGGGTCACCGGGCCCGTAGTTCACCGCCGGTACGCCGAGCAGCGTGAACCGCGCCACGTCCGTCCACCCGAACTTCGGCTGCGGCTCCCCGCCCACCACCTGCAGAAATGCCGCCGCGGCCGGCCGCTCCAGCCCGGGCAGTCCGCCCGGCGCCGAGTCCGTGACCACCACGTCGTACCCCTCGAACACCTCCCGCAGGTGCGCCTCGGCCTCCGCCTCGGACCGGCTCGGCGCGAACCGGTAGTTGATCGTGACCGTGCACAGATCCGGTACGACGTTGCCCGCCACACCACCGTTGATCGCGACCGCGTTCAGCCCCTCGCGGTACTCGAGCCCGTCGATCGGCACCCGGCGGGGCTCGTACGCCGCAAGCCGCGCCAGCACCTCGCCCGCGGCATGGATCGCGTTCGACCCCATCCACGAACGGGCCGAGTGCGCGCGCTCCCCGCGGGTGGTGACCTCGATCCGCATCGTGCCCTGGCAGCCGGCCTCGACGACCGCGTTCGACGGCTCCATCACGACCGCGAACACGCCCTCGAGCAACTCGGGGTTGGAGCGGGTCAGCTTGAACAGACCGTTCCGCTCGGCCTCGATCTCCTCGCAGTCGTAGAAGACGTACGTGACGTCCCGGTTCGGCTCGTCGAGGGTCGCCGCCAGGCGCAGCGCGACCGCGACGCCGCCCTTCATGTCGCATGCGCCGAGCCCGTGGATCAGGCCGTCGGCGCGGCGGGCCGGCAGGTTGTCGTTGAGCGGGACGGTGTCGAGATGCCCGGCGAGAACCACCCGTTCGGAGCGGCCGAGGTCGGTCCGCGCGACGACGGTGTTCCCGTGCCGGAACACCTTCAGATGCGGGTACGCCGAGAGCGCCTTCTCCACCTTGTCCGCGAGCTTCTCCTCCGTACCGCTGACCGAGGAGATGTTGACGAGCGCCTCGGTCAGGTCGGACGCGGACGCGGTCAGGTCCAGCTTGGGCATCAGGATTCCTCGATAGGGGGCAGGAACACGCAGAACTCGTTGCCCTCGGGGTCGGCGCAGACGTTCCAGCCGATCTCGTCGTCCTTGGGCCGCAGCAGTGTCGCACCCGCGTCGAGCACCGGCTGCAGCGCGGGCGCGGTGACGTCCCAGTGCACGCGGTTCTTGACCGTCTTGGGCTCCGGGACCGGCACGAACACCCAGTACCTGAATGGCAGGCCCGGGACGTTCTCGAGCCAGTAGTACGGTGCGCCCGGCCTGCTCGAGAGCTCACCGCCGACCACGTCGGCCCACCACCGGGCCTGGCGCTCCGGGTCGGCCGAGTCGACCACGAGCTCCATCAGCCGGTACGCCGGGATCGTGTCGCGGACGAATCCGCAGAAGTCGCCGCCCTCCGGATCCTGCAGCACCGTCCAGGGCTGCTCCTCGGACTCCGGCACCCGGATGCTCGCCCCCGCCTGCTCGAGATCCGCCAGATCGCCGGTGATGACGTCGACGTGCACGCGGTTCTTCACGGTCTTCGGCTCCGGGACCTTGCACATCCAGATCGTCTTCTCCGGTACGTCGCCGACCAGCACGCCGGGGTTGTCGGCAGGCGTGGTCAACCCGATGACACGACCCCAGAACGCGGCCATCTCCCGCGGGCAGGCCACGTCCACACAGAGATCCTTGAACCGAGCGACGCTCATAGCCCACAGGTTATCGTCGCGCACCCCCGGAACACGGGCAGCCGGTCAGCTACTGTTGCCGGCGTTTGCGGTAGGCACGGTTCACGCGCTCGCGGTTCCCACAGGCCGGCGAACACCACACTTGCCGCGGATCGTCCTGCAGGAAGTACTTCACACACCGCGCCGCCGGACAGGCCCGCAACCTCGTCCGGTCCGGCCCTGCGAGAAAGTCGATCGCCGACCGCCCGACCGCACCGACGAGCAGTGCGACCGGATCGTCGGTCCCGTAGGACGACCGCACGACCGGCTCGTCCACCCACTCCAGGTACGGCGTCCCCAACTGCGCCGCCGCCCGGTTCACCAGCCGCAGCGCATCCTCGAAGCCCATCAACCGGTCCGCGTCAGCAGTACTGGGCGGCCCAGGCTCCACCGCCCGCGCGAAGAGCGCCCGCACGGCGCGGCGGATCCGCGCCAGCTCCCGCCGTACGACGTCGTCTCTCCCGTCGGCCTGGGTTTCCGGAAGAAATTCGTCGCTCCGTGCGGATTTCTTTCCGGAAAGCGGCAACTCGAGCGGCCGGCCGAGCACGTCCGCGACGAGGTCGAGGTTGTCGGCCAACCAAGCGGTCGCCTCGGCCGGCGTGGACAGCAGATCGGCTACACCGCCGCGCCCGTCGTGCTTGATCGTGGCGGCCACTGCGAACGCCAGCGTGGTCATCGCATGATGCTAATGGAATATCTGCTTGCTGGCATGTGAATCACTGGCCTAGGGTCTCGGAGCGTGAGTGACCTTCGTACACGGCTGCGCGCCGTACCGACACTGACCGGCACACCGCCGGACTGGGATCCGTCGACCACCCCGAGCACGCCGCACGAGCTGTTCGTCGACTGGCTGCTGATGGCCATCGACCAGGGCGTGGTCGAGCCGTGCGCCACCACCCTCTCGACCGTCCGCCCCGACGGCCGGCCGAACGCGCGCGTGCTGATCCTCAAGGACGTGACCGCCGACGGCTGGCAGTTCGCGTCGTCGTCCACCAGCCGCAAGGGCGAGGAGCTGAGCACATCGCCGTACGCCGCCCTGACGTTCTACTGGATCCCGCTCGGTCGCCAGGTCCGCGTCGCGGGGCGGGTCGCGCCCGCGGCCCCCGAGGACTCCCAGCGCGACTTCCTTCAACGACCGGTCACGGCTCGCGCGGAGGCGCTGGTCGGCAAGCAGAGCGCAGTACTCGCGGATCGCGCGGACGTCGAGGCAGCGGTCAAGGAACAAGCAGAGCGGATCGCACTTGAGCCCGGTCTGGTCGCGCCGAACTGGACGCTCTACACGCTGCAGGCCGACGAGGTGGAGTTCTGGCAAGCTGACCCGGATCGCCGGCACCTACGACTGCAGTACCGCCTCGAGGACACCTGGACGAAGGAGTTGCTGTGGCCCTGAACGACGTACGCGCGATCGCCGGCCAACTACGAACGCTGACCGCGGACCTCGACGACGCGACCGCTCGCGGCGACTCTGTCCTTCCGGGCTGGTCCCGCGGTCACGTGATCACACACATCGCGAACTTCTCCGAGGCGATGACGCGTCAGGTCGAGGAAGCGCTGCAGGGCCGGCTGATCGAGGTGTACGACGGGGGTCGTCCGGCGCGTGATGCCGCGATCGAGGCCGGCGCCGACCGGCCCGCCGCCGAACTGCGCACCCACCTGAACGAGGCCGTCACCGCGCTGCTCGCGTCCTGGGACAAGGTCGGGCCGACCGACTGGCCGCTCCCGATCCTGCACCGCAACAGCAACCTGTCCGCGGGCCTGCAGGCCACCTGGCGCGAACTCACCATCCACACCTCGGACCTCGGTCTCGCGTTCACCCCCGCGGACTGGTCGGACGACTTCTGCCTGCACCTGCTCGATTTCCTCCGCCCCCGCACCCCCGACAACATCCACCTGATCCTGCAGGCCGGCGAAACCACCTGGGACAACGGCACCGGCGAAGACGTCACCCTCCAAGGCACCCTCGCCGCCCTGACCGCCTGGTACGCCGGCCGCCCAACCCCCTCCCCCATCACAGGCCCAACCCCAGCCCTCCTCCCCTGGCCATGACCTTTCCGGAAAGAAGTTCGCAGTCAGCGCGAAATTCTTTCCGGAAAGCAAGGGGGGGTCAGGACACGGTGAAGTCGTCCAGCTGGATCCACGTGTCTTTGTTGGGGGCGTTGAAGCCGGCGTAGACAGTTAGTTCGTGCACGCCGGGCGGGACCTTCACGGTGACCTCGTGGTGCATGTAGCCCGTCCCGGCGCCGAACGTCGTGCTCGCGAGGTCGGTGTTTCCGGTGCGGACGCCGAAGCGGCCCTGGTCGGCGGGGAGGTTGGCCGACGCGTTGATCCAGGAGCCGAAGGTGTACGTCGTACCAGGGACAACCGGCACGTTCTGGTAGAAGTTGCTGAAGCCTGTGCAGGTGCAGCGGATCCAGCCGTTGTTGGCGCCCGAGTGCGCGAAGCCCAGGCCGCGGTCGACGCCGTTGGCCGCCGTACCTTCGAACAGCCACGCCGGCTTGCCGCCACCGGTGCCCTCGAAACCAGCGTCTGCCAACTGCGACACGTACCGCACCGCCAGCTCGGACACGGTCGTGTACGAACGCGTCCCGCCCGGCAGACCGATCACGCGGACGCCGTCCGTCTCCTGCGTCGGGAAAGTGATCGTGTACGTCGTGTTGGCGCCGGCCGACGCATCGCCCGGGTACGCCGGGGACACGCTCTGCGCACCGACCTCGACCCACTCACCGTTCTGACGAACCTGCACGCGCGGCCGGCCGGTGAAGTACCCGCCCTCCGCCGACACCGCGCCCGATGTGAACTCCACGTTGTTCACCTTGTGCCGCGCGGGCCACTCGTAGCCCCACCACGAAGCGCCCTTCACCTCGTCGTCGAAGTCCGACTCGCTCCCGGTGCGCGCACCGTCGTTCATCAGCGCGAGGCTCCCGGACTGCGACGACTTGGAGATCGCCACACCACCAGTAGCGAGATTGTCCGACCCGGGAAGATTCGACGCGGGCGTGTCGACGGACGGCGTCAGCACCAGCTTGCGCAGGTTGAAGTTGTACACCGACGTCCCGATCCCACCGCCGCCACACGGGCAGACGTTTGCCTGGATGTACATCGTCTTGCCGTCCGGCTGCACGAACTTCGACGGGATCGTCACGCCGTACCCGCCGTACTTCGACGTCGACCACGGATACCCACCGAAGTCCTTCGACAGGAAGTGCTTCCACGGCCCCCACGGCGTCGGCGACTCGTAGAACTCGAACGTGTACTCCGTCCAGGACGTGTAGACATAGCGCTTCTGCGCGGGGAGATACGTGACACCGCCCTGGCTGATCACGCTCAGGTTCGACGCGTTCGTCCCGTACGTCTGCGCGTACAACCGCCGTGTGTCGGTCAGCACCGGTTTGCGGTCCGCGAGCTTCGGCGACCACCCGGACCCGGTGTAGAACTTCCACGCAGTCCGGTTCTGCACCTCGTCCTTAGGGACCCGCGCCAGGAACACCGACTGCGGATCCGCGACCGTGTCGTCGAACGAGTCCCGCCAGTTCCCGTCCAGGCCATAGGCATAGACGTATCCGTCGGGTGCCGACGCACCACCGCGACCGAAGTCCGCGAACCAGATCGTCGTGAAGACATGGTCGGCGAACATCGGCTTCTGCTTGTCCCACGTCCACGTCTTCCCGTGATCGGTGGACTTCAGGATCGTCGCCGCCGGTACGTCGTTGAAGTCCAGCGCGAGGTCCTGCACCGCGAGGTACAGCGTGTCGCCGACGCACACCATGCCCGTCGGCTTCCGGTTGTACCCGGCACCGCTCCAGACCGATCCGACCTGGTCGCCCTTGGCAACAGTCGCCCCGGACAGGTTTCCCGGCGTGCCGTTGATCTCGCTGACTGCGATGTCGGCGAAATCCCCGTCGGTGCTGAACCCCTTGCCGTCCCCGTTGGCGGCGTACAGCTTGTCGTTGCCGGCCCAGCAGGACGGCCACAGGTCGCCGTCGCTCTTGCTGGGCATGCCCTTCGACTCGACCTGGGAGGTGCCGATGGGGGTGGAAGAGACGGCCGGCTGGGAGGCGGACGACTGAGTGAGCAGTGCCGCCGTTCCGAAGACCAACGGCAGGACAGCAAGCAAGGCCCCACGCTTCATGGCACGTCCTTCACTTGAGGTGGCTCGAACGGTCGGGCCGTACTGCACAGGCGGCAATCGATTTCTCGCAATCTACGAGTGACCGCCAGGCGGGTCAAGGCCCAGCTGGGTGGCGATCTGATCAGCTCCCAGGATTTCCCGCCTAGCCACAGGGGTTTCGTCGGGGCCGCAGCCGTTGACACCGCATCCGCTCACTGCCTAATCTGCGGAAATCGATTTCTGAGACGAGAGGCGCTGGGATGCCAGTTGTGCCGAACCGTGCGTCCGCTCACCGCACGGCCGACGAGCTGTCCAGGGACCTGGTGGCCCGGGGGCTGCAGGCGGCGCGGGACGCCATCGAGACCGAGGCCGCGGCCGTGTCGGCGCTGGCCGACCGGCTCGACGGAGTCTTCCTGGAGGTACTGACCGCGGTCCACCGCTGCGAAGGTCACCTGGTGGTGACCGGTCTCGGAAAGTCGGGTCTGGTCGGCCGGAAGATCGCCGCGACGCTGGCGAGCACCGGGACACCGGCCTCGTTCATCCACTCCGCCGACGCGTTGCACGGCGACTCCGGCGCGGTGACGTCGCGCGATCTCGTCCTGGCCCTCTCGGCGTCCGGCGAGACGGCCGAGGTGTGCGCGTTCGCCCGGATGCTCCGCGAGCGGGCGATCCCGGTGATCGCGATGACCGGTCGCGAGGAGTCGACGCTGGCCCGGCTCGCGACGTACACGCTGGACACGATGGTGCTGCGCGAGGCCGATCCGCTCAACCTGGCACCGACAGCGTCCACCACCGCTTCACTGGCGATGGGCGACGCGCTCGCCTGCGCCCTCGTCGTACTGCGGGAGTTCAGTCACCACGACTTCGCCCAGTTCCACCCATCCGGTGCCCTGGGCAAGCGTCTCCTGGGAGACCAAGCATGAATGAAGTCTGTGTGCTGGGGTCGTTCATGAAGGATCTGGTGGCGTCGGCGGAGCGGCGGCCGTTGCCGGGCGAGACGCTGCACGGCACCGGATTCGCGGAGTTCCTCGGCGGGAAGGGCGTGAACCAGGCGATCGCCGCGGCCCGGATGGGCGCGCGGACGGCGATCGTCGGCACGATCGGCGAGGACCGGTACGGCGAGGAGTTCCTGGAGCTGCTGTCGTCGAACGAGGTCGACACGTCGTGGGTGGTCCGCCATCCGTCGCTCGGCACCGGGGTGGGGCTGCCACTGGTGCTGCCCGACGGCGGCAACTCGATCATCATCGTGTCCCGCGCCAACGCGGCAATCACCACGCTCGAGGTCGAGGCTGCACGCGACGTACTGACCACGAGCAAGGTGCTCAGCGTGCAACTCGAGCTCCCGGTCGAGGCGAGCCACGCCGCCCTTCGGCTCGCCTCGGCCGCGGGAGTCACCACGATCCTCACCCCGGCGCCGGTCGGGCCGATCGACCAGGCGCTGGCGGCGTACGTCGACATCCTGGTGCCGAACGAGGTGGAGGCCGCGGCCCTCACCGGGCTGGACTGTGACGACGAGTCGCAGGTGCCGGCGATCGCGCGGAAGCTCGCCGAGGACTGGGACCTGCGCGCGTGCGTCGTGACGCTCGGGTCACGCGGCGCGTTCGTACTGGATCGCGCGAACGGGTTCGAGGAACGAATCGCGGCACACCAGGTCGACACGATCGACACTGTCGGCGCCGGCGACGCGTTCTGCGGATCGCTGGCCGCGTCCCTCGCGCACGGCGCCGAGCTCGTGGACGCCGTACGGCTCGCGAACGCCGCCGGCGCACTGTCGACAACCGTCAACGGTGCGGCCGACTCGGCGCCGTCGCACGCCGCTGCGCTGGCACTACTGGACGGCGCGACGTCCCACACATGAGATCCTGGTGCGCGCCGGGCTGCACGACTGCGCGCGCACTTCGGCTCGGATCGGAGTTAGAGTGCGATCCAGACGACCATCGGATCTCCAGCGGGGAGCGGGTATGACGACGATCTACGACGTCGCGCGTAGGTCGGGGGTGTCGCCGGCAACGGTGTCACGGGTGCTGAGCGGCCGGCGCAACGTGGACCCCGAGCTGTCCGAGAAGGTCCGGGCCGCGGTCGCCGAGCTCGGGTACCGCCCGAACGGCGTCGCGCGGAACCTGCGGAAGTCCTCGACGAACCTGTGGGCCGTGGTCATCTCCGACATCGAGAACCCGTTCTTCACCTCGCTGGTCCGTGGGCTCGAGGACGTGGCGCAGACCGAGGGGTACCACGTCGTGCTCTGCAACTCCGACGAGGACCCCGCGAAGGAGATGGCCTACGCGACGGCGGTGCTGACCGACCAGATGGCCGGGGTGGTGATCTCACCGACGTCGACCGCGGAGGGCGTGCAACTGCTCGCGGACGCGAAGATTCCGCTGGTGATGATCGACCGCCGGGTCGAGGGCGTCGAGGCGGACACCGTGCTGGTCGACAACGAGCACGGTGCCTTCGAGGGGGTCAAACACCTGATCGACGGCGGGTACCGGCGGATCGCCTGCATCACCGGCCCGCGCAAGGTGTCGACCGCGATGGACCGCCTGGCCGGGTACCGGTCGGCGCTGCGGGCGGGCGGCATCCGCTACGACAAGGACCTGGTGCGGCACGCCGACTTCCGGGAGGCCGGTGGGTACGCCGCGATGGAAAGCCTGCTCGAGCTGGACGATCCGCCCGAGGCACTGTTCGCGACCAACAACCTGATGACCGTCGGCGCCCTGGAATGCCTGGCCCGCAAGGGGCTGCGCGCGCCGGACGACATCGCGATCGTCGGCTTCGACGACATCCCGTGGGCCGACCTCGTCATCCCGAGCCTGACCACGGTCGCCCAGCCGACCTACGAGCTGGGCCGCACCGCCGGCATGCTCCTCAAGGACCGCACCACCGCACCCGGCCGCCCCCCGTCCACCGTCACTCTCCGCACCGAACTCCACATCCGATCCACCTCGGCCGCCAAGAAGTAACCGTGCCGAGCCTCGTCCGGGACCCACAATGTCAACGTTGACATTACACTGTCGGCATGGAGAGTGAACTTCCGCGGCGGCCGCGGCTCGAGGATGTGGCTGCGACCACCGGCGTGAGCATCAAGACGGTGTCGCGGGCGTTGCGTGGGGATCCGAAGGTGCGGGAGTCGACGCGGCAGCGGATCGTCGCGGAGGCCGATCGGCTCGGCGTCCAGCTGAACGACGTGGCGGCCGGACTGCGCCGCAAGAACCAGGCGATGACCTCGATCGGGGTCACGCTCGGTGATTGCACGAACCCGTTCTTCGCGCCGATGCTGCGCGGCATCCACTCGGTCGCGTCCGAGCGCGGCTACCTGGTGCTGACCGCCGACGCGCAGAACGATCCCGAGCTCGAGCACCGTGCGATCCGGTCGTTCTTCGCGCACCGGGTGGCCGGCCTGATCATCGCACCGGTCGGCAACGACCTGGGCTACCTGGTGAACGAGGCCCGCTTCGGGTCGGCGATCGTGTTCGTCGACTCCCCTCCCCCGGGCCTCGGCGAGTCGATGGACTCGGTCACCACCACGAACGCGGCCAGCACGCGATCGGGCATCGAACACCTGCTGGCGAAGGGCTGCCGGCGGATCGCGTACCTCGGTCACCCGCGCAGCGGCAGCGGCGCCGAGGAACGCTGGGCCGGGTACGTCGCAGCGCTCGAGGCCGCCGGGATCGCCGTCGACCCCGCCCTCGTCCGGGACAACCTGGTCAGCGAGGAGGACGCCCGCCGGGCCGCCGAGGATCTGCTCCCGAGCGCTGCGCCGGACGCCGTGTTCGTCGACAACAACCGCCTGTGCACCGGGCTGCTGCAGTCGCAGGCCTTCGCCAGCCGCCGGATCGACACGGTCTGCTTCGACCGCTTCGAGCTGGCCGCCTCGTTCGGGGTGTCCGTGATCGACAGCGACCCGTACGACGTCGGCCGCGCCGGCGCCCAACTCCTGTTCGACCGCCTCGCCGACCCGACCCGCGCTCCCCAGCGCCTCGAGGTCCCCGCCCGCCTGATCGTCAACGACACCCCGACGTACTAGGACTGTGAACGCCAGATCGGGACTGGCGACAAGCAATTGCCTATCGCCAGTCCCGATCTGGTGATACCTCGGCGGTCAGCTGACCTGGCGGAGCCAGGCTTCGGCGAGGGCCTGGTGGCCGGCGGGCGTGGGGTGGACGCCGTCGAACAGCCAGTGCTCCGGGTTGTTGCCCGCAGCAAGCTCCGCGAACATCCCGTCCGCCGCGACCAGCCGGGCGCCGTACTCGCGGGCCAGCTCCCGCACCACCTGGATCTTCGCGTCGAGATCGGCCCGCCACGCCCACTGCTCCTCCTTCACCGGCAGCAGGAACGGCTCGATCAGAACCAGTTGTACGTCGGCCAACGGCTCCAGCAACCGCCGATAGCCGGCCCGGAAGGCTTCCGCGGGTACCTCGTCGTGCCCGAACGAGAATCGATACCCGGTGTCGTTGATCCCGATCAGGATCGACACCACGTCGGGCCGCGCGTCGAGTACGTCGGCCTGCCACCGGCTGCCGAGACCTGCGAGCGTGTCACCGGAGATCCCGGTGTTCATCCAGACCGGGACCCGATCCGGTTGCTGCAGGCCCCATTGCCCGGCGACCCGCAACGGATACCCGTAGCCGAGCGGGTTGTCGGTCTCGCGCCGATGGCAGTCGGTGATCGAGTCACCGGTGAACATCACCCGGGCGCCGTCGGCGAGCACGGTCATGCTTCCTCCGGGGTGAACGTCGCGACACCGATCGTCGTGTCGCTCTGGCCGTAGTACGCGAACCAGGTCCCGCGGTGGAACACGAGTCCCTCGACGAACGTGACGTTGTCGACCAGACCGTGCTGGTCCTCGAACGTACTGGGCTCCAGCCACGGCTCGGTGAGCTTGGCGACCACGGTGTCCGGCCGGCGGGGATCGATGAGCACCTGCCCGCAGGCGTAGTACACACCTCCGTCGGGACGGACCACCGCGCTGTTGTGCATGAGCAGCACGTGACCGGTGCGGGTCAGGATCGGTTGCGGCCCGGTCTCCACCAGGTCGCCCATGAACGTGCCGGGTTCAGGTCGCAGTACCGGCGTCGGATCGGCCTTCCAGTGCAGGAGATCGTCGGACGTGGCCAGGTGGATGTTGCCCTCGCCGAACCACATCAGGTACTGCCCGTCGATCGGCTCGGGCAGGATCACGCCGCCCTTGCTCCAGTCCGGTCCCGGCGTCTCCCGGACTCCGGCGAACGTGTTGATGCCCGGGAACATCGGCCCGTGCTTCTCCCACCGGCGCAGATCGGTCGACGTCGCGAGGCACAGCCGCGCGGTGTGCCGGTCCCAGCCCGTGTAGGTCAGGTAGTAGGTACCGTCCACGAGGACGACGCGCGGATCCTCACAGCCGAACCGCTCGTAGTCCTCCGACGGCACCATCACCGGATCCGGCTCGGTCTCGAACGTGATCCCGTCGTCGGACCAGGCCAGGCCGAGGTGCGACACGATGTCGTCGGCGTGTGCCCGGTAGATCAACGCGATCCGCCCGTCCACCGCGATCGCGGCGGGGTTGTAGACGTTCGCCGACTCCCAGTCGTGCCGGCCGGGCCGGAGAACGGGATTCTCCGGCCGCGGCACGAACGGACCGAACGGGTAGTCGACCGCCGGAGCGCTCATTTGGCGATCAGCTTGTTGATACCGGCAACCATCCCGTCGATGCCGGCGCCGACGTCCTTCTTCCCCGACAGCGCCGGGTTCCAGGTCGTGCCGACGACGTCACCGGCCGGTGTCGACCACGGGTCGAGGAACTGCGTGACGAACTTGTCCTTGACGCCGAGTTCGTACGTCGCGGTCGAGGCGATGCTCTTCGCCGCGGCGTCACCGGCCTGCAGCGCCTCGTAGTACCCCTTGGATCCGGGCTCGTAGGCGATCGGCGCGATCGGCTGGTCCTTCATGGTCTCGTTGAAGCCGGTGACCTCCATGTAGCTGATCACCTTCCAGGTGTTGTCCGGGTCCTTCAGCGTGGCCGGGGAGCAGACGCCGTTGGTCTCGATCGGCTGTACGGACTTCGCCGTACCGGCCGGCCAGGGTGCGTAGCCCCACTCGAACTTGGGCTTGTTCTGGGTGATCGACTGGTGCAGCCACTGGCCGCCGAACATCAGCGGGATGCCGCCGTTGGCGAACTTCGCGACCGCGCTCGACCCGTCGTAGTCGGGGTTGGTCATCTCGCCGGCCTTGATCGCCTTCGCCATCCGCTCCGCGCCGGTGCGGAAGGTCGCGTCGGCCTGCAGTTCCTTGGCCCCGATCGGCTTCTCCAGGAGCGGCTTCCCGCCGTTCGCGACGGAGTACGCCGAGACACCCTGCGGGCTCTGCAGCAGCGCCCACGCGTTCACCAGCGGCGTGGTCTTGGGTCCGGTGCGCTTCAGCGCGGCGATGTCGGCGTACAGCTCGTCCCAGGTCCAGCCGATCGCCGGGGTCTTCAGCTTGGCCTTCTCGAAGTCGGCCTTGTTGTAGAAGAACCCGTACGTGTTCGCCAGCGTCGGGATCCCGTACAGCTTGCCCTCGGCGTTGCGCCACAGGTCAAGCGAACCGGGCGAGAACTTGTCCTCCTGCAGACCGTCGCCCTTCTTCAGGTACGACGACCAGTCGTAGAGCAGGCCCTCCGCGGCGAGGTTCTGCTCCTGCGAGTTCGAGCACCAGAAGAAGTCCGGCGCCTTCTTGGACATGATCAGCGAGGCGAGCTTCTGCGCGTAGTCGGCGTTCGGAGACTCCTCGCGCTTGACACTGACGCCCTGCATTTTGGCCATGCTCTTGTCCAGCGCCGCGTTGGTGGCCACGGACTCCCAGGTCATGTAGCTGATGGTTCCGCCGCTCTTGCCGCCGGCATCGGAGCCGCCGCCGCACCCGGCGAGGGCGAGGCCGGCGACGGCGAGTACTGCTGTCGCCCTGACTTTGGACACGATCGATCTCCTCATTTCGCGATGGTTCCGAGGGCTCCGAGGCCCTCCATGAAGTAGCGCTGGGCGAGGAAGAACAGCACCAGCGGCGGTACGACGAACAGCAGGTTCGTCGCCATGTAGTAGTTGTACTGAGAGCCGGCCTGGTCGGACAGGAACGCCGCCATCCCGAGCGGGAGGGTGAACTTCTTCGCGTCCTGCAGGTACACCAGCGGGCTCAGGTAGTCGTTCCAGGCGAACTGGAACGACATGATCGCGACGGTGATCCAGACCGGCTTGGTCAGCGGCACCATGATCCGGGTGAAGATCATCCAGTGCCCGGCACCGTCGATGGTGGCCGATTCGTCCAGGTACTTCGGGATCGACTGGTAGTACTGCCGCGCCAGGAACACGAAGATCGGGCTGCCGAAGAAGGCCGGCAGGATCAGCGGCACCCAGGTGTCGATCAGGCCGAGGTTGATGTAGAGGTGCTGCAGCGGGATCAGCCCGACGATTCCCGGCACGAAGATGCTGCCGGAGATCAGCGCGAACCAGAACCGGCGGCCCGGGAAGTCGATCCGGGAGATGCCGTACCCGACGATCATCGAGCTGACCACCGCACCGATCGACGACAGCACGGTGACGATCACGGTGTTGAGCAGCAGCCGGTAGAAGCCGATCTGCGCGGGCCCGTCGACGAAGTTCGAGGCCCGGAACTCGCGCGGCAGGAACGACGGCGGCAGCTGGTTGATGTCGCCGTTGCCCTTCAGCGCGATGCTGATCATCCACACCAGCGGCAACAGCATCGACACCCCGAGCAGCCCGCACAGTGCGTACCAGGCGAGCCGCGACAGCATGAACGGCACCCGCTGCGTCAGCGCCACCGAGCGCGTGGTCACAAGAGTCTCGGTCGCCGCGGTCACGAGCCCTCCCCCTGGTAGACGCGGTTGCGGGTGAAGCGCAGCATCACGACGGTCACCAGCATCACGATCACGAACAGCACCCACACCTCGGCGGTCGCGTACCCGAGCTGCGGTGAGGTGATGAAGTCGGCGAACCCGTCGTTGTAGATCTTGTACATCAACAGGTTGGTCGAGTGCCCGGGCCCGCCCTTGGTCAGGATCGCGACCTGGTTGAAGGTCTGGAACGCGCCGTTCAGCGCCAGCATCAGCTGGAGCATCATGATCGGCCCGATCATCGGCAGCGTGATCCGGGTGAACCGCCGGAACGCGTTCGCGCCGTCGACC
>DASXXB010000221.1:0-23128 GCA_036503355.1 Kribbella sp. | reverse complement strand
GGTGCTGATGACGATGCTCGCGGCCGTGACATTGCTGCCGTCGCTGCTGACCCTGTTCGGGAAGCGGATCGAGCGGAGTGTGCGCAAGCATGCCGCGAAGCAGCGCCGTACCCCCGGTGACGGCTGGCGGAAGCTGGCCGGCGCTGTGCAACGCGGACCGTGGATCCCGTTGCTGCTCGGGGTTGTCGCGCTGGGGGCGTTGTCGCTGCCGGCGTTGGGGATGCGGCTCGGGTTCGCGGATGCGGGGACCGACGACCCGGCCAAGACCAGCCGGAAGGCGTACGACCTGCTGGCCGAAGGATTCGGGCCGGGATTCAACGGGCCACTGGTGGTGGTGACGGAAGGAGACCGGACGGCGGCGCAGGTGCTCGGTCAAACGCTCGCCGCGGATCCTGGGATCGCCGCGGTGACGCCGCCACAGGTGACGCCGGACGGGAAGGTGGCGACGGTGCTGGCGTTTCCGAAGTCGGCTCCGCAGGACGCGGCGACCAGCGAGCTCGTGCAGCGGCTGCGCGACGACACCTTGCCGAAGCTCGAGTCGCAGACCAACGCGACGTACCTGGTCGGTGGGTCGACAGCGGCCGCGGACGACTTCGCGGCGGCGGTGAGTCAGCGGCTGCCGATCTTCGTGCTGGTGGTGGTCGGGCTGTCGGCGCTGTTGCTGATGGCGGTGTTCCGCTCGGTGCTGATCCCGTTGAAGGCCGCCGTACTCAACCTGCTCAGCATCGGTGCCTCGCTCGGCGTCATCACGCTGGTGTTCCAGCAGGGATGGTTCGGCGCGCAGGCGGGGCCGATCGAGGCGTTCGTGCCGGTGATGATCTTCGCGATCGTGTTCGGTCTGTCGATGGACTACGAGGTGTTCCTGGTGTCCCGGATCCACGAGGAGTGGCGGGCCACCAAGGATGCGCGTGCCGCCGTACGGGAAGGCCTGGCGACCACGGGCAGTGTGATCACCGCGGCCGCCGCGATCATGATCGTGGTGTTCGGCGCGTTCCTGCTGAGCCCGGACCGGATGCTGAAGCAGTTCGGTCTCGGCCTCGCGACCGCGGTCCTTCTCGACGCGCTGCTGATCCGGTGCGTCATCGTTCCCGCCGTACTGCGGCTGTTCGGCGAGCGGGCGTGGTGGCTGCCGCGGGGTCTGGACCGGGTGCTGCCGAAGATCGCGCTCGAGAAGGATCAGACGGTCAGCTGACCGAACCGGAGCATGCCGGTCGCGGCGTCCTGCTCCGGCGGGAGGTACACGCGCTGGATGGCGACCACGATCGACTCGGCGATCACGTCCCGGAACGCCGCGTCGGCGAGCCGCGCCGAGTCGTGCGGATTGGTCACGTACCCGATCTCCAGGCGGACGGCCGGCATCTTCGTACGACGCAGCAGGTCCCAGGTCTTGGCGTGCGTACGGCAGTTCAGCAGGTCGGTGCGGGCGACGATCTCGCGCTGCACCAGGCCGGCGAACTGCTCGCCGACGCTCGACGAGGCACCGTGCAGGTCGTTGCCGTAGTAGTACGTCGCGACGCCCTGCGCGTCGGGGTTCATCGAGCCGTCGGTGTGCAGGGAGACGCACAGGTTCGCGTCGGTCTCGTTCGCGAAGGCGGCGCGGGAAAGCTCGTCAGGTCCCTGGTCCCGGCCGCGGGACAGGTACGCCCGGACGCCGGTGGCACCGAGCCGGCCCTCGATCCGGGCGGCCAGGTCGTACGCGATGTCGGACTCGCGCAGGCCGTAGCCCTCCCAGCCGTAGTCGAAGCCGCCGTGTCCCGGGTCGATGACGACGGTCTTGCCCGACAGCCGTGGCCCCGCGGCACGCACCGCTTCCCGCGCACGCAGCGCGTCCGGCCGGCCGCCGGTCGCCATCGGGCGGATCCGCTGCAGCGCCTTGAAGGTCGACGGCCCGCAGGTCCCGTCGGCCGGGAGGCCCATGTTGCGCTGGAACTCGGTCACCGCGCGCTGGGTGTCGGCGGCGAAGATGCCGTCGATCCGCGCCACCGCGAACCCGAGCTCCTGCAGTTTCGCCTGCAGGCTCAGGACGTCGTCCCCGCTCAGCGGATGCGCCGGGACGTAGGTCAGCAGCCGGTCGCCCAGCCGCCAGCGCGCGTCGTCGATCGCGCGGTACGTCTGCGGGCCGACGATCCCGTCGATCATCAGCCCGCGTTGCTGCTGGAACCCCCGGACAGCGTGTGCGGTCGCTTCGTCGTAGACGTCGTGACCGCCGGTCAGCAGCCCGAGTCTCTGCAGCTTGCCGACGATCTCCGCGACCGCCTCACCGCTGTCGCCGATCCGGTACACGCCGTGCGGGGATTCCATCAGGTAATGCTCCTTGCCGGTGTGGCGGGGTCACTCAGGCCGTGAAGTCAGCCAGCTCCTTCAGCAGCGCCGCCTTCGGCTTGGCGCCGACGATGGACTTGGCGAGCTCACCGTTCACGTAGACGTTGATAGTAGGGATACCGGTGACCTTGTAGTTGCTCGGGGTAACCGGGTTCTCGTCCACGTTCATCTTCAGGAACGTCAGCTTGTCCCCGTGATCCTGGTTCAGCTCTTCCAGGATCGGCGACACCTGGCGGCACGGACCGCACCACTCGGCCCAGAAGTCGACCAGCACCGGCTTGTCGCTCTTCAGCACGGTCTGGTCGAACTCGGCGTCGGTGACGGCGTTCATCTTCTCGCCCACGGGCGTAACTCCTTCAGTATTGATGTGAGGTTCAGGGTCAGACAGAGACGGGCTGGGTGGCCGCCGCGGCCGCGGCGGTGGCCGCGTCCTCGAGGGTGGCCAGGTAGCGCTCGGCGTCCAGGGCGGCCGCACAGCCGGTCCCGGCGGCGGTGATCGCCTGCCGGTAGGTGTGGTCCACCAGGTCGCCGGCGGCGAACACGCCGGGCAGGTTGGTCTCGGTGCTGTCCGGCTTGACCAGCACGTAGCCCTCCGCGTCCAGGTTGACCTGGCCGCGCACCAGCTCCGAGCGCGGGTCGTGACCGATCGCGATGAACAGGCCGGTGGCGGGCAGTTCGCGGGTCTCGCCGGTGACGGTGTCCTTCAGCGTCAGGTGGCTGAGCTTGTCCTCGCCGTGGATCTTGTCGACCTCGGAGTTCCACTGGAACTCGATCTTGTCGTTGGCGAACGCCCGGTCGGCCATGATCTTCGAGGCCCGCAGTTCGTCGCGGCGGTGCACCAGGTGCACCTTCTTCGCGAACTTGGTCAGGAAGGTGGCCTCCTCGACGGCGGAGTCGCCACCGCCGACGACCGCGATCTCGTGGTCGCGGAAGAAGAAGCCGTCACAGGTCGCACACCAGGACACGCCGTGGCCGGACATCCGGTCCTCGTCGGCGATGCCGAGCTTGCGGTAGCCCGAACCCATCGCGAGGATGACGGCCTTCGCACGGTGTTCGGTGCCCGCCGAGTCGGTGACCACCTTGATGTCGCCGGTCAGGTCGACCTTCGTCACGTCGTCCGGCACCAGCTCGGCGCCGAACCGCTCGGCCTGCGTGCGCATCTCGTCCATCAGCGCCGGGCCCATGATGCCCTGCGAGAAACCGGGGAAGTTCTCCACCTCGGTGGTGTTCATCAGCGCGCCACCGGCGGTGACGGAGCCTTCGAACACCAGCGGCTCGAGGGCCGCGCGGGCGGCGTACACGGCCGCGGTGTAACCGGCCGGGCCCGAGCCGACGATGATGACGTTGCGGACTGTGGACTCGCTCATGCAGGCGTTCCTCGTGTCGTCGAGACAGTGACGTCGTACTCAACGGATCCTAGAGGCCGACCATTCCCACGGTACCCATCGACAGTCCTGTGGACAGCATCGCCGTACGGCTCGGAACTCAGCGGTTGCGCAGCGTGACCGTGGTCTCGTAGAACGACGTGGCAACCCCGCCCGGGACGCTACATCCGGTGACCGCGAAGACCTGGATCTCGCTCGGCTGGGCGCCCTGCAGCCCGATCAGCGTCGATCGCTTGCCGTCCACCTTGGCGGGCTGCACGAGCCGGACCGTCGAGCTCGAGCGGCCGGCCGCGAACGCCCGCGCGCAGGACTGCTCGTCGGTGGGACCGTGCAGGATCGCGTTCGGCGTGTGGTCGAGCCAGCGCTTGGTCGACGCGCCGATGTCCTTGCTGCTGATCGTCACCGTGTCGGCCGGCGGCGTGTTCGAGTCGGTGGCGGCGGCGCCTTCGTTCGCCTGGTCCTTGGTGGCGAACACCACACCGACGCCGAGCGCGGCGATCAGCACCACACCGGCCGCAGCGCCGAGCAGCTTCGGCAGGTGCCGGCGCGGCTCCTCGCGGATCTGGGCCAGTGAGTGCACGCCGACGGTCGACGCCCGCAGCACCGACTCGGACACGATCACCGCGTCCAGGTGTTCGGCGACGTCGGTCGGTATCGGGATGTCGGCGCGGCCTTCCTCGGCGAGGTCCTCGGTCAGCTGCAGCAGGGCGTCGTACGTCTGCTGACAGTCCGGGCAGGCCTTCACATGCTCACGAGCACGATGCGCCTCGGGGGCAGGCAGCAGGTTCTCGATCAGGTCGGCGATGGTGTCGGTGTCCAGGTGCTCGAGGTGCTCACTGGTCGGCAGACCGGGATCGGTCATCGGGGGCTCGCCTCCTCACGGGAGGTCAGCGACGTGGTCATAAAGGAACTCCGGTCGAAGGCGTCAGTCGTCCGGTCGCCAGAGGCAGGCGACTTCGCTTCGACGGGGAACCCGGTCATTCGGTTCCCACCGCTTCCGCCGCGGACTTCTCCGGTACGTCGGACTGCCTGGTCGTCTGCCAATGACGCAGCAGCGGGAGCAACTTGGCGCGACCGCGCGCGCAGCGGGACTTCACCGTACCCGGCGCGCAGTCCAGGATCGCGGCCGCTTCCTCGATCGAGTACCCCTCCATGTCGACCAGGACCAGCGCGGCCCGCTGGTCCTCGTTGATCTGTTTCAGCGCGTTCAGTACGTCGAGCCGGCGCTCGCGGACCTCGGCCGGATCGTCCTCGGCGGGCCCGGCCAGCTCGGCGGCCCGGTCCTCGTCCTCGGGCAGCGGGTCGGCGGCGCGCACCTGGCGGCGGCGGATCCGGTCCAGACAGGCGTTCACCACGATCCGGTGCAGCCAGGTGGTCACCTTGGCGTCGCCGCGGAACGAGTCCGCCCGGCGGAACGCCGAGATGAACGCCTCCTGCAGCGCGTCGGCCGCCTCCTCGGGCTCGCCGAGGGTGCGGATCGCGACCGCCCACATCCGGTCCCGGTGCCGCTTGACCAGGTACCCGAACGAGTCCGGGTTGCCGGCCACGTGCATCCGGAGCAGCTCGTGGTCGTCCAGCTGGTCGTAGTTCACCGGGCCGCCCGGACGGGCAGGCTGCGCCAGGCCCTGCGGCACCGGTTCGTCCGCGCCGATCCGCGGGACGTCCGGGCGGGGCGGCGGACTGCCCGAGTCCAGGTGAGCGGTCATTTCTGGATCGTGACCTCCGAGATGATGCCCTGGTAGCCGTCCGACACCTTCGGCAGCTTGGTCAGCCAGACCAGCACGTACCGGGTCTCCGCCGGCGCCGACGGCTTCAGGCTCACCGTACCCTCGGGCGCGTCGTCCTTGCTCGCCACCGACGTCCAGCCGTCGATCGCCGACGGCGAACTGGTGGTGTCACCCTTCGGGATCAGCACCTCGAGGCTGGTGTCGTCGCCCTCCAGAGCCACCGCGACGCTCGACACGGAGGTCTTCGCGCCGAGGTCGTAGATGATGCCGACGCCGTCCTTGATCCCGCCGAGGTTCGGCTTGTTCTTGTACGACTGCGTCTTCCAGTTCGTGCTCGGGTCGCCGTCGTAGGTGTTCGGGACGTCCTTGCGGTGCTCTTCGCCGTTACCGGGCGGCGGGTCGAAGTCCTTCGCGCCGGTGATCGTCGCCTTCCCGCCGGTCGGTGCCGACGGGGTGGTGCTGGTCTGCGGCGGGGCGCTCGACTTCGTACCACCGTCGCCGCTGCCCTGGTCGTTGTTCATCGCGCCCTTGAGCAGGAACTGCGCCATCGCGACCACGGACAGCAGCGCGAGGATCGCCAGCAGGATCAGGATCCGGCCGCCCCAGCCACCCTTCTGCTTCGGCTCGTCGCGGCGTCGGCCGTTCCCGTTCGACGAGGAGGGTTGGCGGCGGACCGGCCTGGTGTCGGTGGCCGGTTCGTACGCGGGCTGCGCCGTGCGGTACCCGTTCGCCTCCGCGCCGTACGTCGGTCGCAGGGTCGGGTCGATCGCCGGCGGCGGGGCCTGCGGGACCACCTGGGTGGCGTCGTCGATGCTGCCGTTCTGGCGGGCGACCTGGACGGTCTCGTCCATCTGGTTCGGTGGCTCGTGCGAGCTGCCGACGACTCCTGACAGCGCGGCGGACAGACCGGCAGCACTGGTGATCGGTGGGGCGTGGTGCCGTGGCGGATCGCCCAGCAGCCGGTCGCTGATGTCGTCCAGTGACCGCGGTACGCCGGCGCGCACCTGGCGCGGGCTCAGCAACCGGCCGTGCTCGACCGGCGCCGGCTGCAAACCCCAGGCCGGCGCCGGGCCGGGCCAGCGCCCGGTCAGCGACGCGAAGAGCAGCTCGCCGAGCGAGCGGACGTCCTCCTCCGGCGAACCCGCGCCCGACGAGCGCAGCGCCGCCTCCGTGGCGACGCCGATGACCTTGATCGCTCCGGCATCCGTGACGACGACGGTCGCCGGGCTGATCGCGCCGTGCGCGTAGCCGGTGCGGTGCAGGTTCTCCAGTGCCTCGGACACCTCGCGCGCGAGCCAGCCGGCCTGCTGACCGGTGAGCGGCCCGCTGCCGAGCATCCGCTCCAGCGTCCGGCCTCCTGCCCACTCACGAACGCAGTACGTCACGCCGTCGTGCATGTCGCAGTCCAGCACCCGCAGGAACCGCGGGTCGTTCGCCGCGGCGGCCCGACGGGCGGCGTCGAACAGCAGGTTCGTCCGCGGGTCACCGACCGGCAGGACGTCGACCACGACCGCGCGGCTGAGCACCTCGTCGACGGCCCGCCAGACGCGCGCGCCGTCGATCTCCGCAAGCAATTCGGCGATCCGGTACCGTCCGGCCAGCAGGGCACCAGGACTCACGGTCTGGTTCGACACGGTGTCTCTCGCCCTCCTTGATGCCCCAGCTGCCTGATCGCAGGCCCCATGTTAGTGCCCCGCTGACCCGGCAAGTCGTGCACTAATGCACAAGCGGGCCGGATCAACGCCGGATCGGCAGCTTCGATGTGACCATGGACACCACATCGTTCACCTCGTGAATGCGCAGTACCCGCGACACCGCGGCGTACACCGGAAGCATCACCAGACCCGCCACCGCGAGTTCTCCGACGGCGCCGATCGGCCCCGACCAGTCCATCGCGAGGCTCAGCAGCCAGAGCACCACGCGTCCCGCACCGGCGCCGGCGACGGCCGCGATCACCATCGCGAGCAGCGGCAGCCCGATCCCGGCCCCCGGGACCCGCGGCACCTTCCGCCGGAGCACCGGCCGGGAGATCAGTACGGCGACCAGGTACGCCAGCGCGTACGCCGCGCCGAGCACGACACCGCTGAACCGCAGATGCGCCTGATCGAGCAGCACCCGGACCCCGATCACGGCGGCCGCGATGTTCGTCGCCGCGATCACGCACTGCAGGAAGAACGGTGTCCGCGTGTCCTCGAAGGCGTAGAACGTGCGCAGCTGGAAGTACTGGACGGTGAACGGGACGATGCCGAGGGCAAGCGTCATCAGCGTGTACGACATCAGCGTCAGGTTGTTCTTGCCGGAGCCGTAGCCGGCGATCAGCGTGACGATCGGGTACGCGAATGCGATCATCGCGGCCGCCGCCGGCACCACGATCGCCAGCGTCTGCCGGATCGAGCGGGCCGAGATCCGCCCCACCTCGGCGGTGTCGCCGTCGGCGGCCAGCGCGGACATCTGCGGCAGCGCCGCCGTCGCGAGCGAGACCGTGACGATGCCGTGCGGCACCAGGATGATGAGCATCGCGGTGCTGTAGGCGAACAGGCCGGCCTTCGCGCCCGGGTCGCCGGACGCGCTGCCCGCGATCGCCAGCTGGGTGACGACCACGAGCGTCACCTGGTTCACCGCGACGAACAGAACCGTCCAGATGCCCAATCGGGCAGTATGTCCCAGACCGGTGCCGCGGAGACCGAACTTCATCCGGTAGCTGTGCCCGCTGGCCTTCAGGTACGGCAGCAGCACCAGCAACTGGACCGCGATGCCGAGCGTGTGCCCGAGCCCGAGCAGCAGCTCCTCGCCGTGGCTGTACGTCGGCGGGTTGTCGCCGGTCCGGTAGATCAGCAGGAAGACGACGATCGAGGCGCAGGCGACGATGTTGTTCGCGATCGGCGCCCACATCATTGGACCGAACCGGCGGCGCGCGTTCAGCACCTGGCCGACCAGCACGAATGCGCCGTAGAAGAAGATCTGTGGCAGACAGAGCCGGACGAACATGATCATGTTCGCCTTCTCGGTCACCCGGGACGGGTCGTGCAGCTCCTTCGGGAGGTACAGCTCGGCGATCGCCGGTGCCAGCAGCACGCAGCCCACCGTGACGACGGCCAGGACGACGAACCCGAAGGTCAGCAGCCGATTGGTGAAGTCCTGCCCGCCGTCGTCGTGGTTCTTGATCGCGCGCACCAGTTGCGGGACCAGCACGGTGTTGAACACCCCGCCGGCCAGCAGGATGTACAGGCTGTTCGGGATCGTGTTCGCGGCGGTGAAGATGTCCCCGCGCAGCGCGGTGCCGATGGCGGCCGCGAGCAGGGCGATCCGGATGAATCCGAGCAGGCGGGACAGCACCGTTCCGGCTGCCATCACCGCCGCGGAGCGCAGGGTGCGGTCAGCCATCCTTCGAACCGACTCCTTCTTTCAGGGACGTCCCCGGAGCCTCGTCCGGTACGTCGTCCGCCTCCGGGGGTACCTCGTCACTGGTCTCACCGGACCCGGTGGCCTCGGTGGACACGGTGGACCCGGTGGACCCGGTGGACCCGGTGGACCCGGTGCTGACGGGCGCGGGGTTGCGGCGCTCGTTGCGGACGCGGCGGTAGATGCGCACGAACGACGTACCGAACAGCAGTGCGCAGGCGGCGCCGACCAGGATCCAGCCGACGCTGCCGTACTGGCTGGCCTGGATCAGCAGCTCCTGGGACTTGCCCACCGGCCTGCCGTCCGCGTTCGTCACCTGGGCGTTGGCGCGGATCAGGCCGTTCTGCTCGGCGCTCGCGGTGATCCGCGGGGTCCACTTCTGACCTGGGCCGAGGACGGCGGTCTGCGGCCGCTTGATCTTCAGGTCGGACCGGTTCACCGGAGCGACCTCGATGCCGACCCGGACCGACCAGTCGGTGTCGTTGGTGATCGTCAGCGGGAACGTGCCCTTGCTGCCGGCCAGGTTGACCTTGATCTCCTTGCGCAGCCCGCGGTCGACGGCGGCGTTCACCAGGTGCACCTTGCCGAGCTGCTGGTTCGCGGAGGCGAGCTCGATGGTGGCGAAGTACTGCGCCTCGTCCTCGTGCCCCTGCCAGCCGGCCGAGGTGGAGCGGAGCAGAGCCTGCGTCATCACTTCCGGCAGCTGGTTGGGGTCGACGAGCAGGTTCTGCATCGTGCTGGTCGCGTCGAAGAGCTGCTTGACGGCGCCGAACTGGGCGTCGGACAGTACGCCGTTCTTTCTCGGTGCCGCCGGCGCCTTGGTGGGCTGCGGTTTCGGGGTGGACGCCACGATCGCGCTGACATCCGTGGACTTGATCCACGGCAGCGAGAGGCTGCCCGCGAGTGCCGCGGTGGCAGCGCCGTCGGCGTCCCAGCTGCGCGGCGGCACGGCGACGACGGACGCCGGGGTCTTGCCGGCGGCCGCGATCAGCGCAGTGACGGCGGCGAAGCGTTGCCGGACCTGGAGCGGGCTGTCCGCGGTCTCCGGGTCGGGACCGCCCTGGGTCAGTGACGAGTCCGCGATGACCGTCCGGACCGGGTTGTCGGGGCCTTCCGGAGTGAGTACGTCGTACACCGGGGTGCTGGTGAGGACCGGGCGGGTCCGAGCGGACCAGGACGAACTGCTGACCAGGTTCAGGTCGTCGGGGGTAGCGCCCGCGAAGCCGCCTGACGCCGCGCCGAGGTATCGGCTGGCTGCGGCACCGCCCTCGAGCAGGAGCCCGTTGGTGAAGCTGGTGGCTTGTTCGCCACCGGACTGCTCAGTCTTCTTCCGGGCCTCGCCGACCAGGTCCTTCAGCGGTGCGCCCGAGTCCAGCAGACCGGCCACGTCAGGATCGCCGTACGGCAGCAGGACGACCTGATCACCCTTGGCCCGAATGGCGTCGAACTCCTTGAGCCAGGCGATCGCCGTGGCCTGTCCCTGCCCGGGTGTCGTCTGGCCGTTCTGGCCGAGGATGACGTAGCCCTTGGCCAGCTGCCGGATCTCGTCGAGCATCGCGGGGTCGGCCAGCCAGGTGACCTTGCGCTGCTTGCCCAGGGCCAGCAACTTGCCGAGCGAGCCGGTCGGCGCGAGCGCGGTCGCCAGCGACTCGTTCGCGAAGTTCCGGCCGCCGAGCTGGGTCGGACGATGCCGCAGCGGTACGACGAGTGCGGTGTTCACCGTGCGGGTCAGCGGCTGCTTGCCGACCACCGGCATCAGGGTCCGGGCGCGGCCCGCCATCACCCGGCCGCTGTCCGGCGGATCGCCGCGGAACGTGACGCCGACGACGTACACGCCGGTGTCCTGGCTGATCCGCCACTCCTTCCACGGCACCTTCAGCGAGAACTCGACCGTCTGCTTCGGGGCCAGCGGCTGGTCGAACGGCTGGAAGGTCTGGCTGTCGTTGGTCAGGTTGCTGCAACTGTCCCGCTTGTCCATCGGGAGGTTCTGCTCGGTCGGGATCCGGTCGAGGGCGACCGTGCTGGACAGCCGGGTCCGGTCGATGCAGGCCAGCGCCTGCGGCTCGTTGAACGTGACCGAGCTGGTGTTGGTCACGCGGCCCTTGATCAGGACGTCCTGGCCGACCTTCGGCGCGACCGGGCCGAACGAGTCGATCGTGACCTGCACGGCCGGTACGTCGACCGGCTGCGCATCCGCCGGAGCACTGAGAGTCGCTGCCGAGGCAGCAACCAACAGGCAGGCACCCAGCACTGCCGGGAGCCTCAGTCTCCGTCTGAACACGCCGTCACCGTAACCTAGTTCCCCGTGTCACCCTTTGCCGACCAGTCAGCCTCTGCCGGATCGTTGTCCGGCGTCCAGCGACGAGCCGTCCAGGCCCTGCTGGAACTCGCTCCCGTCGTCGACGAGCTGGGCTCCCGGTTCGCCGCCGCCGGCCACGAGATCGCGCTGGTCGGCGGTCCTGTCCGGGACATTCTGCTCGGCCGGGGGAGCAAGGATCTCGACTTCACCACGTCAGCGCACCCGGACGTGATCGAGCGGTTGCTGTCCGGCTGGGCGGACCATGTCTGGGACATCGGCAAGGCGTTCGGCACCATCGGCAGTCGCAAGGGCGAGTGGGTCCTGGAGATCACGACGTACAGGTCGGAGACCTACGATCCCACCTCGCGCAAGCCGGAGGTCGCCTACGGCGACAGCCTGGAGGGCGACCTGGCCCGCCGGGACTTCGCGATGAACGCGATGGCGGTCCGGCTCCCGTCGCGGCAGTTCGTCGACCCGTACGGCGGGATCGAGGACGTCGCGCACCAGCGGATCCGGACGCCCGGTACGCCGGAGGACTCGTTCTCCGACGACCCGCTGCGGATGATGCGGGCGGCCCGGTTCGCGGCGCAGCTCGGGTTCACGCCGGATCCGGCCGTGGTGACCGCGATGACCGCGATGGCCGAGCGGATCACGATCGTGTCCGCCGAGCGGGTCCGCGACGAGCTCGAGAAGCTGATCTGCGCCGAGCATCCGCGGATCGGGCTGGACCTGCTGGTCGCGACCGGGCTGGCCAAGCACGTGCTGCCCGAGCTTCCGGCGCTCCAGTTGCAGATCGACGAGCACCACCGGCACAAGGATGTCTACCAGCACTCGCTCACCGTCCTCGACCAGGCCATCGATCTGGAATCCCGCCTGTCTGTTCCGACGCCCGATTTCGTCGTTCGGTTCGCCGCGCTGATCCACGACATCGGCAAACCGAAGACCAAGCGGAACGAGGGCGCCGGCAAGGTGACGTTCCACCACCACGACGTGGTCGGCGCGAAACTGGCCCGGAAGCGGATGAAGGCGCTGCGGTTCAGCAACGAGCAGATCGAGCAGGTCGGCAAGCTGATCGAGCTGCACCTGCGCTTCCACGGGTACGGCGACGGTGAGTGGACGGACTCCGCCGTACGCCGGTATGTCCGCGACGCCGGCGACCAGCTCGAGCGGCTGCACGTCCTGACCCGCGCCGACTGCACGACCCGGAATCGCCGGAAGGCGGACGCGCTGCGCGCCGCGTACGACGACCTCGAGGCCCGCATCGACCGCCTGAAGGAAGAGGAGGAGCTCGATGCGCTGCGGCCCGACCTGGACGGCAACCAGATCATGGAGATCCTCGGCATCCCACCCGGCCGCGAGGTCGGCGAGGCCTACAAGTTCCTGATGAACCTCCGCCTCGACGAAGGCCCCCTCGGCGAGGACCGCGCCCGCGAAAAACTCCTCACCTGGTGGTCCAACCGCTCCTGACCGGGGTTTTCCACAGCCGTCATCTCTTCGCGGAACCGGGGCCTGAAACACGTATTCTCTGTGTGTGCCGGGGCGTGTGCCGAAGCACCCAGAAAGCAGGTATCTCGATGACCGAGTCGCTCTCTCATTTCGGCCCGTGGACCACGGCCGATCTCGCCGGTCTGCCCGATGACGGGCAGCGTTACGAGATCATCGATGGGAGTTTGCTGGTGACACCGGGGCCCGCACCCCTCCATCAGTTGGTGGCCGGACGAGTTTCGGTATTTCTGCGCGAGTCGGCGCCGGACGAGTCCGATGTCGTCGAGGCGACCAATCTGCAGCTGAGCACGCGACGCTTGCTCATTCCGGATGTGGTCGTCGCCAGGTCGGCCGCGATCTTCGCTGGTTCTGTAGCGCTCGAGCCGGCGGATGTGTATCTGGTGGTCGAGGTGGTTTCGCCGTCGAACGCGGCCATGGACAGGATCTTCAAGCCGCAGCTGTACGCGGCCGGAGGCATTCAGTGGATGTGGCGCATCGAGCTCGGGGCGGACAGCGTCGAGATCGTTGTTCTCGACCTGAGGTCTGGTTCGCCGGTCGTTCATGCTCGGTCGAGTGACGTCCTCCGCGTGGATGTGCCGTTCGCGGTGGAGGTTCCCGTCAACCGACTGTTGGCGACCCGGCAGTCGCTGAAGGCCGCGGAGCAGGCGCGTGAGGACCTGGAGAGCTGACCTGGCTGTCAAACATGCAGGTCGAGGCCGTCGTCCAGCAGTAGGAAAGCGTCCAGGTCGCCTAGTCTCGCGTTGTGGATGTGTGGAGTGTTGTCGGGTGGGGCGGGTCGGCGCTGGTCGTGTTGTCGTTGCTGCAGACCCGGATTCTGCGGCTGCGGGTCCTGAACCTGGTCGGGTGCGTGATCCTGGTCGCGTTCAACGCGGTGGTCGGTGTCTGGCCGATGGTCGGGATGAACGCCGTGCTCGCGGTGATCAACGTCGTTCACCTGTGGCGACTGCTGGGGCATCGGCACGACGAGACGGAGTACCAGGTGCTGCAGGTGCAGGACGGTGACGCGTACCTGGGGTTCATCCTCGGGCGGCACCAGAAGGACATCACCCGGTTCAACCCGGGCTTCACGCCCGGTGCGAGCCCGTACGCGTTCCTGGTCCAGCACGGCGACCGCACTGTCGGCGTCGTCCTCGCCCATGACGCCGGCACCGGACGTGTGCAGATCGACCTCGACTACGTGGTGCCGAAGTACCGCGACTTCACGCCCGGCGAGTTCGTGTACCGGCGCAGCGAGGTGTTCACCGAGCACGGGTTCCGGCAGGTCATCGCACCACCCCGGATGCGCGACTCGGCGCCGTACCTGAAGAAGCTCGGCTTCCACCACGACGGCAACGACCTCGTCCTGAACCTCTAAAGCTCCTTCGCGAAGCAGCGCGAGGCGATCTCGTGCTCGAACGGCGGGTACGGCGGTGTCGGACGGTAGCCGTGGTTGCTGTAGAGGGCGATGGCTTCGACCTGCTGGGTGCCGGTTTCGAGGCGGAGGTTGGTGAGGCCAACGGATCGTGCCTGTGCCTCGACCGCTTCCAGGAGCAGGCGTGACAGGCCCCAGCCGCGAGCGGACGGCGCGACGTACATCCGCTTGATCTCACCGAGACCGGGCGCGACGGGTTGCAGTCCGACGCAGCCCACGGGTACGCCGTCCAGCGCGAGCAGCGTGAACGTGATGTCCGGGTGCAGACCGACGAGCGGCTGATCGTCGCCGTACACGGCAGCGAGCTCGGTCTGTTGCGCGGTCGTCAGGGTCAGGACGTCCGGGTCGGCCGGCGTCGCCGTGCGGAGTTCCACTCCCTCGATCACCATGCTGCCGGACGGTAGCAAATTGGCGTGACGCTGCTGTTTCTGTCTTCTCTCCGTGGTCTGATGAGCGCGTGAGGACTGTGGAGGAGATCGCCGCCGGGGTGCGGTCCGGGGCTATCGACCCGGTGGACTTGGTCGAGAATGCGCTGGCGCGAGCAGCGGATGCCGCCGCGTTGAACGCGGTCGTGCATCTGGACGTGGACGGTGCGCGCGAGGCCGCGGCCGCGCACGACCGGACCGGTGCGCTCGCGGGCGTACCGGTGCTGGTGAAGGAGATCATCGAGGTCGAGGGCCTGCCGTACCGCTGTGGATCCGCCGCGATGGACGAGGTCGGCCGGCAGGACGCGGGCGTCGTACGCCGGTTGCGCGCGGCCGGGGCGATCGTGATCGGGCTGTCGCACACGCACGAGTTCGCCTACGGCTGCACCGGTACGTCGAATCGCGTCGGCCCCTGCCGGAACCCGCACGACCTGACGAGGATGACGGGTGGGTCGAGTTCGGGTTCGGCGGCCGCGGTGGCGGCGGGTGTGGTCCCGCTCGCGATCGGGACCGACACGGCCGGCTCGGTCCGTATCCCCGCGGCGTTGTGCGGGGTCGTCGGCTTTAAACCGTCGTACGGCACGCTGCCGACCGATCGCGTCTTCCCGCTCTCCCAGACCCTCGACCACGTAGGCGTCCTCACCCGAACCGCCGCGGACGCCGCCTACGCCCTCGATGCGCTGTCAGGTCTGGGATCCGTCGAGCTGCGTGAGCCTCGTCTCGGGGTGGTCACCAACCCCGAGTACCTTCAGGTCAGTCCCGCGGTAGGCGGCGCGTGGACTGCTGCGCTGGAGATGTTCGACACCGTCGAAGTGCAACTTCCGGAGTGGTCGCGCAGCTTCTTCACAGCAGCCAACCTGCAAGGCCCCGAAGCGGTAGCCAACCATCGCGGCCGCTCGCACGACGCCTATCAGCCGGATGTGCAGCGGCGCCTCCGCGAGGCCGCGAAGGTGCAGGAAGCCGACTATGAGCGCGCAAAGGAAGACACTCCGCGGATCACCGCCGAGATGGACGCGGTGCTTCGGCAAGTGGATGCCGTGCTGACTCCGACCGTCCTCACCACGGCCCCGCCGCTCACCGCGGACCACGGCGACGTACGCAAACAACTCCTGAACAACACCCGCCTGGCGAACCTCACCCGGCACGCGGCCGTCAGCCTGCCGATCCCGGCTGACGGCCTTCCCGTCGGCCTCCAGGTCATTGCGTCAAGCAACGAACAGGCGGCCGCGGTAGCGTGCTGGATCGAGGCTCAGCGGTAGACCCGCAGATCCGCCAGACTCCACCAGTTCCCGGCGCTCCCGGTCTGCGTGACCCGGACGTACCGCGCCGGCGTCGGCCGCAGGGAGATCGTGCTGAGCTGCCCGGTGGATGCGCCCGACGCCACGGTCCGCCAGCTCGATCCATCGTTGCTGACAGCAACGTCGTACCCGCACGCGTAGTCGCCGAGGTTCCCGCCGCTGTCCAGTGCGACCTCGCGGAACGTCTGCTCCTTCCCGAGATCCACCTGCACCCACTGACCCGGTGCCTGCGCCTGCTTGCTCTGCCACACGGTCGATCCGTCCGCATCGATGAGCAGACCGGCGTCGCCGCCGTTCACGCTCGCCGTCGCGCTCTTCGGCGTCAGCTCCTGCGGCACCTGCACGGTCTGCCGTCCCCAGGTGTACGTCGCGATCGCGCCGCCCGGAAGTTCGTACTCGAAGGTCCGGTCCCCGACCGCCACCGCGAAGGATCTCGGGTCGTCGTTCTCGTTGTGGACAAGGAGCGCCGTCGTACCGTCCGGGTTGCGGAACGCGGCCGACATCAGCTGCCCGTTCCATCCGGTCGTCCCGTACGACGTACTCCCGATCCGCACCGCACCCGGCTTCACGAACTTCGAGAGATGACCGATCGTGTAGTACTCCGCATCGGTCGTGACCGTGCCGTCCGGCTGCAGCGTGACCAGGCCGGTGCACGTGTCGCAGCCGCCGAGGTGCGGGCCGCCGGTCGAGTCGAGGGCGATGTTCCAGTTGACGACCGACTTCGCCCAGTTGCGCGTCGTACCGATCATCAGCGTGCGGGCGTGCCAGGTGAGCGTGCCGCGGAAGATCTGCGGCGGGGTGTCGTTCGGCCCGTGCGAGCCGGAGCACTCGGTGAACCAGATGCCCTTCGACGGGAACGCCTTGTGCAGGTCGGTCTGCTTCGACGGATCGCCGGAGTAGCAGTGGTACGCCGTACCCGCGATCCACTTCGCCGCCGACGTCCGCAGCAGCTTGTACGGGTAGTCGGTCTCGGGGTCCTCGCCGGGTGGGGTGGTGGCGATGTCGCCGGGGTGCGTGGACCAGTTGTGGTCGTAGCCGAGGATCTTCGTCCGCGGGCTGACCTTCTGCAGCAGCGGCCCGAGGGCGGTGATGACCGCTGCTTCCTGACGGACGGGCATGTCCGTGCCCGGGTACGCGTTCGGCTTGCGGTTCTGCGGCTCGTTCTGGATCGAGAGGAAGTCGACCGGTACGCCGGCCCGCGCGTACGCCTGCACGAACTTCACCAGGTAGCGCGCGTACGCGTCGTACACCTTGGGGTCGTCCTTCAGCCGGCCGCCGACGAGTGAGTCGCCGGTCTTCATCCAGGCCGGGGGGCTCCACGGCGTTGCCATCACCTTAAGTTGTGGATTGAGCTGTTTGGCGCGGCGCAACAGCGGCAGCACCTGGTGCTCGTCGTGGGCGATGCTGAAGTGCCGCAGTCCGAAGTCGGTCTGGCCGGCCGGTACGTCGTCGTACGTGTAGTGCTCGCCGGCGGCGGTGAAGTCGGACGAGCCGACCGGCTGCCGCAGGAAGCTGACGCCGATGCCCTGCACCGGGTCGAAGAGCTTGCGGAGCGTCTGCTCGCGATCGGCCGGGCTGAGCCGGTACAGCACCGCGGCCGACGAATCGGTGATCGCCGCACCGAAGCCGTCCATGGTCTGGTACGTCGTGCGTGGGTCGACCGTGATCGTGGTCAGGTTGCTCGCGCCGTCGTGAAAGGACACCGGCTCACGCTGGTGGAGCAGCTCGGCGCGGTCGGGCGTCGTGACCCAGACATTGACCTGGGTCGTCGGGGGATGGGCCTGGGCAGGACCGGTGAGTGACGCCACCGCGAGAGCAAGGGCGACGCCGAAGGCTGGTGTTCTCATCGCACTCCTCGGGATGAAACAAACGGCCACAGCAAACGTCCGGCGCCGAGCACTGTCAAGGTCTGGGAGCGTTGATCTAGAGTGCTGAGCGTGAAACAACTGGATGTAACAAATGCCGCGCGCTAGAGCGACGATGCGCGACGTCGCGAAGGCGGCCGGGGTGTCGCTGGCGACCGTGTCCCGCGTGGTCAACCAGATCGGTGGCATCTCGCCGGAGACCCGGCGGCTGGTGGAGCAGGCGATCGAGGACCTCGGACTGCCCGCACCCCAGCCCCGCGGCGGTACGCCGAAACCGGTCGAGGGGGCCGTCTACGTGCGCTGCCCGTACGTGCTCACCGACTACTTCGGGCTGATCGTGTCGTCGATCGCCGAGACGCTCGAGCGCCACGGACGGCAGGTCGTCCTGAACGCGGGGGAGGCGGCGGCGAACGACCCCGTCCTGCAGACTCTTCCGTCGCGGCGGGCGATCGGCGGCGCGATCCTGATCCTCCCGCCGGAGCCGGGCGAGGATCTGGTCCGGCTGAGCTCCCGTCGCTTCCCGTTCGTCGTCGTCGACCCGCGGACCGCTCTGCCCGGCGACATCCCGTCCGTGTCCGCGGCGCACCATTCCGGCGCGCGGAAGGTGACGGCGCACCTCACCGGACTCGGTCACACCAGGATCGGCGTCATCGCCGGTCCGCGCGAATGGCTGGCCGCCGACGCCCGGCTCAGCGGCCACTCCGCCGCACTCGCCGACGCCGGCATCCTCCCCGACCCGTCCCTCGTCCGCCACGATCAGCCCACGTCGCAGCACGGCTACCGCGCCGCTTGCGAACTGCTTGACCTCGACCCGCGGCCGACGGCGCTGGTGGCCTTCAACGACAAGGCCGCGATCGGCGCGTTGGAGGCCGCTCGCAGCCGAGGCCTCCGGGTCCCCGACGACGTGTCGGTCGCCGGCTTCGACGACCTCGACCTCAGTCGCGCGACCACACCCCAACTCACCACGGTTCGCCAGCCCCTCGAGGAGATGGGCCGGATGGCCGTCAGCCTCCTGGTACGTCTCCTCGACCGCCACCCCGTAGAGGCCCTGCACATCGAACTCGCCACCACCTTCATCCCCCGCCGCTCCACCGGCCAGGCCCCTACCTGACAGGGCAGTTGTCCAGATAGGGGGAGGGGCCGTGCGCGAAAGGGCTCGGTTGTGGCAGGTTTTGGGCATGAACCTTCGGATCGGCATTGCCGGGATCGCGATCGAGTCCAGCACGTTCTCGCCCCACCGAGCCGGGCTTGCGGACTTCGACGTACGGCGTGGGGACCACCTGCTGGAGCGGTACGACTTCCTCGGCAAGGACTGGGCGCAGGGGATCGAATGGGTGCCGCTGCTGCACGCGCGGTCGCTGCCCGGCGGAGCGGTGCTTCCGGAGGTGTACGACGACCTGTCGGCGGAGATCATCACCCGTCTCGAGGACGCCGGGCAGCTCGACGGGCTGTTCTTCGACATTCACGGCGCGATGAGTGTCGTCGGGCGCCAGGACGCCGAGGCTGATCTGGCCACGCGGATCCGGGCCGTTCTCGGTCCCGACGTACTCGTGTCCGCTTCGATGGACCTGCACGGGAACGTGTCCCGCGAACTCGGGACGGCGGTCGATCTGATCACGTGCTACCGGATGGCTCCGCACGAGGACGCGATGGAGAGCCGCGAGCGCGCGCTGCGGAACCTGGTCGAACGCCTGCGGTCCGGGCTCGGCAAGCCGGGGAAGGCCTGGGTGCAGGTGCCGGTGCTGCTGCCGGGGGAGAAGACGTCGACCCGGTTGGAGCCGGCGAAGTCGATTTATCGGCGCGTGGGCGAGATCGCGGACGAACCCGGCGTACTGGATGCGGCCGTGTGGGTCGGGTACGCGTGGGCGGACGAGCCGCGATGCCGTGCGGCCGTGGTCGTCACCGGTGACGACACAGACCTGATCACGGCCCGGGCGACCGAGTTGGCGCAGGCGTACTGGGATGCGCGGAACGGGTTCGCTTTCGTGGCTCCGACTGGGACGTTGGAGGAGTGTGTCGCGGCTGGTCTCGCCAGTAGTGCGCGCCCGTTCCTGATCAGCGACTCCGGCGACAACCCGACGGCGGGCGGCGCCGGGGACGTCTCGTGGACGCTCGGTGAGCTGCTCAAGGTCGACGACCTGACCTCAGGCAAGGCCACGGCGATCCATGCCAGCATCACCGATCCGGACGCCGTCGCTCGGTGCGTCGCGGCCGGCGTCGGCAACGCGGTCGAGGTCACCGCCGGCGGCAAGGTCGACCCGGGCCCGTCCGGTCCCGTCGCTCTCTCCGGCACGGTCTTCTCGATCTCCGAAGACCCGGTCGGCGGCACTGTCGCAGTCGTCAAGGCCGGCGGCCTGCACTCCATCCTCACCAGCCGCCGCAAGCCGTACCACCACCTCGCCGACTTCACCCTCCTCGGCCTCGACCCCGCGACGACGGACCTGGTCATCGTCAAGATCGGCTACCTGGAGCCCGAGCTCTACACCCTCGCCGCCGACTGGCTCCTCGCCCTCACCCCCGGCGGCGTGGACCAAGACCTCCTCCGCCTCGGCCACCACGGCGTCCTCCGCCCTCTCTACCCCTTCGACCCCACCATGGCAGACCCCGACCTGACCCCCGAACTCCTGCCGTAGACCCCGCCGATCTCTTGCCCTGAGCATCGATCGATCTCTTGCTGAGGGCTGGGCGCGGGTGTAGCTTCATAACGCCTCGTGATCGTGGTGCTGGGGGTAGCGCTTACGTGGGCGACGCTTATCGTTTACGGAGCGTTGCCAGGGGTGGGAACTGGGGTGGCGGCGTTCCAGGCGGGGGGACCCATGGGACGCCGACCTGTGCCGTTCGCGATCCGGCCGATCGAGCGCGGTCCGCCGTGTCCGCGGCGTACCAACGGCGATTTCTGCGGCGTACCACGCGATCTCGCCACCGCCCATGCCGCCGATCCGCCGACCGGCTTCCTGCCCGGCAGGAAGACGATGCCGCGTCCCCACGAGTAGGACCTCTCTGCTCCGCCGCCCTTCGGACACGACCGCAGTACCGCAATTCCGTGCTTCACATCGAAGGGCACAACGTGACTTCGCGAAGTACGTCGCGGACGCTCCGGCGTCTCCGGCGACCCCTGATTTTCGCGTCCGCTGCGGCGCTGCTGCTGGCCATGGTGCCGGCGGCCGATGCCAACCTGGCGGGCAGCACCTTCGAAGGAAACGACGGCAACATGGTCGTCAACACGTCCGGGAACACCGACTGGAGCAACGCTCCGAACCGGGTCCACGGCGACGACCTGGCCAGTGGTTCCACCGACAACGCGTTCGGGCAGGGCACCAAGGAAGACGATCCGAACGTCTCCGTGGTGAACGGATCGATCCCGCCGAACAAGAGCGACCTGACCCGCTTCTACGTGGCCAGTGAGACAGCGGCGAGCGGCAACATCTTCTTGTATCTGGCGTGGGAGCGTTCGAACGTTCTCGGCTCGGCCAACATGGACTTCGAGATCAACAAGAACGCCCAGCCGAACCTCACCACGCCCGGTGCGAAGGCACTCAGCCGCACCGCAGGCGACATCCTGATCACCTTCGACTTCACCAACGGTGGCGGCAACCCGGTGCTCGGTCTGCTCCGATGGGTCACCACGGGTTCGAACAGCCAGTGTTTCTCCGCGAATGCCGTGCCGTGCTGGGGTAACCGGAAGGACCTCAGCGCCGCCGGGTTCGCCGAGGGTGCGGTCAACTCAGGCACCATCAGCGAGCCGATCGCCGGTGGCAGCCTGGCCGGACTCGAGTTCGGTGAAGCGGCGATCAACATGACCGCAGCGGGCATCTTCACCTCAGGTCAGTGCACGTCCTTCGGCAGCGCGTTCCTGAAGAGTCGTTCGTCGGCGTCCTTCCCGGCCGAGGTCAAGGACTTCGTCGCACCGCAGCCGGTGAACATCGCCAACTGCGGCAAGATCATCATCCGCAAGGTGACCGAGAACGGCGACGCGACGTTCGGCTACAGCACCACCGGTGGCCTGAGCCCAGCGACGTTCAGTCTGTCGAACGGTCAGTCGCGGACTTACAGCGACGCGACACAGGTCCAGGCCGGCAACTACAGCGTCACCGAGTCGACTGTCCCGGCGGGGTGGACGCTGAAGAGCCTGGTCTGTACGGCGAGCGGTACCGGGACCAGTTTCTCGGTGAGCGGTGCGACCACCAGCATCACGATGGCACCCGAGGGCGTGGTCGACTGCACCTACACCAACCACATCAACGCGCACCCGTCGATAGCTACGACGCTTTCCGCGACGACGATCACGGTCGGTGGCACCGTGCACGACTCGGCCGCGTTGACCAATGCGACGGCGACAGCGGGCGGGACGGTGACCTACACCGTCTACACCGACACCGCCTGCTCTGCCGGTGCACAGGCTGCCGGAACAGTCACGGTGACGAACGGCGTCATTCCGGATTCGAACGCGATCACCTTCAACTCGGCCGGTGACTTCTACTGGCAGGCGGCGTACAGCGGTGACGCCAACAACGACTCGGCGCTCAGTCCCTGCACGAGTGAGCACCTGGTCGTGGGGAAGAAGTCGCCCTCGATCGCTACCACGCTGTCGGCTACGACCGTCGAGGTCGGCGGTAGCGTGCACGACTCGGCAACGTTGACCGGAGCAACCGCAACCGCCGGTGGAACGGTGACCTACACCGTCTACACCGACACCGCCTGCTCCGCTGGTGCACAGGCTGCCGGAACGGTCACGGTGACGAACGGCGTCGTACCGGACTCGAACCCGATCACCTTCAATGTGGCGGGGGACTACTACTGGCAGGCCGTTTACAGCGGTGACGCCAACAACAACGGAGCGACGAGTGTTTGCACGAGCGAGCATCTCGTCGTGTCGAAGAAGAGCCCGGCGATCAGCACCGCACCGAACCTGATCCCGAACGACGACGCCACGATCAGCGGCGCCCTGTCTCCGACCGGCACCATCACGTTCACGTTGTTCGCTCCTGCTGACGCCACCTGCGCCGGCGCCGGGGCGTACACCCAGACCGTGACGGTGAACGGCAACGGGACGTACAGCACGACCAACACGTCGTTCGTCGCAAGCACGCTCGGTACCTGGCGTTGGCAGGTCACCTACAGCGGCGACGGCAACAACAACCCGGCCACCTCGGCCTGCGGCGTGGAGCGCTTCACGCTCGCCAACGGCTGACAGTCCGATCGGGGCCGGCCCTGACGGCCGGCCCCGGTCTACAACTTCCGCAGCAACTGGAGGGCCTCGATCGAGTGGTCGATGAGGTGGTCGGCGCCGTACGGCCGGTCCGCTTCCGGCAGGCCGGACCACTCGATCGCCAGGTCCTCGGTGTACGCGAGCCAGGCGTGGACGCGGAGGTACTCGCCGGAGGTGGGCTCGTCGGCCACCTCGGGAGTGCCGATGTACGTGAGGACGCGCTTCGTCAGGCCGGCGCGGGTTTCGTCGTAGACCTCGACCGCGAAGTCGTCGCCGCCG
>DASXXB010000220.1:0-8865 GCA_036503355.1 Kribbella sp. | reverse complement strand
GATCTGCTCCGAGGTGGCCTCGCCGAGCAGCAGCGAGAACTCCTTCTTGCAGTAGTTCACGATCGCCTTGTCGATGGCGTCGCCGGCCACCCGGATCGACTGGCTGGTGACGATGCCGCCGAACGAGATGACCGCGACCTCCGTCGTACCGCCGCCGATGTCGACGACCATGTTGCCGGTGGCGTCGCGGACCTCGAGGTTCGACCCGAGCGCGGCGGCCATCGGCTCCTCGATGATGTAGACCTTGCGGGCACCGGCCATGTACCCGGCGTCGCGGACCGCGCGCTGCTCGACCGCGGTGATCCCGGACGGCACACAGACCACGATTCGCGGCTTGGCGAAGTACCGCCGGCGGTGGACGCGCTGGATGAAGTACCGCAGCATCTGCTCGGCGGCGTCGAAGTCGGCGATCACGCCGTCCTTCAACGGCCGGATCGCGGTGATGTTGCCGGGTGTCCGGCCGATCATCTTCTTCGCCTCGTGACCGAACGCGACCGCTTCCTGCGGCTCGTCCGTCCGGGTCGCGACCACGGACGGCTCGTTCAGCACGACGCCGCGGCCACGCACGTACACCAGCGTGTTGGCCGTCCCGAGATCGACCGCCATGTCGCGGCCGAGCATGCTGTTCGCCACCGCGGCACCTCCCACTCGGTCCCCGACCAGGCTAAACGCTGCCGCGCGCCGCCCGTGGACCGACACGACCGGTCCGCCCAGGCACTTATCGTATCCGTTCACACACCAGCAGTCCGCAACGGCCTGCTTTTACAGCGATCCGGCGACCTCACGCGACTGCATCAACCACTGAGATCCCGTCAGGGGAGGTCGGGGAACCAGATCTTGATCTCGCGGGAGGCGGATTCTTCGGAGTCGGAGCCGTGGACGAGGTTCTCGCGGTTGGACAGCGAGAGGTCGCCGCGGATGGTGCCGGGGGCGGCCTTGCGGCCGTCGGTGGCGCCGTTCAGGGCGCGGACGACCTCGATCGCCTCGTCGCCCTCGAGAACGAGCGCGACCAGCGGGCCGCTGGTGACGAAGTCGCGCAGCGGCGGGTAGAACGCCTTGTCGACGTGCTCGGCGTAGTGCTGGTCGGCCAGCTCGCCGTCGATCGTGCGCAGGTCCATGGCGACGATCCGGAGGCCCTTGGCCTCGAACCGGCCCAGCACCTCACCGACCAGGCCGCGGCGGACCGTGTCGGGCTTCAGCAGGACCAGGGTGCGCTGCGACATCTGTCAACTCTCTCTAGAAGTAGTCGGGGCGGCTGAGCTTAATGCCTCGTGTGCCTTCTTGGCCGCTTCGATGCGGCGGCCGAGAACGATCGCGGCCACCCAGAAGGCCGCGAAGAACACGCCGAGGACGAACATCACCGGTACGACGAACCCCAGACCGACCGCGCCGACCTGGACGAGCGAGCCGAGCACGTACCCCGCCTGGAAGCGGAGCAGACCGGCCGAGAGCAACGCCAGTACGAAGAGTCCGAGGCAGATCGGGACCGCCACCGCGGGCCGGACGTTCGCGACCGAGATCATCACCGGCGTGACGAGTGCGAGGACGACCGACTCGAACGCGAGCACGATCGAGGCCAACGACCTCATTGCGGGTCCTTCGGCTTGCGGACCAGCAGCGCCCGCGCCTCACCCGCGGTGATGACCGAGCCGGTGACCAGTACGCCGCCACTGCCCAGCGCGACCGCGTTCTCCTCCGCGAGCCGGATCGCGTCGTCGATCGCGTCGATCAGGTGCGGCCGGACCAGCACCCGCTCCTCGCCGAACACCTCCGCGGCCAGCTCGCCCAGCTCCTCGGCCGGCATCGAGCGCTCGACGAAGCTGTTGCGGGTACAGACGACGGTCTCCATGATCGGCTCATAGGCCTCCAGGACGCCGTACACGTCCTTGTCCTTCATACAGCCGAGAACGCCGATCAGCGGCTGGAACTGGAAAGCCTCCGAGACCGCGGCCGCGGTCGCCTCGGCACCGTGCGGGTTGTGCGCGGCGTCCACGACGATCGTCGGGCTCTGCCGCACGACCTCCAGCCGGCCCGGGCTGGTGACCCGCTCGAACCCCGCCTGCAGCAGCTCGGTGGTGACCCGCCCCTCGGTCTCCGGGCTGGCGCCGAACAGCGCCTCGACAGCGGCCACCGCGGTCGCCGCGTTGTGCGCCTGGAACTCACCGTGCAGCGGGAGGAAGAGTTCGTCGTACTCCGCGCCGAGGCCCTTGATCGACACGACCTGACCGCCGACCGCGAGCGTGCGGCTGACGACGCCGAATTCGATCCCCTCGCGGGCGACCTGCGCGCCGACCTCGGCGGCCTTGCGGAGCAGTACCTCGAACACGTCGAGGCTCTGCTGGGCCATCACCGTCGTACCGCCGGGCTTGATGATGCCGGACTTCTCGCCGGCGATCGTGACCGGATCCGCGCCCAGCAGGTGCGCGTGGTCGACCGCGACCGGGGTGATCACCGAGACCGTGCCGTCGGCGACGTTGGTGGCGTCCCAGGCGCCGCCGAGGCCGACCTCGATCACCGCGACGTCGACGGGTGCGTCCGCGAACACGGCGTACGCCATCGCGGTCATCACCTCGAAGAACGTCAGCGGGTGCTCCTGCTCGGCGTCGACGACGTCCAGGTACGGCGCGATCTCCTCGTACGCCTCGACGAAGCGCTGCTCGCTGATCGGCTCGCCGTCCAGCGTGATCCGCTCCCGCACCGACTCCAGGTGCGGGCTGGTGAACCGGCCGGTCCGCAGGCCCGCCTCGCGGACCAGGGTGTCGATCATCCGCGCCGTCGACGTCTTGCCGTTGGTGCCGGTCAGATGCACCACGGGGTAGGCCTTCTGGGGGTCGCCGAGCAGCTCGACGAGCCGCCGGACGCGCTCCAGGGTGGGCTCGATCTTGTGCTCCGGCCAGCGCTGCTGGAGCCGTGCCGATACCTCGGCGAAGGAGAGGTCACTCATCAGAACGCCCAGTCTAGAAGGGGCCTGTGGATAAGCGTTCGGAGCACCCCTTGACAACCACTAACATTGTGCGCATGAGCCAGACGTCCCGCGTTCCAGACAAGCCCAGCCTCGACGGCCTCGAGGAGAAGTGGGCTGCCGTATGGAAGGAGCAGCAGACCTACGCCTTCGACCGCACCGCCGAGCGTGCCGATGTGTATTCCATCGACACGCCGCCGCCGACGGTCTCCGGGTCGCTGCACGTCGGGCACATCTTCAGCTACACCCACACCGACCTGGTCGCGCGCTTCCAGCGGATGCGCGGGAAGCAGGTCTTCTACCCGATCGGCTGGGACGACAACGGCCTGCCCACCGAGCGCCGCGTCCAGAACTACTACGGCGTCAAGTGCGACCCCTCCCTGCCGTACGAGCCTGACTTCACTCCCCCGGCCAAGCCGGACCCGAAGAAGCAAATCCCGATCTCCCGGCAGAACTTCGTCGAGCTGTGCGGAGAGCTCACGCACATCGACGAGCGGGCGTTCGAGTCGATGTGGCGCCAGGTCGGCCTGAGCGTCGACTGGTCGTACCTCTACACCACGATCTCCGAGGACTCCCGGCGTACGTCGCAGCGCGCCTTCCTGCGCAACTTCGCCCGCGGCGAGGCGTACCTGGCCGAGGCCCCGACGGTCTGGGACGTCACCTTCCAGACCGCGGTCGCGCAGGCCGAGATGGAGGCGCGGCCGTATCCGGGCGCCTACCACCGGGTCGCGTTCCACGGCGCCGCCGGGCCGATCTACATCGAGACCACGCGCCCCGAGCTGATCCCGGCCTGTGTCGCGCTGATCGCGCACCCCGACGACGACCGCTACAAGCACCTCTTCGGTACGACGGTGAAGTCGCCGCTGTTCGGCGTCGAGGTCCCGGTCCTCGCGCACCCGGCCGCCGAGATGGACAAGGGCGCCGGCATCGCAATGTGCTGCACGTTCGGCGACCAGACCGACATCCAGTGGTGGCGCGAGCTGCAACTCCCGGTCCGCACGGTCATCGGCCGCGACGGCCGGCTGCTGCGCGAGACGCCCGCCTGGCTCGAGGGTTCGGAGCTGTACGGCGAGCTCGCCGGGAAGACCGTCTTCAGCGCGCGCGAGCTGATCGTCGCCAAGCTGCGCGAGTCCGGTGACCTGGACGGCGAGCCGACCAAGACCGAGCGGATGGCGAACTTCTACGAGAACGGCGACAAGCCGCTCGAGATCGTCTCCACCCGGCAGTGGTACATCACCAACGGCGGCCGCGACGCGGCGCTGAAGCAGGAGTTCATCGAGCGCGGCAACGAGCTCGCCTGGGTGCCGGAGCACATGCGCCACCGCTACCTGAACTGGGTCGAGGGGCTGAACGGCGACTGGCTGATCTCCCGCCAGCGGTACTTCGGCGTCCCGTTCCCGGTCTGGTACCCGCTCGATCAGGACGGCGAGCCGGACTACGCGCACCCGCTGCTGCCGTCCGAGGCCGAGCTGCCGATCGACCCGACCTCGCAGGCGCCGCGCGGGTACGACGAGTCCCAGCGCGGCAAGCCGGGTGGTTTCGAGGCGGATCCGGACGTGATGGACACCTGGGCGACGTCTTCGCTGACGCCGCACATCGTCTGCGGCTGGGAGCGCGACGACGACCTGTTCCGCCGTACCTTCCCGATGGACCTGAACACGCACGCGCACGAGATCATCCGGACCTGGCTGTTCTCCCGTGTCGTCCGGGCCCACTTCGAGAACGGCACGCTGCCGTGGGCGCGGTCGATGATCTCCGGGTTCGTCGTCGACCCGGACCGCAAGAAGATGTCGAAGTCCAAGGGCAACGCGGTCGTGCCGTCGGAGATCCTGGAGAAGTTCGGCTCCGACGCGGTCCGCTGGCGCGCGGCGATGGCGCGACCGGGGCTGGACTCGCCGTTCGACGAGTCGCAGATGAAGGTCGGCCGGCGGCTGGCGATCAAGGTCCTGAACGCGTCCAAGTTCGTGCTCGGCTTCGGCGCGACCACGGTCGATCCGGCCGCGGTCACCGAGCCGGTCGACCTGGCGATGCTGCAGCAGCTCCGGTCGGTGGTCACCGACGCGACGGCGGCCTTCGAGCGGTACGACTACACCGGTGCGCTCGAGGTCAGCGAGCGGTTCTTCTGGACCTTCTGCGACGACTACGTCGAGCTGGTCAAGGAGCGCGCGTACGGCGGTCAGGGCGACGCGCCCGCTGCCTCCGCGAAGGCCGCGCTCGCGGTGGCGTTGTCGGTCCAGCTCAGGCTGCTGGCGCCGTACCTGCCGTTCGCGACCGAAGAGGTCTGGTCGTGGTGGCAGGAGGGTTCGATCCATCGTTCGTCGTGGCCGACGCCGGACGGCGACCTGACGGTCGCGGCCCAGGAGCCGCAGGTGCTCGACGCGGTGGCCGAGGTGCTGGCCGGGATCCGTGGCGCGAAGTCCGAGGCGCAGGTGTCGATGAAGACCGAGGTCTCGAAGGTCGAGGTCAGCGGGCCGGCCGCCCGGCTGTCGCTCGCCGAGCGCGCCGAGCCGGACCTGCGGGCCGCCGGACGGATCACCGGCGAGATCGTCTGGCACGCCGACGACTCCGACACGATCAAGGTCGTCGCCACCCTCTGACCCCCGGACCGGCGCAGGTTGGACGCCGCTCCGGCACGGGCCGGCGCCGGTTGGACGCCGATCCGGCGCGGGCCGGCGCCGGTTGGACGCCGGTGCGGCGCGGCCGGGCCTGTCGCGACAGGCTCGGCTGAGGGTCAGGCGAACGGGTCGGGGCGTCCGACCAGTTCGAGGCTCCTGGCCCACAGCTCGGCCCGCGCCGCGGAGTCGTACGCCTGCGGGTTGGCCCGGGTCGGTCTGGTCCGGTCGAAGAACTCGCCGGTGACACCACTCAGGTCATCGTCCGCAGCCAGCCGATAGGTCGCGTTGACGCCGTCCTCGAGGCTGTCGATCTGGTGGCCGACCTCCGCAAGCACCATCTTGGTCGGCATGTACGTCGAGGGATGCAGGCTGTTGATCGTCAGCCGATCAGCCGGCAGGCGCTGTGCCAGCTCGAACCCGGACATGATCTGCGCGAGCTTGCTCTGCCCGTACGCCCGGGTCCCGGTGTAGCCCCGCTCGATCATCAGGTCGTCGAAGTCGAGCGGGTGCTGCCCGAGCGAAGCGACGTTGACGATCCGCGCCGGCGCCGCCGCCCCGAGCAGCGGAAGCAGTTCGAGCGTGAGCAGGAAGCCGGCCAGGTAGTTGACCGCGAAGCGCAGCTCGTAGCCGTCGTGGCTGGTCTGCCGGGTTCGCAGGTCGGGCAGCCCGCTCCCGATTCCCGCGTTGCTGACAAAGACGTCCAGCCGATCGGTGACCGCCCGGACCTCGGCCGCAAGAGCGCGAACCTGTCCGAGGTCGGCGAGATCTGCGAGCACGGTGTGCGGCCGTTCCACGCCGTACTTCGCGCTGAGCTGATCCGCGGTGCGGTCCAGCTTGGCGCGATCGCGTCCGTGCAGGATCAGCGTGCTGCCTGCTTCGGCGAAGCGGTCCGCCAGGCCGCGGCCGAGACCGTCGGTCGCGCCGGTGAGAAGAATCATCAGTTGGTCCTGCCAATCAGTTCGTGGGATCGGCGCCGAGTACGGCGATCAACTCGTCGACGAGGTCTTCGTCCAAACGCCGGTGCGCCGCGAGCACCCGGTACCAGAGCGTGCCGAAGACCAGGTCGATCACCAGCGCCGGAGCGATGGTGGTCGGCAGGTCGCCGCGGGCGTCCGCCCGGTCGAGCACCTGCCCGAGCGCTTCGCGGCGCCGCTGCAGGAAGTCCTCGCGGAATCGGTTGCCGAAGCCTTCGTCGATCTGCGCCTCGGCCATCAATGCCCGCAGTACCGCCAGCACCTTCTCGTTACGCGCCAGGGCGAAGCTCGCCTGGAGGAACGCCCGGAGGTCGGCCGCGTAGCTGTCCCCGGCCGGCGGGGGGATGTACAGATCGGCCTTGAAGGTCAGCGCCTCCAGCAACACGTCGGCCTTCGACGGCCACCAGCGGTAGATCGTCTGCTTCCCGACACCTGAGCGAGCGGCGATCCGCTCGATGCTGAGCGCGGCGTACCCGTCCTCGGCCACCGTCTCGAACGCGGCAGCCAGGATCGCCAGCCGGCTTTCCTCACTGCGCTTGCGGCCCGGCCGGACCACGTCGGCTTGATTGCTCATGACGCCATGCTAGCGTGGTTTTGAAACGAGACGGTTCGGTTCGAATCAAGAGGAGAAGCTTTCATGACCACACGCACAGCACTGGTCGTCGGCGGAACGTCGGGTATCGGGCTGGCTGCAGCCCGCCGGCTCCAGGCCCTGGGTGCGGAGGTGCACATCGCGGGCCGGCGGCAGGAGCGCCTCGATGAGCTCGCCGGCAGCGACGCCGGACTGATCGGTCACCGGATGGACGGTGCGGATGCGGAGCAGATCGGCGCGGTCGTCCAGGAGATCGGCACCATCGACTGGCTGGTGCTCACGCTGAGCGGAAGCGAGGGACAGGGTCCGCTCGCCGACCTCGACCTCAGCACCGTACGGCGGGCCTTCGACGCCAAGCTCTGGCCGCACCTCACCACGATCCAGACGGTGCTGCCACACCTGAGTTCGGACGGTTCGATTACGCTCCTCGGCGCCATCACCGCTCGCATGGGGATGGCGGGTACGGCGGGGCTCGCGGCGTTGAACGCGGCCGTCGAGGCGCTGGTGCGACCTCTCGCGATCGAGCTCGCACCGATTCGCGTGAACGGCGTCTCCCCCGGTCTGGTCGATACGCCCTGGTGGAGCGGGCTGCCCGACGAGGCCAGGGAGAGCTACTTCGCTCAGATGGCGAAGACGCTTCCGGTCGGCAAGATCGCGACAGCCGACGAGGTCGCCGAGGTCGTGGTGCTGGCCGCGACCAACGGCAACCTCACCGGCACCGTGATCGAAGCCGACGGCGGCGCCCGCCTCGTCCCCCTCGGCTAGCGCCCTACGCCCGAGCTTCGTGCGACAAGTCAGGCCCCCGCTCGCCGGTCCGGGCGAGCTGAGGTCGGGGAAGATTTCTTCCCGATCTGGTACCAAAATCCTCCCCGACCTGACTGACGTGCCTCGGTGGGCTCGGGTGCGGGAGGCGGTTTCCACGGGTTGGGTGACGCGCTCGTAGCCGGGTGGCTGTCGGTCGGCGTTGGTTTGTGGTGATGTGGAAACATCGGGTCCGAACCCCGCGACCGAACGTCCGAGGAGCAACCGATGAGCGACCCCACGACCCCGCCGGGTCCGAAGCCCGCGGACCAGGCTGTCACCACCACCGACACCACCGCCGACACCACTGCCGACACCGCCGAACTCGCCCCCGTCCCACCCACGCGACCGGAGACGGCTGCGTCCACGGAGGGTGGGCAGGCGCCCGGGAGCGGGAAGAAGGGGCGGCGGGCGCCGTGGGTTACGGTGGGCGGGGTTGTTGTGGTGTTGGTGGTGCTGGCGGTGATCGGGTACGTGTGGGGCCTGGGGCCGCTCAACCGGCTGAACACCGAGCGCGGGATCACCCCGCCGGCGAAGCTCGCAGGCCTGGACCGGATCACCGACAAGGACATCCGCGACCAGTTGCAGCTCGACCAGACCCGGGAAGCGCTCAGCCGGATCAATGACGGCAAGCAGGCGACCGTCGAGGCGTACGGGACAATCGACGGCAACCGGATGTACGTGATCATCGCGCTCCGCGGCAAGGTCGACATCGACAAGACCCTCGCCGACTCCGGCGCGACCCCGGACAAGATCAAGAAGGTCGGCCACAGCACCTGCGTCGAGGCGAGCGGCAACCTCCCGACCCAGTGCTACCGCGGCTCCAACACCCTCACCGTCATCGCCCAGTCCGCGAACGAAGGCGTCACCCTCGACCAGGTGGAACCCGTCACCGAAGAAGCCTTCAAAGCCATGCGCTGA
>DASXXB010000219.1:0-29810 GCA_036503355.1 Kribbella sp. | reverse complement strand
GCGGTCGGGGTTGCGGCCCGGGCGGCGGCTGCGTGCCAGGTGGCGTCCGGATCGGGGTCCTTGGCTTGTTCGGCGTCGATCTGGTGCGGGCCGGCGAAGTCGAGAGCGACCAGGCGGGTGAGCAGGCGCCAGCGGATCGGTCGGGGTACGTCGGGTGCGGCCAGCAACGAATCCACTAGTTGTAACTGATCGCCGGTGCCGGCGAAGTCGGCCAGGGCTTCGATGAGGACGAGTCGGGAGTCAGCGTCGGCGTCGCCGAGGGCGGTGACAACAGCGGTGGCGAGTTTGCGTTCGAGCGACTCGCGCTGGTCAGGCGCTGTGTAGGGCCCTGCCGCCTCGGCGCCGAGCGTCGTCAGGGCCTTGAGATGGACACGGTCGGTCTCGGTGGCCAGTGACGAGGCGACGTACTCGACGACGTCGGCAGACGGCAGCAGACCGTCGAGCAAGAGGCCACGAAGCGTGCGTCGCGCGGTGTTGCGGGCGATCGGGTCACGCAGTTCAGTGCCAGCGGCAACCAGTGTGCGGACCGACTGCCCATCCGGCCGCAGCATCGCGTACGTCGTGTCGCGGTCATCCAGCAGCAACAGCGGCGCGCTCCGGAGCGGTACGTCGGTCCGCTCGGCCGTCACCTCGACGTCGATCCGGTCGACCTCGGTGAGCGGCGCACCGCCGTACACGCCGATGGAGATGCTGTGCGGGCGCACGGTGCCGTGCTGAACCAAGGTCATCGAGTCGGCACCGGGCTCCAGGGAGAGCGTGTTGATGCCGCTCGACTCCAGCCAGAGCCGGGACCACCTCGGCAGATCGACCGGGGTGAACGGCTGGATCGCCGCGATCAACGCGGGCAGGCTCGCGTTCCCGCCGGCGTGCTGCGCGAAGTACTTGCGCAGCCCTTCGAAGAATGCGTCCTCGTCGACCACCGCGACGAGTTGACGGAGCATGCAGGCGCCTTTGGCGTACGTGATGGCGTCGAAGTTCGCCTCCGCTGCCGCGATGTCGGGCACCGGCCTGCTGACCGGATGCGTCGAGGAGAGCAGATCCGCGTCGGCCGCACGTTCCTTCTCGAGCGCGGTCGCGACCGACCACCGGCTGTCCAGCACTCCCAGCTGCGCGGCCGCCCACAGCGCCGCCCAGTCGGCGAACGACTCGCTGAGCCACAGGCCGTCCCACCACTGCGGTGTCACCAGGTTCCCGAACCACATGTGCGACATCTCGTGCAGGAGGACGAGTGCACGCCGCCGACGCTGCTCCGCGGTCGGCTCGGAACGGTACAGGACCTGGTCGTTCCAGGTCACGCACCCGTGGTTCTCCATCGCGCCGGGCTGGTCCGGCAGGAACACGTGATCGTAGGAGTCACCATCGAACGCGATGCCGAAAACGTCCTCGAACAACGCAAGCGCGCGACGGCTGAGGTCGAAGATCTCCTCCGCGTTCGACTCCAGCGGCCCCGCAAGAGAACGTCGCGCGAGCAGTGCCATCGGCTCCCGAGGCGCCCTGACGACGTGGAACGGACCGGCGCAGACGGCCGTGGCGTACGTCGGCAGCGGCGGCGTCGGCGGGAACGTCCACACCGCGACGTCACCGTCCTCGATCACGCCGGACTCCCGCCGGTTGCTGACGCAGTGCCAGTCGAGCGGCACCCGGACGGTGAACGCGAAGGTCGCCTTGAGATCCGGCTGGTCGAAGCAGGCGAACGCCCGCCGCGCATCGAACGGCTGAAACTGGGTCCACGCATAGACGGCGTCACCGTCGACGCTCTTCGATAGCCCACGACCAGTGCCCGCCCGATGCCGCGCCAGCACCTCGACCCGATGCCGCCCGCCCAGCGGCCCGAGCCGGAGCCGCTCGCCCCGAACCACCTCGTCCGGATCGAGCGGTACGCCGTCCAGCGCGACCTCCTCGACCTCGTCGGCGACCAGATCGATCCACGACATCCCCGGCCCGCCCGTGCCGTCGTACGTGAACTCCACGCTGCTGCGCGAGCTGAAGTGGTCACCGCCGACCAGTCCGGTCAGGTCGAGCGTCACGTCGTACGACGCCACCGACACCACGGCCGATCGCGCCGCCGCCTCCGCCGCGGTCAGGCCGCCGTCATCCGGCATTGGTTGCCCCCAGCACCGGTTCCGCCAGCGGGAAGTGACACGCGACCGCGCTCGGCCCGGTGCGGAGCAGCGCCGGATCGTCCGTGGCACAACGCTCCTCGGCCAGCCAGCACCGTGTCCGGAAGTGGCAGCCGGACGGCGGATTCAGCGGACTGGGCGGCTCACCACGCAGCACGATCTCGGGCGGCCGGTGCCGGGCGGATCGGTCGGGCACCGGCGCCGCGGCCAGCAACGCCTTCGTGTACGGGTGCCGCGGCTGGTCGTAGACCTGCACCGAGTCGCCCTCCTCGACGAACCGGCCGAGGTACATCACCGCGACCCGGTCCGCGATGTGCTGCACGACGGCGAGATCGTGCGCGATGAAGACGTACGCAAGGCCGAGTTCGCGTTGCAGCTGTTCGAGCAGATTGACGATCTGGGCCTGCACCGACACGTCCAGCGCCGACACCGGCTCGTCGCAGACGAGAACCTTCGGACGCAACGCGAGCGCCCGCGCGATCCCGACCCGTTGCCGTTGGCCACCGGAGAACTGGTGCGGGAGACGCTCGGACTGGTCCGGGTTCAGCCCCACCATCTCCAGCAGCTCCGCGACTGCCTTGGTCCGGTCGCCACGCGGTACGACGTCCGGGTGGATCTCCAGCGGCTCCCGGACGATCGCGCCGATCGTCATCCGCGGATCGAGCGAGGTGTACGGGTCCTGGTGCACCAGCTGGATGTCGCGCCGTGCCCGCCGCAGCCGCCGGCCACGCATCGTGTGCAGCGGCTCCCCGAGCAACTCGATCTCGCCGGTGCTCGGACGCTCCATGCCGACCAGGAGCTGCGCCAGCGTCGACTTCCCCGACCCGGACTCCCCCACGATCCCGAGGGTCTCGCCGCTGTGCAGCTCCAGATCGACGCCGTCGACGGCGCGCACCAGTCCCCGCCGCCCGGCGAGCAGTCCGCCGATCCGGAAGGTACGCCGTACGTCGGTCGCTCGAAGCACCACGGTCATCCCGCACCTCCCGCGAAGTGGCACGCCGCGTGGTGGACGGACGAGACCGACGCGACCGGAGGAAACGTCTTGCAGACGTCGGCGGCCTGTCGACATCGGGTGCGGAAGGCGCAGCCCGACGGCAGGTTGCCCAGGTCCGGTGGCTGCCCGCTGATCACCCGGAGCGGCTGCCCCTTCCGGTCCGCCGTACAGATCGAGTCGAGCAGCGCCCGCGTGTACGGGTGCGCGGGGCGTTCGAACACGTCGTCCGCGGGGCCTTGCTCGACCACGCGTCCGGCGTACATGACCAGGATGTCGTCCGCCATTCCGGCGACGACGCCCATGTCGTGGGTGATCAGCATCAGGCTCATCTGCCGGTCGGCCTGCAGCTTCGCCAGCAGTTGCAGGACCTGCGCCTGCACGGTGACGTCGAGCGCGGTCGTCGGCTCGTCGGCGATCAGGATCTCCGGGTCGGCGGCCAGCGCGGTCGCGATCATCACCCGTTGCCGCATCCCCCCGGAGAACTGGTGCGGGTAGTCGTCGATCCGCCGCGCGGCGTCCGGGATGCCGACGAGCTCGAGCAACTCCAGCGCCCGCCGGCGGGCGGCACGCCGGGACATTCCCAGGTGGACGCGGCATCCCTCACCGATCTGGTATCCGACCGGCAGCACCGGGTTCAACGCGGACAGCGCGTCCTGGAACACCATCCCGACCCGCGCGCCACGGACGGTACGTCGTTGTTCTGCCGGCAACTGCAACAGGTCCTGGCCGTCCAGAACCACGCGTCCACGCCCCACCCGGCCGACCTGCGCCGGCAGGACGCCCATGATCGCCCGGGCCGTGGCGCTCTTGCCCGAGCCGGACTCACCCAGCACCGCAAGTGTCCGGCCCGGAGACAGCGACAGGTCGACGCCGTCGACGGCCACGCTCCAGCCCCGCGCCGTACGGAACTCGACGGTCAGGTCCGACACCTCCAGCAGCGTCGTCATCGTGACCTCGGATCGAAGGTGTCCCGCAACGCGTCGCCGAGCATCACGAACGAGAGCACGGTGACGGACAGGAACAGGGACGGGAACAGCAACAGATGCGGATGTTCGCGGAACGAGTCCTGCGCCTGGTTCAGCTGCACGCCCCAGGAGATCGACGGCGCGCGCAGGCCGACGCCCAGGAACGTCAATGCGGACTCGGCGGTGATCATCCCGCCGACCCCGAGACTCGCCACCGCGAGGATCGGCGCGAACGAGTTCGGCAGCACATGCCGGGCGATCACCCGGAACGGTCCGGCGCCGAGTCCCCGGGCGGCCTTGACGAAGTCGAGGTCGACGGTCGCGAGCGCCGCCGAGCGCATCAGCCGGGTCATCGCCGGCCACGCGAACAGGATCAGTACGGCGGACACCACGACGACGTTCCGCTTGTGCAGGGTGTTCAGGATGACCACCTGGCCGACCAGCGCCGGGAAGCCGAAGAAGATGTCCATCGTCCGGCTGATCAGCGCGTCCACGACCCCGCGGTAGTACGCCGCCAGGCACCCGAGCACCAACGCGATCAGCACGCAGCCGGCCGTGACGGTGAAGCCGATCGTCACCGAGGACCGCGTGCCGTGGACGACGTTGCTGTAGAGGTCGCAGCCCTGGATGTCGAAGCCGAACGGATGGCCCGCGACCGGTCCGGTGCCACTGTTCCCGAGATCGCAGGCCCGCGGATCCGCGGGCGCGAACAGTCCCGGTACGGCGGCCACGACCAGGATCAGCACAACGACACCCAGCGGGATCGCGATCCGCGGCTTCCGCAAGACGCGTCGCCGCACCCGGGGGACGGCAAGCGTTTCAGTTGCGGCCGGCAAGGGAGATCCTCGGGTCGAGCAGGCCGTAGATGATGTCCACGAGCAGGTTGATGATCAGGTACACCAGGACCAGCAGGCTGCACACGCCGACCACGACCGGGCCGTTCTGCTGCGAGATGCCGTTGAAGACGACGTACCCGAGGCCGGGGATGTTGAAGATGCCCTCGATCAGTACGGTGCCGCTGACCATGTAGCCGAGACTCAGCCCGAGCACCGAGACGACCGGGACGAGCGAGTTCCGCAGGATGTGCCGGATCACGATCATCCGCTGCGGCAGGCCTTTCGCGATCGCGGTGTCGACGTAGTCGGCGTACCGGTTCTCGATGATGCTGGCGCGGGTCAGCCGGACCAGCTCGGGGATGCCGAACAGCGCCAGCACCGCGGCCGGCAGCAAGTAGCTCGCCGGCCAGCCCTCCCGGACGCCGGACGTCGGGAACCAGCCGAGGTTCACGCCGAGCAGGATCTGCGCGACGTACGCGATCACGAAGTACGGTACGCCGACCATGACCGTCGTCCCGGTCAGCACGACCCAGTCGACGGCGCCGCCCTGCCGCATCCCGGCGAACGTACCGAGCGCGATCCCGACCACCGCCATGATCGCCCAGGCTGTGAGGCCGAGCTGCAGCGTGTACGGCCACGCGCGGGCGACCAGCGCCGACACCTCATGGCCTTGCAGGTCGATCCCGAGGTCGCCGCGGACCAGTCCGCCGAGATAGTGGCCGTACTGCGACCACAGCGGCTGATCCAGATGGAACCGCTCGCGCAGCGCCTCCTCGGCCGACGGCGACAGCACCCTTCCAGGACCGGCCAGCGCCTTGATCGGGTCGCCCGGCAGCGCATACACCGCGGCGAAGATGAGCAGCGTCGTACCGAGCACCACCGGGATCATCCCGGCGAGCCGGCGGATCACGTAGCCGACCACGTCAGCCGACCTTGACCGCCGACAACCGGGCGCCGCCCAGCACCTCCGGTACCACCCCGCTCAGCTTGTCCGAATGCACCAGCCCACCGATCGGCCAGTACAACGGCGCCACCGGCAGGTCGGCGAGTGCTTGGTCCGCGGACTGCTTGGCGAAGTTCGTCGTCGAGCCGGCGTCCTTGCTGGACGCCGCCTGGGCGAGCAGGCCGTTGAAGCTCTTGGAGTCGTAGCCCGTCACGTTCAGCGGTGCGCCGGTCGAGAACATCTGGTCGGCCATCGCGTAGATGTGCGGGTACGGCGCACCGGAGTACAGCAGGCTCGGGCCCTTGATCGACTTGCCGGCGAAGCCTTCGTACAGCTGCGAGATCGGCTGCGACTCGAAGCTGACCTTCTGCAGGCCGAGGTTCGTGCGGAGCTGGTTGGCGATCGCCTGCAGCACCTTCTCGTTCGTCGGGTCCTGGTAGGTGTAGAGCGTCATCGGGCCGCTCCAGCCGCCGGCGGCCTGCAGCGCGGCCTTCGCCTGCTGCGGATCGAAGGTGCATCCATCGCACTTGGCCTGGCCACCACCGGTGAGCGTCGGCGGCGCGAGACCGGTCGCGGCCTTCGCGTTCCCGGCGAGCAGCGACTTCACGATCGCCTCCCGGTCGATCGCCAGCGAGATCGCCTTGCGGAGCTGCGGGTTCGCGAACCGGCTGTCGTACAACGGGAAGCTCAGGTAGACGATGGCCGGATACTGTACGTCGACCACCTGGTCGGGCGTGTCCTTCTTCGCCTTGGACAGATCGGCTCCGTCCAGCAGCGCGAGGTCGATCGTGCCGGCCTGGTAGTCGGTGTAGATCGCGCCGGTCTGCTGGTACACGTGCAGGTCGACACCCGCCGCGGCGGCCTTCGTCCCGGCGTACCCGTCGTACCGCTCGAGCTTGATGTCCTGCGCGCCGTTCTCCCAGCCGCCGTCCTTCACCTTGAACGGGCCGTTGCCGATCGGGTGCGTACCGAAGTTCTTCAGGTCCTTCGTCGCGGTGGCCGGCAGTGGCGCGAAGGTGGTCGAGGACAGGATGTACGGCAGCAAGGCGTTGGGCTTGGACAGCGTGACCTTCAGCGTGGACTTGTCGACGACCTGCACGCCGGTCAGGCTCTTCGCGGCGGGCTTCCCCTTCGGCGGGTTCATCGCTGCGTAGCCTTGGATGATCGCCAGCGAAGCATTGCCGGTGAGCGCGTTGGCGCCGAGCGCGGTGGCGTTCCACGAGTCGGCGAACGACTGCGCGGTGACCGGGCTGCCGTCGTGGAACGTCCAGCCGTCCTTGAGCTTGATCGTCCAGTTGACGTTGTCGCTGGACTCGATCGAGTCCGCGACCAGCATCTCGAGCTTCCCGCTCTGCCCGTCGACCCTGGTCAGCGGCGACCAGATCGCGTAGTCGACGTAGCTGCTTCCCGAGCTGCCGGGCGTCAGGTTCTGGACGAAGAACGTCGGGATGCCGACAGCGAAGCTCTGATCCCCGTCGGTCGCGGAACTGTTCCCGGCACAGGCGGACAGGACCACCATCGACACCGCCGCCAGCCCGGCGGCAACACGACGTCGTACGGAACTGGCGGGAATTCCGGTCATCAGGGGCCTCCAGGGGATCGGTCGGATCCATCCTGGGCGTGACCGCGAACACGCAGCCTTATCGGACAGCTCAGAAACACCCCGCCGATGTTGTCGAGATCGACAGCATCGAAGCGGTCCGGTCCGGACAGGATGCCGGTATGACGATGCTCGCAATCCGCGGCGGCACCGTGGTCCCGATCGACGGACCCGCCATCCCCGGCGGGACGGTGCTGATCGACGACGGACGGATCGTGGACGTCGGCGCACAGGTCGCCGTACCCGATCAGGCGACGGTCGTGGACGCCCGCGGCCGATGGGTACTGCCCGGCCTGGTCGATGCGCACACCCACATGGGCACACTGGAAGAAGGTGAGGGCTGGGCCGGCGACGACCACGACGAGGCGACCACGCCGATCACCCCGCAGTTGCGCGCGCTGGATGCGGTCAACCCTGCCGACGAAGGCTTTCGCGACGCGATCGGTGGCGGTGTGCTCGCGGTCGGGATCAACCCCGGCTCGTGCAACCCGATCGCCGGCGAGACGGTGGCCGTGCGCTGCACGGGACGCACGGTGGACGACATGGTGCTGCGCTCCCCCGCCGGGATGAAGTCCGCGCTCGGCGAGAACCCCAAGCGCTACCACGGCGACGCCGGCCGGTTGCCGTCCACGCGGATGGGCATCGCCGCCGTCATCCGGCAGGCGCTGGCGGAGGCCCGCGAATACCACGAACGGCGTACGACGGTCGACCTCGGCAAGGAGGCGCTCGGACGGGTACTGCGGCGCGAGATCCCGTGGCGCCAGCACTGCCATCGCGCGGACGACATCCGCACGGCGGTCCGGTTGTCCGAGGAGTTCGGCTACGACCTGGTGATCGACCACGGAACCGAGGCGCACCTGGTCGCGGACCTGCTGGCCGAACGCAACATCCCGGTCCTGCTGGGCCCGCTGATCGTCGGCCGCGGAAAGGTGGAGCTGCGCAACCGGGCGTTCCGCAACGCGCGGCTGCTCGCGGAGGCGGGCGTCGAACTGTCGCTCGTGACCGACCATCCGGTGATCCCCGCGAACCTCTTGATCGTCCAGGCCGCGTACGCCGTCCGCGAGGGCCTGGACCGGGACCTCGCCCTGCGCGCCGTCACACTGAATCCGGCGAAGGTTCTGGGCATCGCGGACCGGATCGGATCGCTTGCCCCTGGCAAGGATGCCGATGTCTGCCTCTGGTCCGGCGACCCGCTCGACCCGATGCAACGGGTCGAGGTTGCCTACCAGCAAGGCCGCGAGATCTTCCGCTGGGACAACCAACGCCGGGTAGGCATGATCGGCGGGCGGGAGTGGTGGGCCTAGCTGCCGAAGGCCCACCGCAGTTCGGCCGGTAGCTCGGCCAGCCAGCAGTTGAGATCGTGGCCGCCGTTGTACTCGCGGTAGAGCACCTCGTCTGCGTGGGCGTCGAGCGCGTCGGCCAGGCGCCGCGTCTGCGGGATCATCCAGTCGCCCTCCTGCAGACCGACATCCAGGCAGAAACGCGACGGCACCCGGCGCTCGACCTTCCGAAGCAGCCATTCGGTCTCGTCGTCCGGCGGGCACCACCAGAACGACCCCGACTGCGCGATCACGTTCCCGAACACGTCCGGCCGGCGCAGGCCCGCGAACACCGAGGCCAGTCCGCCGTAGCTCTTGCCGGCGATCACAGTCCGCCGCGGGTCGGTCGTCGCGCCGGTCAATTCCCGTGCCCACGGCAACAACTCGTCCACCAGGAAGCGCAGGAAGCCCGCATGACACGGCAGCTCCCGGGCACGGGTCGCGAAGTCGATGCTGTCCGGTAGTACGGCGACCATCGGCGGCAGGGCGCCCTCGTCGACCAGGTTGTCCAGCGTGGGGAAGATCGGCAACGTCTCGGTCCAGTCCCGCCCGTCCAGCAGCACCAGCACCGCCGGTTCGGGCCCCTGACGCGCCGACTCCCAGAGCCAGACCTGTCGGTCGTTGCCCAGGACCTCCGAATGAACGGTGCTCTCGCGCACCGCGCCACGCCGTACGCCGGGACGCGGTGCGCACCAGTCCCGTGAGGTTGCGTGGTCCAGCGCGAAGGTGGAGAAGTGCTGCGGTGGGCTGACCGGATCGTTCTCGACGCCAGGGAGCGTGAACGGGGTGCGATTGAAGGGATCCGGGACGAACGTCGCCGCTCGCTCGACCGCTGCCGGCGTACCGGCGGGTTCCAGGGGCTGCAACGAATCGTTCGGCGACAGCACATAGCGGCCGCGGTGGTCGGCGCCGACCAGATACGTCCGGAACCAGACGTCCGTACCGTCCAGCCGCTCGAGCTGGTTGTCCGGGATCTCCCACCACAGCGCGGGACCGCCGATCACCACGACCGTGTCGACGGGCCCGGATTCCTTCCACAGGAACGTGACGAGTCGCTGCTGGTCGTCGTACGCCTCGACGAGCGGCGTACCGACCATCCGCACCTCGGCCCAGAAACGCGCGAGTACGCCGGCCCCCGGACCGTCGGCGAGATCGCGTCGGAGCTGCTCGATCCGCGGGCTAACGAGCACGTGTCCGGGTGAGGTGATCGGCGGTCGCGACCAGTGCGGTGTACTGGGAGGCGACCAGCGAGCGGATCGGGATCTGAACCATCGACGCATCGTCCGCGGCCTCGGCGAGCCACGCGTCGTACTGCACAGCGAGCCGCGCCTGTGCCGACCGGATCGCCGGCGTGGCGTTCCCGATACCGAGCTCGGCATCGAGGGCCCGCAGCAACATCCCCGCGTAGCGCAGCCGGAACATGTGCACCGAGTCGCGCAGCGACGCCATCTCGGCGACCGTCGCGGGCCGCTGCGCCGCCGGCTCCGCTGCGCGCTTCTCGATGCCGTCCGCCGATGGAGCCATCGCGCGGGCGTAGTACCGGCTGGCCCGGACGAACGCCGACGTGGGCGTCAGCTCGTCGCCCGTCTCGGTCAGGATCTGCTCCATCCAGCTGACCAGGTCCCGGAAGCCCGCGGCCTGCTCGCGGAGCACGTCGCCGTACGACGTGGTCGTCGGCGACGAGTCGCTGACCCGCGCGTCGTCCCAGTGCGGCAACTCGCTGAGCATCGTCAGCGTGCCGTACGGGCGGGTGTAGGAGTGGCTGCTGTTGCCGCCGAGTTTCTCCGGCAACGGATCGCCCTGATCGACGTGGTAGTCGTACAGCGTCTCGAGATCCGGCATCCGGAAGATCCCGTCCGCGAACCGCTCGATCGACGGCGACTCCGGCTCGCCACGGTCCAGGCTCAGCCCGAGCCGCTCGGGGATTTCCTGCAGTACGCCGTGCAGCTCCGGCTCGGGCCGCGACAGGTAGTAGTACGCGCCGCCCACCTCGGTGTTGTGCAGCGAGCACATCAGCGCCGGCCGTACCTGGTCGATCAGCCGCATCAGCGCCGCGGTCTCCGGCAGCACCTGGTCGAAGTACGCCGTCTTGTAGTCCAGCGGGAAGGTCCACTCGATCTGCTCGTCCCCCGCCGGCCGGTAGAAGTTCCGTGCGTAGTGCTCGCGGGTGAACGGGCCCTTCAGCCAGCCCTCGTTCAGCCGCAGGCCGTCCGGGTCGATGCAGGAGATGACGTGCCAGCGATGTCCGAGGCGTTCGCGCAACGCGGCGTCCTCGCACAGCCGCCCGGCCAGGTGCAGCGCGGTCAGTCCGCCGATCGGCTCGTTCGGGTGCGGCAACCCGAACACCAGCGCGTCCTCCCCCGCCGATCCGATCGTCAGACACAGCAGCGGATCGCCGAGCCGGGAGGTGCCGACGCGGCGCAGCGAGGTGACCTCGGGATGCCGGTCGTGGAGCCGGGTCAGCTCGTCGACGAGTTCGTCGGCGGTGGCGAAGACCTCGATCTCGGGGACGGATTCCAGTTCGTCTTGCAGCCACGCGGGCAGCACCCGGGTCGCCTCCTCGATGGTTCGGACGGGCCTCTCATGGTGGGTCGCGGGCCCGCCGCGCGGCCTTGGTGCAGCCCACCAGATCAGCCGATCGCTTTGTCGGATCCGACAAAGCGAAATCATGGTGGAGGTCTATTCTCGGCTACATGCACGGTCGGTACAGCCCCGAGTCGTCGGTTCCGTCGGCGACCTTTGTCGTGCCCGTCGAACCACCCGCGGACGCGCCGCACCGCACCCTGGGCGGCGTCATCGAGAATCTGGGCCGCCACGCGCTGCACGTGATCACCGACGGCGGCCGGCTGCACGACCACATCGGCGAGGTGGTGGTGCAGGGCCCGGGTGAGCCGTTGCCTCCGGCCGAGTCCGGAATCCTGCTGCTCACCGGCAGCCCGAGCCGGCCGGCAGCCGACACGGTGCGCCTCGCCCGCGGGGCCGGTTATCGCGCCGTGGTCGTCAAGGCCTTCGGTGACGATCTCGTCCAGCTCACGCGGGTCGCCGACGAGACCGGCGTCGCGCTCCTGACGACGCCGGACGAGATGGCCTGGCGGCACCTCGACGCGCTGATCAGCTCGAGCAAGGAGCCGGCCTTCTCCGGCGCCACCGACCGGTTCGCCGCGATCGGTCTCGGCGACCTGTTCGCCCTCGCGAACGCGATCGCGTCGTCGGTCGGCGGCGCGATCACGATCGAGGACCCGACCGGCCGGGTGATCGCCTACTCGAACCTCCCGCACCAGGAGATCGACGAGATCCGCCGGCTCGGCATCCTCGGGCGCCAGACGCCGGACCGCCCGACGAACTACGAGGAGTACCAGGCGGTCCTGCGGTCGGAGAGCCCGGTGTACTTCGAGAGCCCGACGCCGGAGTACGCGAGCCGGATGGCGATCGCGGTCCGCGCCGGGACCGAGGCGCTCGGCCTGATCTGGGTCCTCACCGACCGGCCGCCGGTCGTCAGCCGCGCGGAGCTGGTCCTGGCCGACGCCGCCCGGGCGACCACGCTGCACCTGCTGCGCGCCAGGGGCCAGCGCGACCCCGAGCGGGCCCGGCGGACCGAGGCCCTTCGGCTGCTGCTCGACGGCGCGGTCGCTCCGCGCAGCGCGGCCGCCCAGCTCGGCATCAAGCCGGACACCCCGAGCGTCGTCCTGGTCATCGCGCCGGTCGGCGACGACGTCGAGCCGATCCTCGCGGCCTCACGGATCGTCGACCTGGTCACGCTGTACTGCGAGGCGTGGCACTCGAGCGCCTTGTGCGTCACGGATTCCGGTGTCGTCTACGCGCTGCTGCCGACCCGCACGACCGAGGAGCCGTCGCCCCGGCTGCTCAAGCTGGCCGACGACCTGGCCGCCACGATCCAGCGCTCGGGACACCTCGACGTACTGGTCGGCATCGGCTCGTGTGCGGCGGTCCTCGCCGACGTCCCCGAGTCGCGGGCGATGGCGGACCGCGTGCTCGCCGTACTGACCGGACGCGGGGAAGCGTCCCCGCGGGTGGCGAGTGTCGAGCAGGTCCGGACCGAGGTCGTACTGCGGACCGTCGCCAACCAGGGCGCCGCGGTCGAGAGCCAGCTCCTCGGCCCGGTCCGCGCGATCCGCGAACACGATCAGCTGCACGGAACGGAGTACGCCGAGAGCCTGCTGACCTACCTGAGCTCGTTCGGCGACGCCGTCCGGGCCGCGGAGGCGCTGAACATCCACGAGAACACGATGCGGTACCGGATCCGGCGGATCGAGACGATGTTCGACCTGTCGCTGTCCGACGGCGACCAGATCCTCGCCACCTGGCTGCAACTGCGGCTGCTCCGCCTGCTCGACTGATCCGCCTGCTCGACTGATCCGGCTGGTCTGTCGCTGCCGACAACCGCGCGCCGACATTCGTTCGCCGCCGACAAAGCCGCACCCGGGGCCGCAAACCTACCGTTCTCAGCATGCTGGAGAACCCCGCCTACGCCCTGACCGACACCACCCGGATCCACGACCTGGTGACCCGCCACTCCTGGGTCACGCTGGTCAGCCACCTGCCGACCGGCCTGGTGGTCTCGCACGCGCCGATCCTGGTCGAGCCCGACCTGTCGATCGTCGGCCACCTGGCCCGCGCCGACGCCGACTCCCACGAGCTCGGGCAGCACGACGTCGTCGTCATCGTGCAAGGCCCGCAGGGCTACATCACGCCGGACTGGTACGTCGGCGGGCCGTACGTCCCGACCTGGAACTTCGTCGTCGCCCATCTCCACGGCCGTCCCGAACTGCTGACGGCCGACGAGACGTACGACGTCCTGAGCCGCACCGTCGACCACTACGAGCAGGCGAGACCGAAACCGTTCCGGCTCGACGAGGTCACGGAGTACGCACAGAAGCTCGCCCCGCACACCACAGGCTTCCGGCTGGTGCCGTCGCGCATCGACGCGAAGGCGAAGCTGAGTCAGGACAAGCCGCCGGCCGACCAGGACGGCGTGCTGCGAGGACTCGACAGCGACGACGTCCACGGCGATCCGGAGCTCGCCGCGACGATGCGCGCGTACGGGGTGGGCAGATGACGCTCGTTCTGCGACAGGTACGACTCGGGCTCGACGGACCGGTCACCGACATCCGGATCGCCGACGGGCGGCTGGCCGCGATCGGCGACGTCGTACCCGAGAGCGGTGACGAAGTCCTGTACCAGAAGGGCGCTACGGTGCTGCCCGGCCTGATCGACGGCCACGTCCACACCGCGCAGTGGGCCGAACGACGGCGCCGGATCGACGTCGATGCCGCCCGGTCCGCGACCGAGGCCGTCGAGCTGATCGCCGGCGCGCTCCGGGATCGCGCGGCGCCGACTGCCGATGACATCGTGATGGCCCACGGGTTCCGCGACGGTCTGTGGACGACGGCACCGCACAAGGACCTGCTCGAAGCGGCCCTGCCCGGCATCCAGATCGCGGTTGTCAGCCAGGATCTGCACGCGATCTGGCTGAGCCCCGCGTTGCTGCACCGGCTCGGCCGCGACCACGAGACCGGCGTACTGCGGGAACAGGACTGCATCCAGGTCAACTACGAACTGTCGCGGGACGTACCCACCGACCTCACCGACCGGTGGGTGCTCGAGGCAACCAGAGCCGCCGCGCGCCGGGGGATCACCTCGATCATCGACTTCGAGTACGCCGACAACCGCAGCGACTGGCTGCGCCGTTCGCAGCAGGGACCGGTGCCGGTACGGGTGAAGACCTCCGTCTGGCGGCCGTGGCTCGACGAGGCGATCGAGTGCGGCCTGCGGACCGGTCAGCGGCCGGCCGGTGGTCACGGCCTGATCGAGGTCGGGCCGTTCAAGCTCGTTGCGGACGGCTCGCTCAACACCAGGACGGCGTACTGCCACGACCCGTACCCGGAGGCCGAGCCGGGCGAGCAGCACGGGTTGTTGCTGATCGACGAGGACGAACTGGTCGCCCAGATGACGCTTGCCTCCAGCAACGGACTCGAGCCGGCCGTGCACGCGATCGGCGATCATGCGAACACCATCGCGCTGAACGCCTTCGACCGGGTCGGCTGCACCGGCCGGATCGAGCACGCGCAGCTCGTCCGGCCGGACGACGCGGCCCGCTTCGCCCGGCCGGGCCTGATCACGTCGATCCAGCCGCAGCACGCGATGACCGACCGCGACGTCGCCGACCGGCACTGGCCGGATCGGACCGGCACTGCGTTCCCGTACGGCTCGCTGTTCCGCGCGGGTGCAACGCTCGAGCTCGGGTCGGACGCTCCGGTGGCCGAGCCCGATCCGTGGCATGCGATCGCGGACGCGGTCCACCGCACGGACGACGAGCGTCCGCCGTGGCACGTCGAGCAGGCCATACCGTTGCGCGCGGCGCTGCGGGCGGCCGCCGGCGGCCGGGAGCACCTCGCGGTCGGCGACCCGGCGGACCTGACCGTGGTCCCGGCGGATCCTACGACGCTCTCGAACGGAGACCTGCGTTCACTGCCGGTCCTGGCCACCGTCGTGGCCGGAAGGCTGACCTTCCTTGCCGACGATTTCGGCACCGAATAGACTGATGTAACAGGTGATTCAGTTTAACTGAGGTTACGCAAACCTTGGTACGGCAAGGCTCACCTCACTGCGGAAGGATGTCCCCCATGACCGCGGAAGTCGCGGAGCAGTTCCCCGAGATCCACCACTCCCATCGCGATGTCACCGGCGGCTGGCTGCGGCCGGCGACGTTCGGCGTGATGGACGGCCTGGTCTCGAGCTTCGCCCTGGTGGCCGGTGTCGTCGGTGGCGGCGCGACCGGCAAGGTCGTGATCGTCACCGGCCTGGCCGGACTGGTCGCCGGCGCCTGCTCGATGGCGTCCGGCGAGTTCACCTCGGTGTCGTCCCAGGCCGAGCTGATGCAGGCCGAGATCGCGATCGAGAAGCGCGAGCTGGAGATCCATCCGGCCGAGGAGGAGCGCGAGCTCGCGCTGATGTACGAGGCCAAGGGGCTGCGTCCCGAGCTGGCCGCCGAGGTGGCGCGCGAGCTGACACAGAATCCGGAGGTCGCGCTCGACGTCCACGTCCGCGAGGAGCTCGGCGTCGACCCCAACGATCTGCCGTCGCCGTGGGTCGCGGCCGGCTCGTCGTTCGCCGCCTTCGCGATCGGCGCGCTGATCCCGCTGATCCCGTTCGTGTTCGGCGCCGGAAGCATCCTGCCCGCGTTGCTGCTCAGCGCCCTGGGCCTGGTCATCACCGGCGGTATCGTCGGCAAGATCACGGCGCGTCCGTTCTGGTACGGCGGTGGCCGCCAACTGCTGCTCGGCGGACTGTCCGCGGCGGTGACGTTCGCGATCGGGCTGGCCGTCGGGACCGGACTGTCCTAGGCGTGCGGGAGATAGTCTCTGCGTCATGGCGACGACCCGACGCAAGAAGCCCGAGAGCTGGCTGCTGCTGATCTACAAGGTGCCCAGCGAGTCGTCGCGGGCCCGGGTCGCAGTCTGGCGGGAGCTCAAACGGCTCGGCGGGTTCTACGTCCAGCAGGCGGTCTGTGTGCTGCCCGACCGCGAGGAGCTGCGGGCCGGGATGGAGAAGGTGCGCGCACGGGTGACCGAGCTGGGCGGCTCGAGCGTCTTCCTCACGCTCACCGACGTCGAGGACGATGTCCGCGAACAGTTCGTCGAGGGCTTCCGCGCGCAGTCGGCCAAGGAGTACGCCGAGATCGTCGAGGAGTGCGACACCAAGTTCGTCAAGGAGATCGAGTTCGAGCGGTTCCGGGAGAACTACACCTTCGAGGAGGCCGAGGAGATCCGCCAGGACCTCGAGAAGCTCCGCCGCTGGCTCGCCAAGGTGGAGGGCCGGGACTGGATGGGCGCCGACGGCCAGGACCTCGCCCGCAGCAAGGTCGCCGGCTGCGAGCAGCTCCTCGAGGAGTTCGAGGCCGACGTCTACGAACGCACCGAGGGCCGTCCGTGAAAGGGTGGCGGGGATGACTTCCACAGTGCGTGACCAGCGGCCGAACATCGTGTTCATCATGTCCGACGACCACGGCGCCGGCGCCATCTCGGCGTACGGCTCGAAGGTCAACAGCACCCCGCACATCGACCGGATCGCGGCCGAGGGCGTGCGGATGGACGCGACGTACTGCACGAACTCGGTGTGTTCGCCCTCGCGGGCCAGCATTCTCACCGGGACGTACAGCCACGTGAACGGCGTGCCGTCGATCTACGCCGAGATGGACTACCGGGTGCCGACCTTCGCCCGCGCGCTGCGCGAGCGCGGCTACGCGACCGCGCTGTTCGGCAAGTGGCATCTCGGCGAGTCGGCGACCGCCCAGCCGCGGGACTTCGACGACTGGGCCGTCTTCCCCGGTCAGGGCGACTACGTGGATCCGCTGCTGATCACGCCGGACGGCGAGCACGTGGTCGCAGGCTACGCGACCGACATCGTCACGGACCTGAGTATCGAGTGGATGCGCCGGCAGCAACCTGAGCAGCCGTTCTGCCTGATGGTCCATCACAAGGCGCCGCACCGGCCGTGGGTCCCCGACGAGAAGCACCAGGACCTGTACCCGGTCGGGACGATCCCGGAGCCGGCCACACTCCACGAGGACCACGCGACCCGCAGCGCCGCGATCCGCCGGGTCCGGATGAGTGTCGCCGACGACCTCACGGAGACGGACCTGAAGGAGCCGGTGCCGGCCGAACTCCAGGGCCCGGAGCGGCGACACGAGCGAGCAAGTTGGTGCTACCAACGGTACATGCGGGACTACCTCGCCTGCATCGCGTCCGTCGACGACAACGTCGGCCGGCTGCTCGACGCCCTCGACGAGACCGGGCTGGCCGCGAACACGATCGTCGTCTACACCTCCGACCAGGGCTTCTTCCTCGGTGACCACGGCTGGTACGACAAGCGGCTGATGTACGACGAGTCGCTGCTGATGCCGATGGTCTTGCGCTGGCCGGACCGGATCCCGGCCGGGTCCCGCTGCGACAAGATCGTGTCCAACGTGGACTTCGCCGCGACGTTCCTCGACGCGTGCGAGGTCGACGTACCGAGCGCGCTGCCGGCGAACCAGGGCCGGAGCTTCCTGCCGCTGCTCCGCGGTCAGGAGGTGCCGGACTGGCCGACGTCGCTCTACTACAGGTACTGGGAGCACGACGACGCGAACCACCACGCGCCGGCGCACTACGGCGTACGCACGGCGACCCACAAGCTCATCTACTTCTACGGCGCCGGACTGGGCGTCGCGGGCTCGTCCGATCAGCTGTACGACGGCGAGTGGGAGCTGTACGACCTGGTGCAGGACCCGGCCGAGCTCGTCAACGTGATTGACGACCCGGCGTACGCGGCCGTGCGAGCCGAGCTCACCGCGGAGCTCGCGCGGCTGCAGCAGCAGTACGACGACCTGCCGTACGCCGGACCGTCGACGCCGACGCCCGACTGGGGCCGCGGCTGATCGCGGTCAGCCGACGACCACCTCGACGTGATGACGGCCGGTGAGCGTTGCGGGCACGTGCGGCGCTTCCTGTGGCCGGCCGTCGAGGTGGACGGACCGGACGTCGGTGCCTTCGCCCCGCAGCGTGATGTCGAGCGTCGCTGCTCGGTACTGCAGCGATCGCAACGACCACTCACCGGCGTACTGCGTCGGCACGGTCGGACGGATCGTGATGCCGTCGGCACCGAACGCGAGGCCGAAGAGTCCTTCGTGGACCAGGCGTAGCAGCGCCGTGGCGGACCAGGTCTGGTGCGGCAGCGACTCCCACTGCCGGCCGACCTGCCAGCCACCGTCGACCTCGCCGGTGGTCGCGTTGTAGAGCTCGAACAACTCGTCACCACTCGACCGGAACAGCGTGACGAGGTCGTCGAGCGTCCGGCCGAACTCGTCGGTCTGCCGGGCCCTGGTCGCCGCGAAACCCCACAGGCCCATCACCATCGGCCAGCAGATCGCGTTGTGACGACCAGGACGGCCGGCGTCGAACCGCGGGAAGTGCGGCCAGACGTTGACCACGCCGAACGGCTCGTGATGGATGCCCGCGACGATCCCGGCCGCCCGCTCCTCCCCCGCGATGCCGAACTCCACTGCCAGCGCGAGGCCGGCGGTCTCCTGATGCAGGTCGAGACCGTCGGGCCCGAGGAAGTACCCGTACCGGCCGGCCTCGTCCGACCAGAGGTGCTTGTTGACGGCGGCAACGAGCTCGGCGCGTTGCGCGCCGTACGGTGCCGGATCTTCGTCGAGCTCGGCGGCGAGTTGCTCCAGGCAGGCGAGCGCACCGACGTACACGGCATTGGTCGACAGGCAGCGGATCTCGCGGGCGGCCGGATGGTCCAGCACGAACGACGACGGGTTGTCCGGCTGGTACGGCGGCTGCGGGTATCCGGCGATGCCGTCCTGCATCAGTGCCGGGCCGCGGTAGAGGCCGGTCGCGGCGTCGAAGCGATCCTTCCGGAGGATCTCCAGCGAGGCCGACGCGATCCGGAACGCGTCGGCCGCGAAGGCGGTGTCGCCGGTCACGAGGTGATGCTGCCGCGCTCCGATGATCCAGATGATCTGGTCCCACCACTGGTCGTCCTGGGCGATCAGCCCGTCGGCACAGACCTTCTGCAGCGTGTGCTTGGCCACCTCGGGCGCGAGCAGGCTCGCCGCGTGCCACGAGTTGATCGCGGCATCCCGCGTCCACGGATCGGAGTACCCGCCACCAGCCCGCAGGTACGCCGTACTCCCGTCGGGGATCGTGTTGACGTCGAGAAGATTGTGCAAGGCCGCGTCGTAGCACACCCGGAGATCCGCGCCGCGCGAACCAGCGGCCGACCCGAGCACAGGGCGATCAGTCATGCCCCTACCTTTTCACCGGTCGCCGCCCCGGGACACGTCGAGGTCGACCAGAGCCAGGCCGATGTCCGGCCGCTGGGTCTTGCGCAGGTAGCCGGGCGCCTCCCGCACGATCACCTCGAGCGTCGGCCAGACCTCCCCCGCGAGCAAGTGCCCGCCGCGCACGTGACCGTCGGCGAGCCCGAGCACCGCATGCAGATGTACGGCGGGACCGTCCGGGCCGAGCGCGATGTCACCGAGCAGCGACAACACCTCGCACTGCTCGCCCACCTCGATCCGGCGATAGTCCTTGGCCGCCCGATCAAACCAGCCGACCGCCGCCGTACTGAACGCCCCGACCGCGGTCAGTTGCGCCGCCGTCAGCTCCTCGGCGTGCGCGAACCGGCTCAACAGGTCGACCGCGTCGTCGCCCGGCTCCCCGATGACGGCGTACACCCGCTCACCGGGCTCCGGCTGCAGCAACTTCCAGCTCACTGTGACCTCCGATCACACGATCGGTGCCCGTGGGGGTCTTGCGAAACGGCCTGGGGTGCATGGCGGGATCCCGGACGGGCACCGGTGGATGATCAGTTCCATTCGCAGGGAGGACGACATGAGTACAGTCCCGGCACCGCAGGGCCCGGTTGCCCCGATCCCCGACCCGGATCGCGCGATTCCCGGTACGCCGGACGACGATCCGGACACCACGCCGTACCCCGACCCCGAGCCCGATCCCGACGAGGACCCGGACGAGCAACTCCCGCACGACAACTGACTGGCGTCAGCGGCGGTGATCGGTCGCCGACTGGTCACCGATCGACGACCGATCGCTTTCCGCGGCCTCGCGCTCGTCGGCACGCGTACTGCGGGGGTTCAGGTCGATGCGCCGCGTCCGGATCAGGAACATCGTTCCGCCACCGATCAGAGCGGCCACGATCACGACACCGACGACGATCCAGACCGCGCCCTTGTAGTCTCTCGGGCTCGAGTCCGTCGAGCCCGGCGGTGCCGGCGCGGGCGAGTTCGCCGAACCCACCGTCGGTGTCGGCGACGGCACCGCCTGAGCGCTCGCCGAGCCGGCCGTGACAGGCGCCAGTACCAGGACCAGCACGGCTGCCGAAGCGAGCATTCGCCATGCTCTGCTCATCATTGCTTTCCGGTGCCCGCGACGCATGCCGTCAAACGACCCGGGCACCGGTGCCGTATGCCGACGACAACGCAACGCCCCGAAGAGGTCGGAGACCTGCGCCTGGCAACGGTCTGCGTGAACGCGACGGACATGGACCGCGCCGCCGACTTCTGGTCCGCAGCGCTCGGGTACCGACGGCCGGAGCCGATCCGCGCCGACGATCAGTTCGCCAAGCTGGAGGATCCGGCCGGGACCGGTCCGACCGTGCTGCTGCAACGTGCGGACGACATCCCCGCTGACCCGGCGCCGGTGCATCTCGACCTCTACACGTCCGACCGCGACGGCCACATCGAGCGGTTGCTCGAACTCGGTGCGACCCGCGCCGAGGACTGGCCCTACCCCGCCGACCACGATTTCGTCGTACTTCGCGATCCCGAGGGCAACGAGTTCTGCGTGATCGCAGTACCTGCGACCTGACGTCAGCCGCCGCTGTCGGTCAGGAAGCGGTGCGGATCGCCTCCGGCGCTGGCCGACGACGCCAGCCAGGCTTGCAGACCGGCCGGATCGCGTCGCTCCAACTCGTCGAGACAGCGTTGCCGGGCCATCACCACGCGGAGCCGCGCGGCGGGAGTCAGCGCGTCGTTGAGCGCCTGGTAGCTGTCCAGCCATTCACGGCACAGCTGGCCGGTGGTGACAGTTGCCTGCGGCATCGGTTCGTCCCGGCCACGGGCCAGCCGCCGGCCGCACCAGTCGATCGCCCGCGGCGACGTCGCGAGCGCGAGAGCCAGTACGAGGAGAGCGGCAGCCCCCAGGAGCTTGAGCAGAACGACACACGCGACGACCGCGAGATACCCGGTGATCGTGACCTTCACAACGCTCAGCCAGCGTCCCCGCAGCCCGTCGGAGGCGGCGGTCCCGATCGCCAGCATCAGCCCGAACGGAACGGCCAGTGACGCGAGCATGATCCACACGGCCGCCGGCAGCACGATCAGGCCGGCGATCAGCGACAGCACGAACGCACCGCCCGTCCCCGCGCGCCAGACCCAGCGATAGACAGTCATCGGTGGATCACCTCCCGCGTCCCAGATGGTTGTGGTACCCGCGCGCGACCGGCGTATGCACCCTGGCGGCGCTGGGGCCGATCCCCAGAGGCGGCCGGCTCGCGTACCCACCGGGAGCCTGCGGGGGATGCTCAACCGGGTCTGCGTAGTCGACCGCCTTCCCTGACAGTGTCGCACCGCCGCACGCCTCCGTCGGAAACCGTACGCATTCCGGAAACACCCCGTCCGTAACTACTCCCGGCTGTCCTCGTCAAGGATCTTGTTGACGGAGCGTTCCAGACCGGCCCGGGCGTCCTCGTCGCCGAGGTCGTCGCCGACACGCTCCACCGTGGCCGCGATCGTGCGGCCGTGCTCGTACTGGTCGACCACGCGCGGATCGACGTACGACGCACGTGCCACGGACGGGGTGTTGCCGAGATGGTCCGAGACCTCCTGCAGCATGTCCTTCACGGCCGCGTTGAGCGCCCGCTTCGTGGTCGGCGGATCGGCCTCGGCGAGGTCCACCGCCGCATGCACCGTCGCCGTCCAGGTCCGCAGGTCCTTGACCGTGAAGTCCGCACCGACGAGCTCCTGGAACCGCTCGTTGACCATGCCGGCGTCGATGTCGTGGTACCCGTCGTCATCCCGGTACACCAGCAAGCGCGGACTCTGGTGCCGGCCCCGCTTCAGTGATCGCACCGCCGCGACGAGCTTGTCGTCGTCCAGCTCGACGGTACGGCGCTGCCCGCCCTTGGCGCGGAAGTCGAACACGAGCCGGCCGTGGCTGACCCGGACGTCGCGGCGCAGCAACGTCGCCGCACCACGGCTGCCGTTCTCCTCGGCGTACTGCGTATTGCCGATCCGGAACACCCCGTAGTCCAGCATCCGCAGCGCGACCGCGAGCACCTTGCCGCGGTCCAGTCCGCGCGTGCCCAGGTCCGCATCGACCGCCTCCCGGAACGCGGGCAGCTTCCGCGCCAGGCGGCGTACCCGGTCGTGCTTGTCCGCGTCCTGAGACGTGCGCCAGTCGTCGTGGTACAGGTACTGCCGCCGCCCCGCCTCGTCGGTGCCCACCGCCTGGATGTGCCCGTTCGGAAAGGGGCAGATCCACACCTCGTCCCAGGCCGGCGGGATCGCCAGCGTCCGGATTCGTTCCACCACGTCGGTGTCGTCGATCACGTTGCCCTCGGCATCGAAGTACGTGAACCCCTTGCCACGCCGCCGGCGGCCCAGCCCTTCGCGCTCCGGATGACTGCGCCGCAGCCGCATGATCAGGCGACGAGGACGTCGGTGACGACGGCGTAGTGGTCCGACGGTGGCCGTCCGTGGTCCTCGTCGAGACCGGCCAGCCGGGAACCGGTCGGGGTCAGCTCGCCGCCGGCCAGGATGTAGTCGATCCGGTGGTCCTCGAGCCATTCGCCGTTGCCCAGATAGGGATTACGCGAGCTGTACGTCGCCCCGTCGTAGCGTCGCTGCGGTTGCCAGCAGTCGTCTAGCACGGCGAGCAGCGGCTCGAGCTCCGGCCGGCCGGGAGGCGCGTTCAGGTCACCGGCGACGATCACGTCGTCACCGCCCGCGCGCAGCTCGGACACCAACGCGGCCAGCGACGTCGCCTGCGCGAAGCGTTCCTGCTGGTGGTCCTCCTCCCAGTCCAGACAACTGGTGACGAAGTGCAGACTGCCCGTCCCCAGCCGGATCTCCGCACGCAACGCGACCGTGCCGGTCGACAACGTGTGCTGCTCCACCTCCCGCAACGGGAAGCGGCTCAGAATTCCCAGACCGAGCCGTACATCGGGGTCCGGGTCGCTCGGCATCCGCGACGGCGCGAACGCCGAGGACATGCCGAGCTCGAACCCGAGCATGCGGGTCTGCGCCTGCTCGTCATTGCGCCAGGTTTCCTGCAGGGCAACGAGATCCGGCCGTTGCCCACGCACCGTTTCGGCGATCGCGCGCTGCCGTCGCAGCCACCGGTCCCCGAACCGTCCCCAGACGTTCCACGTCATGAACCTCACCGTCGTCTCACCTTCCTCGTTCAGCAGTCCGGTACCCGCGACGACCCGGGGACACGCCGTCTGCATCGGTCGTGCCGGGAGAAAGTTGGCGGCTGACAACGAACGCGGTGTTGACGCGCGGCCGGATCGGATGTCAGATATGGGCGACGTCCTCCAACCACCGGGGACCTCCGATCCATCCCGAGGGACGGGTCCATGAGCAACTTCCAGGACATGACTGTTCGCGACCTCATCGCAGCGCTCGCCGAGGCCGAAGACGCATCCAGACTTGCGCGGCGCTCCGCGGCCGCTTCCTACCTGGCCACACTGACGGCCCGCGAGGACGTCATCGTCAGGGAGCTCCGCCGCCGGTCGGCCGACTCCGAAGGTCTACTCCTGAGCCAGCCCTAGCATCAGGGCTGTAGCAGGACTTTCACCGCGCCGTCGGCCTTCTGCTGGAAGCTCTTGTACGCCGCGGGGCCGTCCGCCAGGGGCAGGTGATGGGTCGCGAACGTGTCGACCCGCAACGGGTCCTCGTCGGTGAGCAAGGGCAGGATCTGATCGCTCCACCGGCGTACGTTGGCCTGCCCCATCCGGAGCTGGATCTGCTTGTCGAAGATCGTCAGCATCGGCAGGCGGTCGGCCATTCCGCCGTACACGCCGACCAGCGAGATCGTCCCGCCGCGCCGTACGACGTCGACGGCCAGCAGCAGCGCGGCCGTCCGGTCCACGCCGGCCTTGCGCATGAACGCGCGCTGGATCCCGTCCGGCAGCAGGCCTGCCGCCTGCTGTGCGAGACGTGCGACCGGTGAGCCGTGCGCTTCCATGCCGACCGCGTCGATCACCGAGTCCGGTCCGCGACCGTCCGTCAGGTCCCGGAGCTGGTCGGCCACATGACCGGAGTACGCCACGGTCTCAACGCCGTACCCGCGGACTCGCTCGAGCCGATCGCGCACCAGGTCGACCCCGATCACCCGGTGACCGCGGTGCGCCGCGACCCGGCACGCCATGTCGCCGATCGGCCCCAGCCCGAGGACGACGACCGTGCCGCCGTCCGGTATGCCGGCGTACTCGACCGCCTGCCAGGCCGTCGGCAGGACATCGGACAGGTAGACGAACCGGTCGTCCGGCGGCCCGTCAGGGACCTTGATCGGGCCGTACTGCGCCTGCGGCACCCGCAGGTACTCAGCCTGACCGCCCGGCACCTGCCCGTACAACTTGGTGTAACCGAACAACGCCGCGCCCATCCCCTGCTCGCGAACCTGTGTGGTCTCACACTGCGTCTGCAACCCCTGCGCGCACATGTAGCAGGAGCCGCACGCAATCTGGAACGGTACGACGACCCGGTCCCCGGCCTGCAGTCCGCCGACCTCGGATCCGGTCTCCTGGACTACGCCGATTACCTCATGGCCGAGGACGTCGCCGACGTCCAGGAACGGACCCATCACCTCGTAGAGATGCAGGTCCGACCCGCAGATTCCGCTCGACGTCACCTGGACGATCGCGTCGGTCGGCTGTTCGATCCGCGGGTCGGGTACGTCGCCGTACCCGATCTCGCGCTTTCCCTGCCAGACCAGTGCCTTCATCGGACCTCCTGGTGCGCGGCGAGCGGCGGATCAGGTGAAGATGCTGACACCACCTGGCCCGACCAGCAGGCCGATGATGATCAGCGCCGCACCCCACAGCACCTTGCCACGGAACAGCGACACGATCCCGGACACGACGAGGATCACGGCGATGATCCACAGAACGAATTCCATGGTCCTTCCCCTTTCCGAAGCCGGGCGGATCCCGGCAGGTTGAGTCCCCGTGCTGGCCATTCGGTGCCCGCGTGAATCCCGTGGCAAACCTGGAGCAAACCTGGGGCAGACCTGGGCGCGGACCTGGGCGCGGACGGGTCCATGCAGGTGCCGGGCGGGGCGGATGCGAGGATTGGCAGAGTGGTGGCAGACAGGAACGACGTCGAGCACGCGGCTCAAGTGCTGCGCGCCGGAGGTCTGGTAGGGATGCCGACCGAGACCGTCTACGGTCTCGCGGCCAACGCCGAGGATCCCGCGGCGGTACGCCGGATCTTCCAGGCCAAGGGACGCCCGCCGTCCCATCCGCTGATCGTGCACCTCGGGGACGCCGGACAGCTCTCCGACTGGGCCGAAGACGTGCCACCGACCGCGCGCCTGCTCGCCGAGACCTTCTGGCCGGGTCCGCTGACGCTCGTCCTGCGCCGCGGCCGGCGGGTGCCACTCGAAACCACCGGCGGTCTGGAAACAGTCGCCGTCCGGGTTCCTGACCACCCCGTTGCACTCGCATTACTGTCCGCGTTCGGTGGCGGGGTCGCGGCGCCGTCCGCCAACCGCTTCGGTTCGGTCAGTCCGACGACTGCCGACCACGTCCGCGCCGAGCTCGGCGACGCCGTGGACTTTGTGCTGGACGGCGGTCCCTGCGGAGTCGGCGTGGAATCGACCATCGTCGACGTCACGAGCGGCGAGCCGAGCATCTTGCGGCCCGGTGGGGTCACGAGCGAGGACCTCGAGGCGGTGCTCGGCCGGCCGCCCGCGGCTCCCGCGACCAGCCCCGTCCGGGTGCCGGGCCAGCACCCGTCGCACTATGCCCCGCGCGCCCGCGTCGTACTCGTCGATCCTGAGAAGCTCGTCGCCGAGACCGAGGCCGCGCAGGATCTCGGTCACCAGGTCGGCGTTCTGGTTCCACCGTCACTGGCCGGCGTACCGGTGAAGGCTCATGTGACGATCGGGGTGCCGGAGTCCATGGACGACTACGCACGCGCCCTGTTCGGCTATCTGCGCGACCTCGACGCGCAGGGTTGCGACCTCATCATCGCGTCACTACCACCCGACCAGGGCCTGGGCCGAGCCATAGCCAACCGCCTCAACCGAGCCGCCGGCCCCCGCCCCTAGACCAGGTACGACCTCGAGAGCGGACGTCACGCCGGTCGCCTCCGCGATCGCCCGTACGTCGTCGTGCACCGGGTTCCCGCGCGTGATACCCCCGGTCGCGCGCGGATCGCCGATCCTGGTCGCGTCGTGCAGGACAAGAACCGTGCCGAGACCCGGTCCGGCCGTACGCAACCACACCTCCACGATTGACCCTATGAATTCGGGTGGCGTAGCGTCGTTCGCACCCGCAGACCAGCCAGAATCGCGATCCACATCGCCTGAAAGATCCCATCTATTACGTCCGGCTGGCGATCGAGCGCGAGGAGTACGACGTGCGGCAACGGACCAACCTCAACCGCGACTGGACGTTCGCACTCGGCGATCATGCCGGCGCCGAAGCGGAGGACTTCGACGACAGCGACTGGCGGCAGGCCGGCCTGCCGCACTCCTTCAGTACGCCGTACTTCCAGGAGCCGGAGTTCTACATCGGACCGGGCTGGTACCGGCGGCTCCTGGTCCTCGACCGGCGGCAACTCGCCGGAGTTGTCGGGCTCGACTTCGAAGGCGCCTTCCAGGTCGCGGACGTGTATCTCAACGGCGTTCTCGTGGGCCGGCACGAAGGGGGCTACACGGGCTTCGCGTTCGAGGTCCAAGACGTCGCGCGGGAAGGCGACAATCTCCTCGCGGTCCGGGTGGACAACACCTGGAACCCGCGGATCGCTCCGCTGGGCGGCGAACACGTCTTCTCCGGCGGCCTCTACCGCGACGTCTGGCTCGACACCACCGGCCCGCTCCACGTCGACTGGTACGGAACCAAGGTCACCACCTCCGGCATCGACGACCACCAGCCCCGCGTCACGATCGAGACCGAGGTCCGCAACAGCGCGAACGCCGTACTGCGGGGTCGGCTGTCGACAACCGTCCTGGCCCCGGACGGCACCGTGATCGCGGAGTTGCTGACCGACGAAGAGGACTACCCGTCCGGCGTCACGACCCGCACGCAGACGACTGCCGTCCTGGACGACGTACGCCTGTGGAGCCCTGACCAGCCGGTGCTGTACCGAGTGGTGAGCGTCCTGCTCGGTGCCGACGGAGTGAGTGACCGGTACGAGACGACCTTCGGGTTCCGCAGCATCGCGTGGACGGCGGATCAGGGCTTCTTCCTGAACGGAAAGCACCACTACATCCGCGGCGTGAACGTGCACCAGGACCAGGCCGGCTGGGGCGACGCGGTGACGAATCGCTCGATCCGTCGGGACCTGGAACTGGTGAAGCAGGCGGGTTTCGAGTTCGTCCGCGGCTCGCACTACCCGCACGATCCCGCGTTCACGTCGTACGCCGACGAGCTCGGCCTCCTCGTCTGGTCGGAAGGCCCGTTCTGGGGCACCGCGCCGTTCGGGCATTTACCGTGGGGACGTGGCGCCTATCCCGTCGAGCCGGAGCACTGGGAGCGGTTCGAGGCCAACCTGAAGACGCAGCTGACCGAGATGATCAGAATCAACCGGAACAGTCCGTCGGTGGTCGCCTGGAGCACCGGCAACGAAGTGTTCTTCAGCGATCCCGCGGTGATGGACCGGGTTCGCAAACTGGTCACCGGGCTCGTGGATCTCGTCCACGAACTCGATCCGACCAGGCCGGCGGCGGTCGGCGGCGTGCAGCGGGGCGAGCTGGACCACCTCGGCGACATCGCGGGCTACAACGGCGACGGAGCCTGGATGTTCCCCGATCCCGGCATCGCGAACATCGTGTCCGAGTACGGATCGGCCATGGAGCACCGGCCCGGGGCCTACGGACCACAGTGGGGCGATCTGGCCCACCAGGAGCAGGCCGGCGAGACGTCGCCGTACCCCTGGCGGCATCCCTGGCGCAGTGGTGAGGTGCGCTGGTGCGGGTTCGACCACGGCAGCATCGCCGGTCCCCGGTTCGGTTCGATGGGCATGATCGACTACGCGCGGCTGCCGAAGCGAGCGTGGTACTGGTACCGCAACGATGCCTACGGCATCGAACCGCCGTCGTGGCCCGAACCGGCCGATCCCGTCCGGCTGCTGCTGTCGGCGGACCGGACCGTTCTCGAGCGGGCCGACGGAACCGATGACTTGCACATCGTCGCCACCCTCGCCGACGCCGACGGGCAACAGGTCTCGTCCAGCGCTCCGATCACCCTGGTCATCGAGGACGGGCCCGGTGAGTTCGCCACCGGACGCCGGATCACGTTCACCGCCGCGGGGCCGGCAACCGTTCTGGACGGGCAGGCCGCGGCGTTCTTCCGCTCGTACCACTGCGGCACCACACGAATCAGCGGCACCTCCCCCGGACTCGAGACGGCCTGGCTGGAGGTCGTGACGGTCGACGGACCGGCCTTGCAAGGACCGAACCCGGTCCCGCTCGACCGGACCGCTCCCCCGCCGAGCCCGCCGCTGGTCGTGGATCCGCTGAATCTCTTCGGCCGGCACACGCCGACCCGTTCCAGCACGGGCCTTCCCGGTCACCCGTCGATGCATGTCAACGACGGATCGACCTTTACCTATTGGGCCGCGGCGACGACCGACGACGACCCGTGGGTCCTCGTGGACCTGGAGCGACTGGTGGCCGTCGAGCGGGTCGACGTGACCTTCCACGAGCCGGACAACGCGCCGGAGTACGTCGTCGAAGCGAGCGACGACCGCCGGCGCTGGCACCTCGTGGCCGAGCATTCCGCAGCAACGACACACATGGGTACGCATCGGATCCCGGCCCGCGGCGTCACCGCACTCCAGGTGCGCGTCCGGATTCGGCCCACGCAGGGATCGACGGCGGCGATCGCCGACCTGTCGGTTCGGGGCGTTGCCGACACCAGCCGATGACCCGATGACCCGATGACAAAAACTGGGCCGGCCGCGCAATCGTCGGCCGGCCCAATGATTTGACCTACTTGTTGGGGACCTTGTCGAAGGCGTTCTGCTGGATCTCGAGATAGCGCTTGAGACCGAGACCGTCGAGACCCTTGACGTAGGAGTCCCAGTCGGTGTCGATGTTCTTGGAACCGGTGATGAACTGCAGCGCGTTCTGCTGGGTGTAGTTCTCGATGTTCGTCTGCAGGGTCGCGACCTCGGAGGCCAGCGACGGGTCGATCCACACCTTCCAGAACGGGTAGATCTGGGCCTTGTCCTCGTGGCCGGCGTACAGCTTCGTCGCCTCGAACAGCCGGCGCTCG